>CANQBN010000051.1 GCA_947588855.1 uncultured Lachnospiraceae bacterium
GGTATGGGTCTGGGAGATTCCGTGGCGCTGATCACCGACGGACGGTTCTCCGGCGCATCCCGGGGAGCCTCTATCGGCCATGTGTGTCCGGAAGCGGCGGTAGGCGGCCCCATCGGTCTGGTTCAGGAGGGCGATATCATTTCCATCGATATCAACGCCAATACCATCAATGTGCTGGTATCCGATGAGGAGATGGCGAAGCGCCGGGAAGGCTGGACGCCGAAGATGAAGGATGTGGACGGATATCTGAAACGGTACCGCAGGCAGGTAACTTCCGCGGATAAAGGCGCGGTTTTGGCAGATTAATAGTAAGGAGAAGGATACTGAATGAAATTAAATGGTTCGGAAATCGTAATTGAGTGTTTGAAGGAGCAGGGAGTTGACACGGTTTTTGGATATCCGGGAGGCGCGATCCTGAATATCTACGATGCTCTTTACAAGCATCAGGACGAGATCACCCATATACTGACTTCCCATGAGCAGGGAGCGGCCCATGCGGCTGACGGTTATGCCAGAGCTACCGGCAAGGTAGGCGTCTGTCTGGCCACCTCCGGCCCGGGAGCCACCAATCTGGTCACAGGTATTGCTACCGCTTACATGGATTCTATCCCTGTAGTAGCCATTACCTGCAACGTAGGCGTAAGCCTTCTGGGGCGCGACAGTTTCCAGGAGATCGATATCGCTGGCGTGACCATGCCTATTACTAAATACAATTTTATTGTAAAAGATGTGACCAAGCTGGCCGATGTGATTCGCCGTGCCTTCAAGATTGCCAAGTCCGGCCGGCCCGGCCCGGTTCTTGTGGATATCACCAAGGATGTGACGGCGGCGGAATGCGATTATGAGCCCCAGGTGCCCAGGGAGGTGCCCCGTCAGGCGGAGACCATCACGGAGAGCGACATGGAACAGGCTATCCTGATGATCAAGGCTTCCGAGAAGCCCTTTATCCTAGTAGGCGGCGGCGCCAATCTGTCTGACGCTTCGGAAGAGGTCCGCCAGTTCGCTCACAAGATTCAGGCCCCTGTGGCCGATACCCTTATGGGCAAGGGGGCATTTGACGGCACGGATGAGCTTTACACCGGTATGGCTGGCATGCACGGTACTAAGACTTCCAATTTCGGAATTACCGAGTGCGATCTGCTGATCGTGATCGGCGCACGCTTCAGTGACCGGGTAGTAGGCAATGCGTCCAAATTTGCCAGCAACGCTAAAATCCTTCAGCTGGATATTGACGCTGCGGAGATCAACAAGAATATCCGCACCCACGCCAGTATTGTAGGCGATGTGAAGGTGATCCTGCGGAAGCTGAATGCCCGTCTGGATCCCCAGAACCATGACGAGTGGATCGCTCATATCGAGCGCCTGAAATATATGTATCCCCTTCGCTACAACAAGGACCTGCTGACAGGCCCCGGCGTGGTGGAGGATATCTATGATGTGACCGGCGGAGACGCCCTGATCGTCACAGAGGTAGGCCAGCATCAGATGTGGGCTGCCCAGTATTACAAGTATAAGAATCCGCACACCCTTTTGACTTCCGGCGGTTTGGGAACCATGGGCTACGGCTTGGGAGCAGCTATCGGAGCCAAGATGGGACGTAAGGATAAAGTAGTCATCAACATCGCGGGAGACGGCTGTTTCCGTATGAATATGAATGAGATTGCCACGGCTACCCGCTACAACATTCCTGTCATCGAGGTTGTCATTAACAACCATGTGCTGGGCATGGTCCGCCAGTGGCAGACCCTGTTCTACGGCAAGCGGTATTCGCATACGGTGTTAAATGACCATGTGGATTTCGCAAAGGTTGCCGAGGCCATGGGTGCAAAGGCTTACCGGGTGACGAAGCGGGAGGAGTTCAAGCCGGTGCTTGAGGAGGCTATTTCTCTGAACATCCCGGTTCTCATTGACTGCCAGATTCACTGCGATGATAAGGTATTTCCAATGGTATCGCCAGGTGCGCCGATTTCCGACGCATTTGATGATTCAGATTTAAAACTATAAAATTTGCTGCCGTCCCGCCCTATAAAATATTTTGTCTGTACAGTGCTTTGTGAGCAAGCTCCCGCGCACTGTACAACCAAAATATTTTGCACGTCAAGACGGTAGCGCAAATCAGAGGAGAGTGGGGAGAGAAGACCATGAGCAGAGTTTACAATTTCTCAGCAGGTCCGGCCGTATTGCCGGAAGAAGTATTGAAAGAAGCAGCAGCAGAAATGCTGGACTACAATGGTACCGGAATGTCCGTAATGGAGATGTCTCATCGTTCCAAGGCATTCGAGACCATCATCAACGAGGCGGAGGCGGACCTTCGGGAACTGATGAACATCCCCGATAATTATAAAGTCCTGTTCCTCCAGGGAGGAGCTAACCTTCAGTTTGCTATGATTCCCATGAATCTGATGAAGCATGGCGTGGCAGATTACATTATCACCGGCCAGTGGGCCAAGAAGGCCTGGAAAGAAGCCCAGAAGTATGGCAAGGCTAACGCCATCGCTTCCAGCGAAGACAAGACCTTCAGCTATATTCCGGACTGCTCCGACCTGCCCATCGACGAGGATGCGGACTATGTCTACATCTGTGAGAACAATACCATTTACGGAACCAAGTATAAGACCCTTCCCAACACCAAGGGAAAGACCCTGGTGGCGGATGTGTCCTCCTGTTTCCTGTCTGAGCCGGTGGATGTGACCAAGTACGGCGTGATCTACGGCGGCGTCCAGAAGAATGTGGGACCGGCCGGCGTGGTCATCGTGATTATTCGTGAGGATCTGGTTACGGAAGACGTATATCCGGGAACGCCGACCATGTGCCAGTACAAGACCCATGTGGACAACAAGTCCCTGTACAATACTCCGCCCTGCTACGGCATTTACATCTGCGGCAAGGTGTTCAAGTGGCTGAAGGCCATGGGCGGCCTTGAGGTCATGAAGGAGCGCAATGAGAAGAAGGCCAAGATCCTCTATGATTTCCTGGATCAGAGCAAGCTGTTCAAGGGGACTGTAGTGAAAGAGGACCGTTCCATCATGAACGTGCCTTTCGTGACAGGAGACGCTGATCTGGACGCTCAGTTCATCAAAGAGGCGACAGCTGCCGGTTTCGTAAACCTGAAGGGTCACAGAACTGTAGGCGGCATGAGAGCCAGCATTTACAATGCTATGCCTATCGAAGGCGTAGAGAAGCTGGTTGAGTTCATGAAGAAATTTGAGGAGGCGCACCAGGCATGAGAAAGATTCATTGTTTAAACGCGATTTCCAAATACGGCACCGATCTTCTGACGGAAGATTATGCCCTGACTGACAATATGGCGGAAGCCGACGGCGTGCTGGTCCGCAGCGCCGCCATGCATGATATGGAGCTGGGCGACGACCTGCTGGCCATAGCCAGAGCCGGAGCCGGCGTCAACAATATTCCTCTGGAGAAATGTGCCGACAAAGGCATCGTAGTGTTCAATACACCGGGAGCCAATGCCAATGGTGTGAAGGAGCTGGTAATTGCTGGCATGCTTCTGGCTTCCCGTGATATCGTAGGTGGGATCCAGTGGTGCAAAGACAATAAGGACGACGCCAACATCAATAAGACCGTGGAGAAGAGCAAAAAGGCATTTGCAGGCACCGAGATCTTGGGCAAGAAGCTGGGTGTCATTGGTTTGGGCGCCATCGGCGCTCAGGTGGCCAACGCGGCTGCTTCACTGGGCATGGATGTCTATGGTTATGATCCGTTTATCTCTGTCAACGCGGCCTGGAGCCTGTCCCGTGCCGTCAAGCACATTACTTCTGTGGATACCATTTATCAGGAGTGCGATTACATTACCATCCATGTGCCTCTGATGGATTCCACCAGGAAAATGATCAACGCTGATGTGCTGAATCAGATGAAGGACGGCGTGGTGGTGCTGAATTTCGCCAGAGATCTGCTGGTTGACGACGACGCCATGGCGGAGGCTCTAAAGTCCGGCAAGGTGCGTAAGTACGTGTCCGACTTCCCCAACGCCAAGTCTGCCAATATGGAAGGCGCCATCGTGATTCCTCATCTGGGAGCTTCCACGGAGGAATCCGAGGATAACTGTGCCAAGATGGCGGTCGAGGAGATCATGGATTACCTGGAGAACGGCAATATCCGCAATTCCGTCAATTATCCGGCCTGTGACATGGGTATCTGCAAGGTGGCGGGAAGACTGGCCGTGCATCACTTGAATATCCCCAACATGATCGGTCAGGTGACCGGCGCAGTGGCCGCAGGTGGTGTGAACATCTCCGACATGACCAATAAGAGCCGCGACAAGTATGCATATACGCTGCTCGATCTGGAGAGCCCGGTGGACGACGTTACCCTGGCTAAGCTGAAGAGCATCGATGGCGTGCTGCGGGTAAGAGTGGTAAAATAAGCGGAAAAATATTGACAGGCATTTTAACCTGCCATATAATAAAAACAGAGTAGAGATACTCAAAAAGCGGTGTACCCTACCATGAGTGGGAGCGAAAAAAGCTGAGGGTTGGGCTGCAGGGTCCAACCCTTTTGTTTCGGAGATAACATGAATGATTCTCATGGTAATATTGTCAGATCATGAAATAGAGTAAACATAGAAAAGGAGAAACAGCAACATGGCAATTGTGAGACCCTTTATTTGCGTAAGACCGGCGGCAGCCGTTGTGGACAAGGTAGCGGCTCTGCCATACGACGTATATAACCGGAAAGAGGCCTGTCAGGCGGTAGAGGGAAACCCGCTGTCATTCTTGAATATCGACCGGGCGGAGACACAGTTTCCGGATGATGTGGATACCTATGATCCCAGGGTCTATGCTAAGGCGAAAGAACTTCTGGAGAAGGAGATCGAAGACGGAACCTTTGTGACGGATGAGGAGGAGAATTATTATCTTTACCGTTTGACCATGAACGGAAGAAGCCAGACCGGCATCGTGGCATGCTGTTCTATCGATGATTACCAGAACGGAATCATCAAAAAGCATGAGAACACCAGGGAGGAGAAGGAACAGGACCGAATTCGCCATGTGGATATTACCGGCGCTCATACAGGTCCCATCTTTCTGGCCTATCGAAGCGATGAGCTTCTGACTAAAATCATGCTGCATGTCAAGGAAGAGGAACCCCTTTACCGATTTGTATCTGAGGATGGAATCATCCACAGTATCTGGAAAATCAGCGACCGGAGACTGGTGAAGGCGATTCAGGATACGTTTGAGAAGATTCCATTTACTTATATTGCCGACGGTCACCATCGGGCGGCATCAGCTGTGAAGGTAGGACTGAAACGAAGAGCAGAACATCCAGATTATACGGGAGAAGAGCCGTTTAATTATTTTTTGGCGGTGCTGTTCCCGGAGGATCAGCTGATGATTATGCCATATAACCGCGTGGTGAAGGATTTGAACGGCCTGGACAAAGACGGATTTTTGACTGAAGTAAAGAAGAACTTCAGTGTGAAGAAGATTGGAAAACAGGCATATGAGCCGAAGGAGAAAAATACGTTCGGTATGTATCTGGATGGGGACTGGTATGAGCTTACGGCAAAACCGGAGGTGACAGCCGCAGCGGCAGGTGATTCGGTGAAGAGTCTGGATGTGTCTGTATTGCAGGATTATCTGCTGGGGCCGGTTCTTGGAATTGGCGATCCCAGAACGGACAAGCGGATTGATTTCATCGGCGGAATCCGGGGACTGGGTGAGCTGGAGCGGAGAGTCGCTGAGGATATGACGGTGGCGTTTTCTATGTATCCTACATCCATCCAGGAGTTGTTCGCTGTGGCAGATGCCGGACTTCTCATGCCGCCGAAATCCACCTGGTTTGAGCCGAAGCTGCGGAGCGGGATTTTTATTCACAGAATCTGAGAATAACGGATTCCTGATGATCCGGAATGCGGTCCGAAAATGGCGGTATTCCGGAGAGCGCGGAACCGGTATGCGGTGGAAAAGAGGAGTTCATGGATAAAAAGCGGTTTAAAAAGCAATTAAGCTTTATACTTGAAGCCGATAAAGAGAAAAACATCCTTCGTCAGACCCATTTATCCGGTCATGGCCGGAGAGAGAATGATGCGGAGCATGCCTGGCACATGGCGGTTATGATCTATCTGCTGCGGGAGTATGCCAACGAGGAGATTGATCTGGCCAAGGCCATGATGATGGCGCTGATTCATGATATCGTAGAGATTGATGCTGGCGATACCTACGCCTATGATGAGCAGGGCCTGATAACTCAGAAGGAGCGGGAGGAGAAAGCGGCGGAGCGTATCTTCGGCCTGCTTCCTGAGGATCAAGGAAATGAATTAAGGCAGTTATTTGAGGAGTTTGAAACCTACGCCACGCCGGAGGCCCGGTTCGCCCGGGCCATGGACAATTTCCAGCCTCTTCTGCTGAACAATTCCAATGACGGTGAGGACTGGAAGCAGCACAGTATCCGGCGTTCCCAGGTGGAAGGCCGCCACAGGAATACGGCCCGTGGTTCCCGTGAGATCGGCGGATATTCCATGGAACTGATTGATGAGAACGTGAGGAAGGGCAATCTCATAGAGGATTTATAATTTTGGGCGTTTGATGGCGCTGCCGCAGAATATTCACTGCAGCGATTCTGCAATGGCTCCTTTTAATTATGATCAGACTGTTACAGTTCATGGTAATAGGGGCAGATATCTTCATAATGCCCATCCTTCATCCGGAAGCCGCCGGGAATCGTACCCAGCTGAATGAAGCCCAGCCGCTCGTAGAGATGGCGGGCGTGGCTGTTGGAGGCTACTACGGCGTTAAACTGGAGAACGCGAAAACCGTGGATTTTGCCCTGAGACAGGCAGTCCGTCACCAGCTTTTCTCCAATATGGAGGCCCCGGCTGTCCCGGCTGACGGCATAGCTGGCGTTGCAGATATGGCCGCATCTTCCGATATTGTTGGGATGGAGGATGTACAGGCCATATATTTTTTGGGTGGAAGAGTCCGCAGCTACGGCAGAGTAAGTTTGGGAACCGAAAAATTCCGCGCCGGTTTCCCGGTTCAGAAGGTCCTCCTGGGGAAAGGCAACACCGTCCTCCACCACCTCATTCCAGATCCGTATCATATCGTCCAGATCGGAATCCGTGTATTTTCTTATAACGATATTTTTGTCTGCTATTTCTTTATTCATGGGAAGATCTCCTTGTATCGCGTTGATAAAATCCGGAGGTGTCCACTCCCTCCAGTTCCAGAAGCAGCTTTTTAACGGCGATTCCGCCGGCGTAGCCGGTCAGGTTGCCGCCTGCTCCCATGACTCTGTGGCAGGGGATGATGATGGAAATAGGATTGTGACCGACTGCGCCTCCTACGGCCTGAGCGGACACATGCTTTGCGGTTTGGGCTGACAGATATCCTGCGATTTTTCCATAGGTAACGGTCTCGCCATAGGGAATCCGGCAGAGGATATCCCATACCCGCCTGCGGAACTCACTGCCTTCCGGCGCCAGCGGAAGTTCGGCGGGCGAAGGCTTTTTTCCTGCAAAATATCGGTCCAGCCAGCTGCACGCCTGAGAAAGGATTGAGATGTCAGAGGACCTGGCTTGTATTATCGGTTCCCTCACATTCTCGGCAAAATATTTCTGGCCTTCTATCCACAGGCCGATGATGCTGTCATTTCGGCCGGCGATGGTCAAAAGACCCGCCGGCGAAGCATATGTTACGGAATAAATCATAAGAATACTCTCCCGGGCAGTTCTGCCTCTGTTTCAGTTAATGCTGTAAATTCCTGATTATTATATATCAAGTCCGTTCAAAAGGAAAGAAAAACGAAGTTCATATTTTGTTTTTTTTCAGCATATTTTTTATTCAGTAAAAGGCGGAGGTTTCTTATGGATTTCAGCAAACGGCCGAATTTCTTTCATCTGATCATCGCTCTTGAGTCAGCAGTGCTGCTGGCTTTTCTGGTACTCCTGACGCCGTGGGGCAGCAGGATGACCGTCAGCCGGGATGCCTCTGATGCGGAAAGGGGGATGAAAACAGAAGAGACGGATAACAATGCGGATGCAGAGAGAAGTTCGGCGGCCCGTGAAAAGGATTATATTCACTGGGTTGACTTTCAGGTAACAGCTGAAGCGCTCGACAGGGCTTTCTGGTATGATGTAAATACCTGTCAGGCGGATATCCATTTGAACTGGATTGAGCTTCTGGCTTATCTGGGAGCCAGGTACGGAGGCGATTTTTCCAGGTACAGAGGAAGTGACATGGACGATATTGCCGGGCGTCTTCAAAATGGTGAAAAAATGGAAGACATTACAACGAATATGAAGTACTATCCTTATTATCTGGAGGCCTATACCGCGGTTCTGAGCGGCATGGTGGGAGAGTATCAGATTGAAATTCCGGGAAGCCAGGCGCCGGACTTTGTGCTGCCGAAGGATAGCGGCGGCAATCCCATTCGAACAGATGATAACGTATGGGTGACGAAATACGGCCTGAAAGCATTTTCACCTATTGCGAAGAACTATCCTTATAGTGATTTCGATGATTTTGGCGCTTCCAGAAGCTATGGGTTCAAACGGCAGCATCTGGGTCATGATATGATGGGACAGGTAGGTACTCCGGTTATTGCCGTTGAGTCCGGATATGTGGAGGCAATGGGCTGGAATCAGTATGGCGGCTGGAGACTGGGAATCCGCAGCTTTGACGGCCGGCGGTATTACTATTACGCTCATCTTCGGAAGAATTACCCTTACCACAAATCTCTCCAGGAGGGAAGCGTGGTTCAGGCCGGCGATGTAATCGGCTATCTTGGGCGGACCGGGTACAGCAGGACGGAAAACACCAACAATATCGCTGAACCTCACCTGCATTTCGGGTTACAGCTTATTTTTGATGAATCCCAGAAGGAAGGCAATAATGAAATATGGATTGACTGCTATGAACTGGTGAAATTTCTTTACAATAACCGTTCCGAAACAGTTCGGGATGCCGCGACAAAAGAGCATTACCGCGCCTATCAGATGGAGGATCCCGCAATTCCCAATGGAGCAAGGGAGCAGAAAATTCCGGATAAGACAGAAAACACAGGGGAACAGAAGATGCCGGCTGACAGCCGGTAAAGTATACAATTCCCATATCTTTTCAATTTTGGTATTCTGTGTTATACTAATCAAAACGGCAATTTCAGCGGCCCATATTTTATGGGCAGACGGAATATCCTATCGGGGAGGGGATTCACCATGAGAGATATCGCTTATTTGAAGCTTCTGGCCAGAGAATATCCGACGATTCGGGCGGCGTCCAGTGAGATTATCAATCTGACTGCTATCGGCGGTTTGCCGAAGGGCACGGAATATTTCTTCAGCGATCTGCACGGAGAACATGAAGCGTTCATTCATCTGGTGCGTTCCTCCTCGGGAATTATCCGTGAGAAGATCAAGGAGACCTTCGGATATGTGATTCCGGAGGAGGAGCAGGAAGAACTTGCCAATCTGATCTACTATCCGCAACGGGAACTGGCCCGCATGGAACGGTCCGGAAAGAACAGCGATGACTGGAGAAAGATTACCATCTATCGTCTGGTGCAGATCAGCAAGGTGGTTTCTTCCAAATATACCCGTTCCAAAGTCCGGAAGAAGATGCCGGCGGATTTCGCTTATATTATCGATGAGCTGCTTCATGTGGATTACAATGATGAGAATAAGAAAGTATACTACAGCGAGATTGTCCGCACCATTATCGATATTAATATCGCTGATAAATTTATATGTGCCCTGTGTGAATTGATCCAGGCGCTGACCATTGACAGCCTTCACATTATCGGAGACATTTTTGACAGAGGTCCCAGAGCGGATCTGATCATGGAAGAACTGATCCATTTTCATGATGTGGACATCCAGTGGGGAAATCATGATATCGACTGGATGGGCGCTGCCACCGGTAATCTGGCCTGTATCTGCAATGTGCTGCGAATTGCTATCAGCTACAATGGTTTTGATGTGCTGGAAGACGGATATGGCATCAATCTGAGGCCGTTGTCCATGTTTGCCGCCGCCGTTTACCGGGACGACTCCTGTGAGAGGTTTAAACCGCATATTCTGGATCAGAATATCTATGATGCTGTAGATCCGGGTCTGGCGGCCAAGATGCACAAGGCAATTGCCATTATCCAGTTTAAGGTGGAAGGCCAGATTATCAAGCGCCATCCGGAATACGAGATGGACGAGCGCTGCCTGCTGGAGAAGATTGATTTTGAGAAGGGAACCGTGACGGTGGAGGGAAAGACTTATCCCATGCTGGATATGCATTTTCCTACTGTCGATCCTAAGAATCCCCTGGCCCTGTCGCCTGAGGAGGAAGAGCTTCTGCACACGCTGAAGCTGTCTTTCCGTCACAGCGCCCTGCTTCATAAGCATGTGAAGTTCCTTTATTCCCATGGGGCCATGTATACCCGGATCAATAACAATCTGCTGTATCATGGATGTATCCCTATGAAGGAGGATGGCACTTTTGATTCTATTACGTTTCACGGAGTTCCTTATTCCGGAAAGGCTCTGATGGATTTTGTGGATCAGATGGTTCAGAGCGCGTATTTCTTCGCTGACAGCAATCCGGACAAGGAGTTTGCCAGAGATTTCATGTGGTATCTCTGGTGCGGCGCCAAGTCTCCGGTCTTCGGCAAGGATAAGATGACGACCTTTGAGAATTATTTTGTGGAGGATAAATCTACCCATAAGGAGACTTTCAATCCCTACTATCAGCTGAGCGTCAAGGAAGAGTACTGTGATAAGATCCTGAAGGAGTTTGGTCTGCCTACGAAAGGAAGCCATATTATCAACGGTCATGTGCCGGTGAAGATTAAGGACGGTGAGACTCCCGTCAAGGCCGGAGGCAAACTGTATGTCATCGACGGCGGTCTGTCTAAGGCGTATCAGAGTAAAACCGGAATTGCAGGATACACTCTCATTTATAATTCCAGACATCTGGCGCTGGCGGAGCATAAGCCTTTTGTGGCAGGCAAGAAGAATACGCCTAAGGTGACGATTGTGGAGAAAATGAAGAGCCGTGTCATGGTAAGCGATACGGATCTGGGAGCGGAATTGGATGCCAAGATAAGCGACTTGAAAGAACTGGTGGCCGCTTACCGGGAAGGCGTTATCAAAGAACATGTTGAGTAGAATAAGCAGACGGAACCGGCCGGTCAGAAGGTTCGGGATGAGGCTGCTGATGATAAAACCAAGGAGATATGCATGAACAAACAGGAATTTCTTCAGGCTCTGCGCCGGGACTTATCAGGAGATGTACCGCCGGACGTAGTCGAAGAGAATATGCGCTATTATGAAGAGTATATCAGTGATGAAGTTCGGAAGGGACGGACTGAGGAAGAGGTTATTGAAGAGATCGGTACGCCCAGGCTGATAGCCAAGAATATTGAAGATACCACGGATATTCCGGAGGAAGATGCCAGAGGCACTTACAGAACCAGCGGTTATGAGAGCACAGGCGGGGCTTCCGGCGGCTACGGCTATGAGGGTTCCGGATATGACGACCGGCAGCAGGAAGCCGGAGGGTCCTTCCATGTGTTTGATTTGAGCAAATGGTATGTGAAACTGGCTATTGTTTTGATCGTGTTCCTGGTGTTGTATCTCGTGTTTGCTGTTATTGGAGGAATTTTCACCCTTCTTGCGCCATTTTTGGGTCCCATTATTATTATCTGGCTTTTGATTCGCCTGTTCCGCGGACCCAACCGACGATGGTAGCGAATGATATATTAAGAAAATATTAAAAGGTGATGAAACTGATCGTAATAGTTTCATCACCTTTTTTACTTGACAAAGTAATATAAACGAAATATAATAAAAAATATGTAACAGAATTGTAACAAAAACGGAATAAAAGAGGCCTTGATGCAATGAAAACCAGAGCATGGAAAGTGTTTTGGCGGTTGGGGTTATGCGGGATATTAAGTATGGCTGCGCCGTCAGATTTACGCCAGGCTGAAGCTGCGGAAAGGTACATAGAGGGAATTGGGATAGAGACCAGTTCTTCTTATAAGATAAAAGTGAATGCGCCGGGAACGGCAGTTTATATGGACAGAACCGTTCATTCTCCTAAGGTGGCGGAAGCGGTCTTGGGGAAGACTTATAAAGCATCATCCTATGAGATGGAGTGGGTTCTGATTGAAGATGAAAATATCAAAGGATATTTAAAGGTGGATGACAGGGTCACGCTGCTGGAAACTGCGTGTGAAGAGATGAATCCGCGGGCATTTCTGAGAAGCAATGTCGTAGAGTATGCGTTGGAATTTGTTGGGAAACCGTATGTATGGGGAGGGGAGGATCCTCATACCGGAGTAGATTGTTCCGGATTCACAGCTTATGTCATGAAGCATGTGGCCGGCGTGCCTCTGACGCATGCTTCATGGATTCAGGCGGCAGAGGGCAGAGCAGTGCAGAGCCCGCGGCCGGGAGACTTGGTTTTTTACAGCAATGGCTCAAGAATTAATCACGTAGCTATCTACATAGGTAACGGACAGATCGTGCATGCGTCTTCCCGGAAGACCGGTATTCGGGTGTCCGCATGGAATAGGCGGACACCGGTGAAAATTGTGGACGTGCTTTCTTAGAAAAGGGCGGATTATCCGGCGGGACTTTTGTTTTGAAAAGATGGGAGAGAATGTTTAATGAATGATAGAAGAATACTTCGAGGGATTAAAACGGCTGTACTGTGTGCGGGCATGCTGGCTGCAAGCCCTGCGACGGCTTTGGCCGGGCATATTCAGATCAGCGGTCCCGGCCTTGCGGGAGGGCAGTATGTAGCTGTTGTGAAGGATGCGGCTGATATTTATGTTTCTATGGATTCTTATGATATATTAAAAACTGCTGCTGATGGGGAATATTTTCATATTCTTGATGATGAAGGCGGCGGCTGGATGGAAGTGCAGGTGGGAGATGCGGTAGGTTATCTGTCCGCTGAGCGGGTGGATATTGAGGATGCGGAGGCATATAAAGAATCAGAGGAAGCTCAGGCCTCGCAGATACAGGCTCAGGCTGCCGCGGCTTATGATTACCGGCAGGTAATTGTTAATTTCGCAAAGCAATTTCTTGGGTGCAGGTATCGCTATGGGGGTAATGATCCGAATACCGGCGTGGATTGTTCGGGATTTGTGCGCTATGTTATGCAGAATGCGGCCGGGGTGGCAATGCAGAGAAGTTCCGTCAGTCAGGCGGCCCAGGGGATGTCCATAAGTGCTGACCAGATGCGCCCGGGAGACCTGGTCTTCTACGGTTCAGGTTCGAGAATCAACCATGTGGCGATTTATGCAGGTGATGGACAGGTAGTGCATGCGTCTACCTATAAGACGGGCGTGAAGATGTCTCCGTGGAACTATCGAACGCCGATCAGGATCGTTAATGTCCTTGGCGATTAGGATTCAGGCATTTTGCCGCGCAAAAATTTAAGATTCCGGTATAATTATGAATGGGATCAACCATACTACTCCTGTAACTTAAAAACAACAAGTCAGGAGGTGCCTATCATGGCAAAGAACAGTTACGACAATAACCAGAATAACAATCAGAACAACAGTCAGAACAGCAATCAGAACAACAGCCAGAATAATAACAAGAACAATGGTCAGAATGGCGCAGGTAGCAGCAAAAACTGCGACAACAACAGATAATCGAATGAAACTGGCAGAGGAGCCGTCCCGGGAAGGGACGGCTTTTTGTCTGTAACTTTCTGTCAGTCTGTCCCATATACTATAAAAAAGGACAGGTGAACAAGTATGTGTTATCCGATTATAACCGTAAGAGAACTGGATTATTGGATTGACGGAGGAAGGCAGATGTTTCTGGTAGACTTAAGAGGTCGTGAAGCTTTTCTGCGCAGCCATCTGAAAGGAGCTGTTAATATTCCTTTTGAAGAACTGGAGGAGAGGCTGGGTGAATTGCCGGTGGGGACGCCTATTGTGTTTTATTGTACCAGAGGAAGTCAGAGTATGCTGGCCTGCAACCATCTGGTAGATCGGGGGTATCAGGTGGTTAATGTCGCAGGCGGATTGATGGCTTATCGTGGGTCCCACCTTGTGCAGGGAGATGTTGTGAATGGAGGTATATCTGAGTAAATCGGATACTGCCCGGAAAAGTGCGGTCATATAAGCGGATTTGGTTGACAGAACGCTGTTTGAGGCTATAAAATAGTAGCCAAAAAGAGGTGACCGTTATGAAATACATGTTTGCGTCGGATATTCATGGCTCCGCTTTCTATTGCAGAAGGATGCTGGAGACATTTGAAGAGTCAGGCGCAGAGAAACTGATTCTTCTGGGGGATATTCTTTATCATGGTCCCAGAAACAATCTGCCCCGGGATTATGAGCCTAAGCAGGTAATCGCCATGCTGAATGCCTGCAGAGACAGAATATACGCAGTCAGAGGCAACTGTGATTCCGAAGTGGATCAGATGGTATTGGAGTTTCCAATCATGGCAGATTATGCTCTTTTTGTATTGAATGGAAAGACGATTTATGCTACACACGGGCATGTATTTAATGAGAACTGTCTGCCGCCCATGCAGGCCGGTGAGGCATTGATATATGGTCATATTCATCTTCCCGTGGCCAGAACTATGGGAGATAAGTTCCTGCTGAATCCCGGCTCTGTTTCGTTGCCCAAGGACGGCAATCCGCCAAGCTATGCCATGCTGGATGGAGACATGTTTACTGTTTATGACTTTGACGGCGGCAAGATAAAAGAGCTTCGGTTGTAAGAGGTGACATGTGAAAAAACTGTATGAAATTATCGCTCCTTGTCATTTCGGACTGGAGTCGGTGCTTAAGAAAGAAATATATGATTTGGGATATGAAATATCACTGGTAGAGGATGGAAGGGTCACTTTTGTCGGGGACGAGGAAGCCGTCTGCCGGTCTAACGTATTCCTGAGAACCGCGGAAAGAGTGCTTGTGAAAGCTGGATGCTTTCATGCGGAAACTTTTGAAGAACTGTTTCAGGAAACCAGAAAAATACCCTGGGAAGAGCTGATACCCAGAGACGGAAGATTCTGGGTAACGAAAGCGTCCTCAATTAAGAGCAAGCTGTTCAGTCCGTCAGATATTCAGCGAATCATGAAAAAAGCTATGGTAGAGCGGATGAAGGAGGCTTATGGTATATCGGTTTTTCCGGAAACCGGAAGCCGCTATCCCCTGCGGGTGTTTCTTTATAAGGACCAGGTGACTATAGGAATCGATACCACAGGTGAGTCTCTTCATAAAAGAGGGTATCGTCCCATGTCCGGGGCGGCGCCTATTTCAGAAACGCTGGCGGCGGCCCTGATTATGCTGACGCCATGGAGAGGAGACCGGATTCTGGTGGATCCGTTTTGCGGAAGCGGCACGTTTCCCATAGAAGCGGCTATGATGGCGGCAGGCATAGCACCGGGTATGAAGCGCTCATTTCTGGCGGAAGAGTGGCAGAATCTTATACCGGGAAGATATTGGACTGATGCGGCTGATGAGGCGCAGGAATTGATGAATACATCGATTCTGACGGACATCCAGGGCTATGATATTGACGGAAATGTAGTGAAAACGGCCAGAGCCAATGCGGAGAGAGCAGGTGTGGGAAAGCTGATTCATTTTCAGCAGCGGCCGCTGAGCGCGCTGAGTCATCCGAAAAAATACGGTTTTCTCATTGCAAATCCGCCTTACGGAGAGAGAATGGAAGATAAAAAGGATCTGCCTGAACTGTACAGGGAACTGGGAGAGAGATACCGTGCCCTGGACAGCTGGTCTGCCTATATTATTACTGCCTATGAGGATGCGGAACGGTATCTGGGCAGAAAGGCTGATAAGAACAGGAAGATTTATAATGGTATGATAAAAACATATTTTTATCAGTATCTGGGGCCGAAACCGCCGGCCAGAAAGCGGACGGAGGATGAAAACTTATGAAACACAGAATTATCATTGCGACGGAGAATGCCGGAAAGATGCGGGAATTCCGCATGATTCTTGAAGATCTGGGATTGGAAATCCTGTCGATGAAGGAAGCAGGCGTATCGCCCGACATTGTGGAGGACGGAACTACATTTGCGGAAAATGCAGAGATAAAGGCCAGAGCAGTCTGGGCATTGACAGGGGACATTGTGCTGGCGGATGATTCCGGATTGGTAGTGGATTTTCTTAACGGAGAGCCGGGTATATATTCTGCCAGGTACATGGGGGAGAATACTTCTTACGAGATTAAAAATCAGAATATTATCGAGAGAGTTGCGCCTGCTCCTGAAGACAGGCGGACTGCCAGATTTGTCTGTGCCATCGCTGCGGTGATGCCGGATGGAAGTGTCCTGCATACAGAAGGGGCTGTAGAAGGAGTGATTGCTCACGAACCTGCGGGGAATAACGGTTTTGGTTATGATCCTATTTTCTATCTGCCGGAATACGGAATGACGTCCGCGGAGATACCTCTTGAGCGGAAGAACGAGATCAGTCACAGAGGCAAGGCCCTTGAGGCTATGAAGCTGTGCCTTAAGGAGGTTATCAGGAAGGAGAGCCGATGAAGATACTGATCGTCAGCGATACCCATCGGAAGGATGACAACCTGAAAGATGTTATTGCTCAGGAAAAACCGCTTGATATGCTGATTCATCTTGGCGATGCTGAGGGAAGCGAACATTTTATTCCTGACTGGGTTAATTCCGAATGCCGGATGGAGATGGTGTTGGGGAATAATGATTTTTTTTCCATGCTGGATAAGGAACGGGAGATTCAGCTGGGTACTCATAAGATTCTGCTTACTCATGGCCATTATTACGGGGTTTCCATGGGACCGGAGGGAGTGGTTGATGAAGCGAGGAGCAGAGGATGCGATATAGTTATGTATGGTCACACGCACAAACCGTTTCTCGCAAAAATTGACGGAGTGATCGCGCTGAATCCCGGCAGCCTGTCTTATCCGAGGCAGGAGGGAAGGAATCCTTCTTATATGACAGCTGTGTTGAAAGAGAATGGAGAATTGCTTTTTCAGCAGAAGTATATTAGTATTCATCGTAATAATTAGAATTAGGAAAGTGGATTCGGCGTATTTTAAAATCAAAAAAAATAAAATATAAAAAGTTGTTGACATTTGGAATTTGTTTTGGTATTATAAGTATCGCCCTCTGAAAAAGAGGGCTGATATGGACCTTGACAATCGAAGACAGAACAGTATGCAAGACCCTGAAAATTCTTTTAAGAGAAATTCAGAGAAGTATGCGA
>CANQBN010000052.1 GCA_947588855.1 uncultured Lachnospiraceae bacterium
GGCAGACATTGAGGACGAGGCAAGAAACGCCGGCGTCACCGATTTCATCAGCAAACCTCTCTTCGCTTCCGATCTTCACAGAATCCTGGAACGGGCCCTTGGCAAAACACAGGAAATCGTGGAGGAAACAGCTGCGTCAGAGGAAGATTTCCACGGCAAACGGATCCTGCTGGTGGAAGACAACGACTTAAACCGCGAAATCGCCACAGAGCTTCTGAGCGAAGTCGGATTTGTAATCGAGAGCGCCGAGAACGGACAGATTGCCTGCGATATGGTTAAAAACTCTTCTCCGGGCTATTACGATGTGATTCTTATGGATGTCCAGATGCCTGTTATGAACGGATATGAGGCCACTGAAGTAATCCGCGGCCTTGAAAATCCGGCGCTTGCCAACATTCCTATTATCGCCATGACCGCCAACGCTTTCGAGGAAGACCGTCAGAAGGCCCTGGAGACAGGAATGAACGGACATCTGCCCAAGCCGGTTGATGTGAACAAGATGATCTCGATTCTAAGCAGTATCCTTAAAAATAAATGATAACAGGGAGGGAACGATGGCTATGATTCTTCATATCGCGCAGGATGGCAGGGGAGACTTTTCTTCTATTCAGGCGGCGTTAGATTCTCTGCCGGCGGACAACCAGGATGAGGTTCTCCTGCATATCCATAACGGAACTTACAAGGAGCGGGTGACTGTCCGAAGACCCCATGTGACCTTTCAGGGAGAGTCACGGGACAACACCATTCTCACCTATGATCTCTATGCCCTGATGAAGATGCCGGACGGAGAGAAACGGGGCACCTTCCGAAGCTATTCCTGCTTTATCGACGCCGATGATTTCACGGCCAGGAATTTAACCTTTGAGAACAGTTCCGGCCCGGGAACTCTGGTGGGACAGGCTCTGGCCCTCTATGTGGACGGAGACCGGATCGTCTTCGACAACTGCCGGATGCTGGGAGGTCAGGACACCCTTTTCACTGCCCCTCTTCCTCCTAAGGAGGTAGAACAACGGGGTTTTGCGGGCCCCAAGGAATTCGCTCCCCGGAGACCCGGCCGGCACTATTACAGGAACTGTTATATCGAGGGCGATGTTGACTTTATCTTCGGAGGTGCCGCGGCTTACTTTGAAGGCTGTGAAATCCATTCTAAATATACGGGTCACGACAGCTTTGTCACCGCGGCTTCCACGCCGGAAGGCCAGACGTATGGCTATGTAATGAAGAACTGTCATTTCACCAGCGACTGCCCGCCTCAGGTCACTTACCTGGGACGCCCCTGGCGGGAATATGCCAAAACGGTCCTCATCGACTGCCAGATGGACGCCCATATCCGTCCCGAAGGCTGGCATGACTGGAACAAGCCTGAAGCCCATACCCACGCGTTTTACGCCGAATACGGAAGCTTCGGCCCCGGCGGGGATATGTCCGGACGGCCGGACTGGATCAAACGGCTGACTGAAAAAGACCTTCCCCTTTATTCCAAAGAGAAGGTCCTAAGCGGATGCGATGGGTGGAATCCGTAGATATAAAGATACAAAATATCTGTAGCCTAAAGTCTGCGGATATGAAACCCTCCGTCCACATCGATATAGTTGCCCGTTGTATACAGGAAATCATCGCCGGCCAGGGCTGAAACCGCTCCGGCCACATCCTCCGGCGTTCCCCATCTGGCAATGGGAAACTCTCCCTCGGCAATCAGACGGTCGTATTTTTCCTGAACCGCGCTGGTCATATCCGTCATAATAACTCCCGGACGCACCTCATGGACCAGAATGCCCTCTGCTGCCAGACGGTCGGCAAAAAGCGTTGTCAGCATGGAGATGCCGGCCTTGGACACACAGTATTCTCCCCGGTTTACAGAGGACACTACGGATGAACAGGAAGAAATATTGATAATAGTTCCCCTCTTCTTTCCTTCCCAGGGCTGCTTAAGCATCTGCTTCGCCACGATCTGCGTCAAAAACAGGTTTCCTTTCGTGTTAATGTTCATAACGCGGTCAAAGCTCTCTTCAGTCATGTCCAGAAGATCGACCCTCTCTTTAGGCGCGACCCCCGCGTTATTAACCAGCACATGTATTCCCCCGAAACGCTTTACCGCTTCCTCCGCCAGGCGGAGTCTGTCCGCCTGACTGGCAATATCTCCCTGGACGTAGAGATAATCAATTCCTTCCCGTTCCATCTCATTCAGCTTATCCTGATACCGTTCTCTGCTGCCGGAGGCCAAAATTACTATCTGAAAGCCATCCCGGCCAAGGCGTCTCGCAATCGCGTACCCGATACCGCGGCTGCCGCCGGTAACAATCGCCGTCTTTTTCATTTGCTTCCACCTGCTGGATTCATATTTACCTGCGGCCCTTCCGCACATACAGACCGCAGGTATGTTCCATTATCATCGTAATCTTTTCTGCCCCGTCAGTCAAGACTTTTCCGCCGACAGTACAAAAAGAGCGTCACTGGCGCTCTTTTTGCATACTGACATAATTTGAGGGTATCTCCAGAGCCGCAAAATAACCTGGGAGATACCCTCGGCAGCTTATTTGAAAAACTCATGTCCGCCGTGTTTAAACAGGAATGTAAGATTTCTGTCAAACCAGCGGGACGCTTTCGATCTGGCCCCGCTCCGGTTCATAAAATATAACGCCCCCTGAGAATAATCCTCTCCCTGAAGGGCCCTGTTTACACACGCTACCGTCTCGTCCGTCACTCTGCAGCTGTACAGACTCCCATCCTGCACCGGAGAAAACTGACCGCTCTGATATACCACTTCCGAAATGGTATTCGGAAATTCTCCGCTTCTCACGCGGTTAAGAACCACATTAGCCACAAGAATCTTTCCTTTGGCATCACAGATTCCGGCCTCGGCCTGAACAATCTTCAACAGTACCTGATAATCTTTATCACTGTATTCTGTAAATTTTCCGTAATTATTCTCTTCCTCCGTACTTTCAGCTTCCAGGCTTACTGCCTCGTCAATCTGCCCTTCCTCCCCACCCGGCTGATTCTGTGTCTTTTCGGAATAACCCGGACCTTCCTTGATCTTTTCCGCAATTTCTCTGGCTTCTCTGCTGGCCTCTACAGCCAGCCTGGCCTCCTTCTGAGCCGCTTCAGCTCTTTCCTGTATCTGTTTCTGTTCCTCTTCTGCTTCCGTAATGTTTTCGATTTCTTCAGATTCCTCCTGCTCCGGACTGTTGTCGGAAACCGTTTCAGCAAACGCGGTTATCACATTCCTTCCGCCTCCGCCAAAACCGCTGGAAGTCATCGCCACCGCCGTGATCACACAGCCTGCCAGATATATTACTGCCTTATGACGGTAATCCTTTTTGGAAACACGCAGGACCAATGATCTCACGAATGTGAATACGTTCTGAAGAAATGAGCATAATGTAAGCATAGATGCACATTCTCCTTTTCCTCCCGATTTCAGGCCAAAGTGGGAAATATCTTCCATTTTTTGCCTGCTTTTTGAGAGGATAGTGGTAATTATATTTGATTTTAATCCATATAGTCAATGGTTTGTGGAGCGATTTGTCATATTTTCAGCTCCGCCTTTTTCCGGTTCCAGGAGACTTGTACAGGTTGCACGATATTTTTATTCCAATTGTATTGCTTTTTTATTCAGATTTTACCTCCATTTTATTTCTTAAATATTACATTTATGTTAAACTGACGTAACAAAAATACCGTCGAACCATGTCGGCGGTATTTTATGTCAACTCAAGTTACGATTCACAGTCGAAAAAGCGTACAGAATATCTGCAAGCTTGCTTGCAAAGACATTCTGTACGCTTTTTCGACTGTGAATCGTAACTTGTGAATCTCCACGAGCCATTATTTCGCATTAATATAGTTCACCAGGCCTCCAGCCGTGATGATATTCTGCATAAAGGGCGGGAACGCCTGTCCCTGGTACGACTCTCCCCTGGTCACGTTGGTGATGACGCCGGAATCGAAATCGATCTCCACCTGATCTCCGTCCTGAATCTTCTCTGAGGCTTCTTTGCACTCGATGATGGGCAGGCCGATATTGATGGCATTCCGATAGAAGATTCTGGCAAAGGTCTCCGCGATCACGCAGCTGACGCCGGCGCACTTGATCGCCAAAGGCGCATGCTCTCTGGAAGAACCGCAGCCGAAATTTTTCTTTGCCACAATGATATCGCCGTCTTTTACCCTGTGGATAATCTCTTTGTCAATATCCTCCATGCAGTGCTTTGCCAATTCCGCGCCTTCCGTAGCATTCAGATATCTGGCCGGAATGATCACGTCCGTATCTACATTGTCTCCGTACTTAAATACGCTTCCATTCGCTTTCATGGTCTGAATCCTCCTTCCTTACAGCTCGCAGGGGCAGCAGATCTTTCCTGCCACCGCGCTGGCCGCCGCCACGGCCGGACTGGCCAGATACACTTCCGAGTCCACATGGCCCATACGGCCTACGAAATTTCGGTTGGTAGTAGAAATACAGCGCTCTCCCGCCGCCAGGATGCCCATGTAGCCGCCCAGGCAGGGACCGCAGGTGGGTGTGCTGACTACAGCGCCTGCCTCAATAAAGATCTCCAGAAGCCCTTCCTTCAGCGCCTGCAGATAGACGCTCTGAGTCGCCGGAATCACGATACAGCGAACTCCTCTGGCTACCTTTCTGCCCTTCAGAATCTCGGCCGCCACACGCATATCGCTGATTCGTCCGTTGGTGCAGGAACCAATGACCACCTGATCGATCTTCACGTCTCCGAAGGTTCCCACTTCTTTCGTGTTCTCCGGAAGATGGGGGAAGGAAACCGTAGGCTTCAGAGATGACAGATCGATAGTGTAGACCGCGTCGTACTCCGCGTCCTCATCAGCCTCGTAAATCTTATAATTCCGGCCGGAGTGTTCCTCCATGTAGGCGACGGCCAGGTCGTCTACCGGGAAGATGCCGTTCTTTCCGCCGGCCTCGATGGCCATATTGCAGATGGTAAACCGGTCGTCCATGGACAGATTGGCAATTCCGTCTCCCACAAATTCCATGGATTTGTAGAGGGCTCCGTCCACGCCGATCATGCCGATGATATGTAAGATCACGTCCTTGCCGCTGACCCACCTGGAGGGCTTTCCGGTCAGGACAAATTTCAGAGCAGAGGGCACCTTGAACCAGGCTTTGCCGGTCACCATGCCGGCCGCCATGTCCGTACTTCCCACGCCGGTGGAGAAAGCTCCCAGGGCACCGTAGGTACAGGTGTGGGAGTCCGCGCCGATGATGGCGTCTCCAGCCACAGCCAGACCTTTCTCCGGGACCAGGGCGTGTTCAATGCCCATCTCTCCCACATCAAAATAGTTGCTCAGCTCATGCTTATAGGCAAATTCCCGGCAGCATTTGCAGTTCTCCGCGGACTTAATATCCTTGTTAGGGATAAAATGGTCCATGATCAGGGCAATCTTGTCCTTGTCAAAGACGGTCTGATTGTTCATCTTCTTCATCTCATTGATGGCAACCGGAGCCGTGATATCATTACCAAGCACCAGATCCAGGTCGGCCTCGATCAGCTGTCCCGCCTTCACCTCAGGGAGGCCTGCGTGAGCCGCCAGAATCTTCTGGGTCATTGTCATTCCCATATGTGAATCCTCCTGTTCAAAATTCGTAATTGCATTTTACCATACGGGCAGTTATAATAGAAATACATAATAGGCATGTTTACTATAAAATTCGGTTATGGGATCACCGACCGCACATAAGTCTGAAAGGAGCTTTCATGGAACAAAATCTGTCACAGTACCGGATATTTTATGAGGTTGCCAAAAGCGGCAACATATCAAGGGCCGCCAGGGAGCTGTACATCAGCCAGCCGGCTATCAGCAAGGCCATCGGCAAGCTGGAGGACAGCCTGGGCACTATCCTGTTTTCCAGGAACTCCCGGGGCGTCCAGCTGACGGAGGAAGGTCAGGTTCTGTTCAAGCATATCAAAAACGCATTTGAAGAGCTTTCTCTGGGCGAGCAGGAGCTTCGCCGTTTCCAGGAATTCCACATGGGCCATGTGCGCATCGGCGTCAGCAACACCCTGTGCCGCTTTATCATGCTGGACTACCTGAAAGGATTTATTGAAAAATACCCTCACATCAAGGTGACCATTGAAAGCCAGTCCTCCACCCACACCCTCTCCATGCTGGAACACCAGCAGGTAGACGTGGGGCTGATCGCCGAGCCGAGATCCGCCAGAGATCTTCTTTTCTTCCCCGTCCGGGACATCCAGGACATCTTTGTGGCTACTCCGGCCTATCTGGAGAATCTGCAGCTCCGGGAGGGACCTGACGCGGATGTATTTCAGACCGGCAATGTGATGCTCCTGGACCGGGATAACATTACCCGCCGCTATATCGACGATTACATGGAGGTCAACCATATTACTGCCAATAATCTTCTGGAAGTGACCACCATGGACCTTCTCATCGAATTTGCCCGGATCGGCCTGGGCATCGGCTGCGTCATCCGGGAGTTTGTGGAGGACGATCTGCAGGCCGGCCGCCTGATCCAGCTGAAAACCGATGCTCCCATACACAAACGGACCATCGGCTTCGCCTACTGCCCCAACCGCACATCCAACGCGGTGGACACCTTTATTCGGTTTGTCAACGAAGAGTTTCAGCCATCGTAGTAATTCCGCCGCATGCTTACATACATTTACTTAGGATACTGCGGAAGATCAGCAGATTCAGCCCGTAGACCGCCATCACCGCCAGGAGAATCTTCACCAGAGAAACGCTGATAAACCCTCCTGCCAGAATCCCCAGATACAAAAGAAGAAACATGCTGTATCCGCTGTAAGCCCAGGCCCGAAGTCCCAGAAGACGGTTTCTCTCATCGGTCTCCTCCAGAGCCCGCTGCTTCCTCAGGCCATCGTTCTTCAGGTAGCGGATATTTTTCACGATGGTGACTGCGCCTGACGCTATCATGGCGCAGCCCAGACTCACATAAAATTGAGGCAAAAAATCGCCGTTCCCATTTTCCGCATACATAACGGGCAATTGTCCGTGGTTTAAAACCACCACAAGCACCGCGGCGACCCCCAGGATCATGAACCGGACGCCCCAATGGATCCTCGTCCGGCACCTCTTTTCAAAATCAACAGAACTATCCGTAAACAACTGCTTCAGCCATTGAAACATAACCATTCCTCCTTCTTTTTTATCACGCCGCGCATCCGGTCACTCTTCCTCTTCAAACAAAAATATTTCCTCAATGGTACTGTTAAAATACCGGGCAATCCGGTGGGCCAGCTGCAAAGACGCATTATACCGCCCGTTCTCCAGGGAGATAATAGTCTGCCGGGTCACTCCCACCGCCTCCGCCAGATCCTCCTGCCGGATTCTGCCGGCCTTGCGGAGCTCCTGAATCCGATTTTTCATCTCACACCTCACTTCTCTTGAAGTAAAATTCGCTTTACATTTCGAAGTATAGCATGCTTTACATTTAATGTCAAGTATATTTTATATTTATATCGTATAAAAAAAGCTGTTTCATACTGACGCGGCAAAAAAGGACTCCCGCTCCCGCGAAAGTCCTTTTAAACATTTCTTCTGTTTTCACCCGACATTCTTTTCTCTTTCTTCAATCATCCGGTGAAGCTTAGCCAGTGCCTCCCGGATTCCGCCCACCTCATTGATCAGGCCCTGTTCTACTGCCTCCCTGCCCACCAGCACCGTTCCCAGGTCTCTGGTCAGCATCTCCGTATTCAGCATCAGCTTCTTCACCTGATCGTACGCGATCTCCGCATGATTGGCGATAAAGCTCAAAATACGATCCTGAATCATCTCAAAATACTCGTAAGTCTGGGAAGCGCCGATGACCATTCCCGTCATGCGCACTGGATGAATCATCATGGTTCCTGTCGGCACGATAAAAGAATAGTCTGCCGATACTGCCAGAGGCACTCCTATGGAGTGGCTTCCTCCCAGTACCAGGGACACTGTCGGAACACTTAAAGAAGCGATCATCTCCGCAATGGCAAGTCCGGCATCCACATCCCCGCCGGAAGTATTAAGAAGTACCAGAAGTCCTTCCACCTCGTCATTATCCTCAATAGCCGCAAGGCTCGGAAGAACATGGTCGTATTTGGTTGTCTTGGAACTTCCCGGGGCGTTCTCATGTCCCTCAACCTCCCCGATAACAGACAGCAGATGGATCTTCCGTTTGCCCCGGTTTTCCTCCAGAGTCATCTGCCCATACTCTTCCAGCTTCTCGTCCTCTTTCTCCTGAATCTCTTTCTCTGTTTTTTTCTGATCCCGATCCATGGCATGGCACTCCTTCCGCAATTCGCTTACGGATAGTCTGCCTTATAATATCTGAAAATATACAGATGGAGCGTGCTGAACGCCGCGGGAGACAGCAGTCCTATTTGCCAGAATAAGAACCGCGTTTCAGAAGCTTCCGCATATAGCGGAACGTCTTCTTCTCTCCCTCCCGGCTGAGCATCGTCAGAATCTTCTCCAGCTCCCCGGCCGTATCCGGATGAATCAGCGGCCTGACGTACGGCTTCTCCCTCTCATAGTATTCCAGCGCGCTGGAATCGGTATAATCTCTCCCCTTATATACTCTGCAGGCGGCAATCCGATCCATGACCATCTCCACCAGATAGTTTACCGGCATAGGATGGCCTACCAGCCCTTTCTCCTTATCCAGGGAAAAATCGATCCAGTACTCGAAATGATGTTTGTTTCTTCCCTTATGATGGAGCCAGGCTGTGGAGAACCCCTTTTCCTCCCTCTCCGCGGCGTTGGGACTCCGAGTCCCCTGATAATATTTCACGCCCACGGCGAATTCCTCAGGGGAGTACTTGGACATGTCATGAAGAAGTCCCTGGCGGAACAGTCCGACCCGAAAACAGTTTATCATGACCAGCCATTTATGTTCCGTGATTGTACAAAAATGTTTCCATGCTTTTTGATGTTTCATTTGAGACCTCTCCTGCATTTTCTTGATTTTCGAAAATCTTGCACTTTTTCAGATACTTTTCCCACATTTTTTGCGAAAATATTTGACACTTTTTTACAATTATGCTATTCTTAACACAGTTGCAATATTTGCACCAGAATCATCATTTTCATTTGGAGGTAACTTGTCATGAGCAAAGGTACAGTTAAGTGGTTTAACAATCAGAAAGGATATGGCTTCATCTGTGATGAGCAGGGCAAGGACGTTTTCGTTCACTACTCCGGCCTGAACATGGAAGGCTATAAGACCCTGGAAGAGGGCGCTGCCGTTGAATTCGACGTAGTGGAAGGCGCCAAGGGACCACAGGCTACCAACGTTACAAAACTTTGATTTTCAAGCAACAGTGTACCTTTATTTATGTAGTAACAATATAGCGCACACCGTGTATAATCGCGAGAAGGACCGCTTAAGCAGGCGGTCCTTTTTGTATTTGCATGCGAGCGGAGCGCCAGTGACGCTTTATTTGTATTACCTGACTGCCTTCTTCAGAAGATCCTTCAGCTCCTCCACAGTAAAGGTATACTGCTTTCCGCAGAAATGACAGCCTGCCTCAATGGGTTTGCCGTCCCGGATCATCTCTTCCAGATCCTTTTTCCCGATGCTGATCAGCGCCTTCTCCACACGGGCCTTATCACAGCCGCAGAAAAAGCGGGTTTCCAGCCTGTCATTTATCTCCAGTCCAAATTCTCCCAGAAGCTCCGCCAGAATGTCCTCAGGCGTCATTCCCGCATCCAGAAGAGCTGTCACGGAAGAGATTCCTGCCAGCTTCGCCTCCAGCGCCGCAGCAATCTCATCGGAGGCTCCCGGCATCATCTGGATGATAAAACCGCCTGCCCTCCGCACCGTGTTATCCTTGTTCATCAGCACTCCCAGGGCCACAGAAGACGGCGTCTGCTCCGAAGTGGCATAATAATAGGTCAGATCCTCCGCAATCTCTCCCGTTATCAGAATGGTCTGACCCACATAGGGCTCCTTCAGACCGATATCTTCAATGACGCTGAGCACGCCGACGCCCAGGGCACCTCCTACATCCAGCTTTCCCCTGGCGTTGGGAGGAAGCATCACCTGGGGATTGGCCGCATAGCCCTTCACGTTCCCTTTAGAGTCTGCCGTCACCGTCAGACTGCCAATAGGACCGTCCCCCTGAATCTTCAGGGTCAGAAGATCCTTCTCGCCCTTCATCATGCTCCCCATCATACTGCCTGCCGTCATAAGACGCCCCAGGGCTGCTGTAGCCACCGGACTTAAATTATGGTTGGCCCGGCCCGTCTCCACCAGATCTCTGGTTGTGGCCGCAAAAGCCCTCACCTGCCCTTCCGCCGCCGTAGCGCGGATAATATAATCCGACATTGGATTTCCTCCTTCTCAACCTCACATGCAGTCTGCCGTCAGAACCGGCGGTCCGCCTTTCCCTTCTCCCTCAGCACCACATAAATCCTCTCGCTGTCAGCCTTCGGCTTCTTTCTGGAAAAAGCATCGTATGCCGTTACAAATTCCATTCCGGCCTCTGCTGCCGCTCTCCGAATCTCCTCCAGGCCATAGGCCCGCTGGAAATGGGTCTCCTCGTACCGGCGGTACCGGTCTCCCTCTTCCCGGACAAACAGCGTCAGGTCATACTCGTTGATCCGGCTGTCCGAATCGTAATCGTTCTCCCAGATAAAACTGCAGTCTTCCCGGTTCTCGGCAATGGTACTGTCCCCGATCACCTGCTCATACTTATAGATCGTATTCAGATCAAAAATAAACACGCCGCCCGGATCCAGATAATTGTTGACCAGCTGAAGCACCGTCACCAGGTCCTCATACTCCGTCAGATAATTCATGGAATCGCACAGGCTTACCGCGGCGGCCACCGTGCCGTACAACTCAAACTCCCGCATATCCTGCAGAAGATACAGAATATCCAGACCGCTCCCGGCACGCTTCTCCATGGCAATCTGCAGCATGTCCTCCGAAAGATCCACGCCGATCATGTCGTAGCCCCGGCGGGCCAGGATCTCCGTCAGACTGCCGGTTCCGCAGCCCAGATCCAGCAGGATTCCATCTCTCACTCCATAGTCTTCTAAAAGTCCGCAGAGATATTCCGCCCACTCTTCATATGGTATATCGTCCATCAGCTCATCATAAACTGCCGCAAAACCGGTGTAGGCCTCCATCTGCTCCTCCTTCCCCATAGACCGGCAGATTCGATCTGCCGTCCGCGGGAATCAACCAAAGGCAGAGTCCATCCTGAGATGTCTCTGCCTTACTGTTACCTTATCTCTCCCATCGCCGCGCCTTCCGCCTCTGCAAAACGCCCCGCCTATCCGCAGGCGTCATTGACTGCAGCGCTTCTCCGCCCTCTCAGGCGTTCGCATTCCTTCCGCAGCACTTCTTATACTTCTTGCCGCTGCCACAGGGACAGGGATCGTTGGGGAAAATCTTCGGGGCCTTGCGGATAGTGCCGGAAGCCTTCTGATCCTTGTAAAGCTCCTTCCGACGCTCCTCAGTCAGAATGGAATCCCACTGAGGCAGATTGTACAGCCAGTCCGCCTTGGCCTCCACCATATGCCAGTACAGCTTCTCCGGATCGATCTGAATCTTTACCGGAGTATCCTCCTCCATGGTGTCGATAGGATTCTCATAACCCTTCAGGCTCTCATTGATCCCATCCAGAAATCCCGTCATAATCAGGATCTCTGTGTTGAACTTCTCTGCCAGTTCCTTTACCGTGCCCTCGATTACCTGTTCCGGCTCAGCCAGAATCTGCTCATAGATTCCCTTCTCAATAGCGAAATACCCGGACCACATTTTCTCTCTCTGCTTTGCGTCCAGCCCATCGCCGTAGGCCATATTCCGCCATGTCTCTAACAATGCCATAATCTTTTATCCTTCCTTCTTACGCATCTTCCGTCAAATGCTGCTCCGCAGGCGAACTGTATCGCACTGCCGGCTCCTACCCGAGCCATACCCTAGTATATAACAAGAGAAGTGTTTTTGCAACGAAAATTCTACTTTATTTCCACTCCATCACCGTACCGGCTGCAGATCCGCTATGCCCGCTGAAAAAACATTATAAAATATACCGGCAGATAGATAATCTTGCCCTTTACGATAATTTCCCGGGTATTTGACAATACATAGGCCTTCTTTATATGATAATCCTCATTCTGCACAAAGGTATTCAGCGCGCTGTGTACCGTATAATCCTTACCGGACTTTACTTCGATCGGCACAGCTGAGAGGCTTTCATAGTCGTCAATCAGATAGTCCACTTCTCCCTTATGCCGGTTATCATAATAGAACAGCCGATACCCATGGGCGATCAGTTCACAGGCCACCACACATTCATAGACAGATCCCAGATTTACGCTCTTTTCATCATCCAGAATTGCCCGGATATTATTGCCATACAAAATTCCTGACAGGATGCCCACATCATTCAGATAAAGCTTCAGCAGATTTTTCCCGCTTGATTCAATCAGAGGAAATACCGGATTGGAAATCGCCTGCACGTGCAAAGCGATTCCCGCGCTGATCAGGTACTCAAATTCGTCCCGATAATCCGCAAATATACTTCCCTTTTTATTCTCAATCTTCTGGGCAACGACCCGTTTCTTTTTATTCTCCAGATTGGAGGGGATCAGATCATAAATTCTTCGGATCTTCAGCTTCTTTTCATTATCATACTTAGAAGCATCAACCCCGTAATAATCATAAATCTCTTTTTGAATCTCCCGCACGGTCTGTATATTTTTGGACTCAACATAAGCATTGACCGCGGCGGGCATACCGCCTATCAGCAAATATTTTCGAAACAGATCCATCATTTTCCCGTGAATATTCTCATCCAGGCTTTCCAGCCTTTCGAATTTCCGTTTCAGAGACCTGATCGTAAATTCATTCATGCCGTTGGCATAAAGAAACTCCTCAAAATCAAGGGGAAACATTCTAACCTTGCGGATACTGCCCATGGGAATCGATGAAGTCTCCGAAAGTGTGACGCCAAGCAGAGAACCGCTTGCGATATAAGTAAAACGATCATCCTGCCGAAGAAATTTAAGCAGTGTAAGAAGATGCGGATAGGCCTGAATCTCATCAATAAAAATCAGCGTGTTCTCCTTTTCCTTCATCTGCCCGCCTGCAAGCATGCTGACCTGAAGATAAAAGTCATCCACAGTTCTCGTGTTGGCGAACAGCCGATCCCCAAGCTCATCCTCCACCATATTCAGCTCGATAAAATTCTCAAACAGCTTTTTGCCTACATAACGGATACTATAAGTCTTGCCTACCTGCCTGGCCCCGTCAATCAGAAGAATCCGTTCCGGCTCCGACTTAAAGTGTTCTTCAATCACTGAAGAAATCTTACGATACAGCATGCCAATCTCTCCTTACCCACAGCAAAAGAAACTTTTCAACAGAAAAGCATATAAAATACGGAAACTTTTCAATGGAATTATACCCTAAAATTTGAAACTTTTCAATGGAATAAATCCATTTCTTTCGAGCGGATTCCGATTCTGTCTATGCTGTTCTCAATCGGATTTCAGTTCTGGATTCTTCTGAACTGCGCATTCTATATCGCATATCGAAGATGCCGCCGCCTATACGTCCCGGTCTTAATTTTGATGGGCTATATGATAGGATCTGCTTTTGTTCCATTAGTTCTGCTGCGATACTTCATCGCGATCTTTTTCGCGCTGCCCCTGGTTCTGACATTTTCGCTGCAGCCGACGATGAAATACTGACGAGCAGAGCGTTACTGACGCCCTGCCCGCATACTGACGTAATCAATCTTTCCTGCGCCGTTCTTTTGATTACTCCACTTTCTCTTTGGCCGCGGCTGACGCAAGGGCGCGGTATTTCTCCTTCTCCGCCGCCATCTCTTCCACAGTCTTGGTCTTCAGGGTGAAGCCCTTCACCGGGCGGTAAGGAACGGTCTTATGCTCCAGCCGCGCCTTGGCCCGCTCAATCTCTTCCTTATATTGAGGCAGCCACTCCGCGCCTGCCACCAGCATCTCATCCACCATCTGCCTGATCTCATCCGGTGTGCAAATGGCTCCGGTCAAAGGATCCATCATAGCCGCCTGATAGAGCAGATTGATATCGCCGTGAACCGCCGCTTCTACCGCCAGCTTCTGAACCCACACGCTCTGGGAACAGATGGCCGCGCAGCCAAGAGGAAGGTCGCCTACCTTGGGAATGGAGATGCCGTTATAATCCACGTAGCAGGGCACCTCCACCACGCACTCGTCAGGAAGATTGGTGATGGTACCGTTGTTCATCACATTGAAATGGCCCCGGTAGACCCGGCCGGTCTCCAAACTCTCAATAATATAGCTTCCGTGCTCCGTGGAACGTTTTTCGGGAATGAACTCCTTGGCCGGCTCCTTCAGCCAGTTGGGGAAATCCGTCTCAAACCAGTTGCGGCTCTCCTTGCAGACCCGCAGATAACCGGCGGTCTCTCCCTGGATCCAGCTGCTGTAGTTGATCCATTGTTCCATATCCTCGGGACGCTTCCGGTACCACATCAGATACTCGGACAAATGGCCATTGGATTCAGTGGAATAATAGCCAAAATTCTTCATCACATCCAGGCGGATGTTCTCATCCTTGGCAAATTCCGCCTTCTTCATGTACTCGTAAAGCTCTCCCGTCCGCTCCACACCGTCGGTCTTCACGCTGATGTACCAGGTCTGGTGATTCAAACCGGCGCAGATGATGTCCACGTCCTTCTTATCCCGGCCCAGGGCCTGAGCGATCTGCTCATGCCCGTGCTGGACGCCGTGGCAGAGGCCGTAGGTGGGCACCCCGCCGTACTTGTTGCAGGCCCAGGTCACCATGGCGTTGGGATTGGAATAGTTCAGCAGAATGCAGCCCTCCGCCGCCACCTCCCGGATGTCTTTGCAAAATCCCAGCATAGCGTCGATTCCACGCTGTCCGTACATGATCCCGCCGATACACAGGGTATCACCTACGCACTGGTCCACGCCGTATTTCAGAGGGATCTCCACATCGGTGGCGAAAGCCTCCAGCATGCCGATTCGCACGCAGTTGATCACATATTTGGCGTCCCTGAAAGCTTCCCTCCGGTCCAGCGTGGCGTGAATCTTAATGGAAAGGCCGTTCTCGTCAATATCTCTCTGGCACAGCTGGGTGACCATCCGCAGATTATCCGGATTGATATCCGTGAAGGCCACCTCGATATCGTGAAATTCCGGAACCGTCAGAATATCCGCCAGAAGTCCTCTGGTAAAACCAATGCTGCCGGCCCCGATAAAGGCAATTTTAAATGACATTGCAAATTCCTCCCGCGCTATTTATGTAATGAGTTGGGGCAAAAAGTATTTTGGCCCCTGTGATGCACGGATTGCTCCGCGCTTTGCGCTCCCGCAATCCTAAAACACCTCAAATCCGACCCTTTTACCTGTACTTAGGCAGGTAGTTTCCATGGGCCTCCATCGCCGATTGTTATCTGTACTTCGGCAGATAGTCTCCATGGGCCTCCATCAGCTCGTCGCACAGTTTGATGATGGTGTCGATATCCAGCTCCGCGGAGGTGTGGGGATCCAGCATAGCCGTCAGATAGACGTCGTCCTTCTTCCGGCTCCGGGCCGCCTCGATGGTCATCAGCTGGCAGTTGATGTTGGTCATGTTGAGAGCCGCGCAGGCCGTAGGCAGAGCTCCGATCCGGGTGGGATGAATGCCCATGCCGTCTACCAGGCAGGGAACCTCCACGCAGGCTTCCTCCGGGAAGTTGGTGATCAGATGATTGCTGTTCAGCACATTTCCGCCAATCTTATAAGGCGTGTTGGTGACGACTGCTTCCATGATATGGGACGCGTACTCTTTGGAGCGCTCGAACTCCCTGACGCCGGTCTCTTTCAGCTTGCTGTACTCTTCCTTCCACTTGGCGATCTGATCGATGCATCTCCTGGGATACTCATCCAGCGGAATCTTGTGCCGGTCGATCAGCTCCGGATATTTGGACTTGATGAAATAGGGGTTGTACTCCGCGTTGTGCTCGCTGGACTCGGTACAGTAATAGCCGAACCGCTGAATGTAGATATTCCGTACCTGGTCGGTGAACTCCGGATCCTCCGCCAGCTTCTGGCTCGATCTTCTCCGGATCTCCGGATACAGATCGTTGCCGTCCTTATCCGTAATCTCCAGAAGCCATGCCTGATGATTGATTCCGGCGATCAGTTCCCGACGCTCCTCCTCATACTGCTCCATGCCCAGCTCCTTGAGAATGGTGGGGGCGCAGACCTGAACGGAATGGCAGAGACCTACGGTATTGGGGAAAGCGTAGCGCTGCATATAGCCGGTGATCATAGCCATGGGATTCACGTAATTCAGAAACAGGGCGTCCGGGCAGACTTCATTCATATCACGGGCGAAATCATCCACCACCGGGATGGTCCGGAGGGCTCTCATGATGCCGCCGATGCCCAGGGTATCGGCAATGGTCTGACGCAGACCGTATTTCTTGGGGATCTCAAAATCGATGATAGTGCAGGGATCGTAACCGCCTACCTGAATGGCGTTCACCACAAATTTGGCGCCCTTTAAGGCCTCTTTCCGGTTCTCAACTCCCAGATGGGTCGTCACTCTCGCCGGATTGCCTACGGTATGGTTCATGGCCTCGATGATGACCCGGCTCTCCTCCAGCCTGGACGCGTCGATGTCGTAAAGGGCAAATTCACTGTCCTTCAGGCAGTCCGTCATCAGACAGTCTCCGATAATATTTCTCACAAAAACCGTACTTCCCGCTCCCATAAATGTAATCTTGATTGACATAAGAAGCCTCCTTTTTGTATTTTTTTGATATTTACTTTTCCCATACATCCTGATATGATCATACTGTAAGCGCCCATATGGCAGGACGCCGGGACGAAAGGCCGTACGCGCCGTAATTTCAAGGTTATCTCGCGCCGGAGGCCCGGGCCGTCCCCGGATCATACTATCATGATATATGGGGCGCCGGAAATTTTCAATTGTAATAATTTGATAAAAAGGGGTAATTTTTTGATGAACGAACAACAGGATATTCAGGACGGTTACGGATTCCATTTTCTGGACGATGTGGCGCACCCGATCGTAAAGCTTCACGCCATCGGGATCGAGTCCAGATATTCGAGAAAGTACTATTGGGACAATTCAAACCGATGGGGCGGAT
>CANQBN010000053.1 GCA_947588855.1 uncultured Lachnospiraceae bacterium
AGGTGGAAGCGAATTTGTAAGCCAGATCCGGATTGCCGGCCCGTTTGCACTCCGCCAGAATCTCAATCAGATGGTCCTGCTCTTTGTCATACAGATGGTGAATGGTATAGGCGTTGTCCCAGTAAATACGGAAATCCGCGGCCGCCGGCTTCAGCCTCGCGAAACGGCGGACCGTCTCGTCGGAGTAGGAGATGCCCTGGGGATTGGAGTACTTGGGCACGCACCAAATTCCCTTGATGGCATCGTCATGGGCCACCAGATCCTCTACCATATCCATATCCGGTCCCGTAGGAGTCATGGGCACGTTGATCATCTCGATGCCGAAATACTCCATGATGGAAAAATGACGGTCATAGCCCGGTACCGGGCAGAGGAATTTCACTTTATCCAGTTTACACCAGGGGGTGCTTCCCATGACGCCGTGGGTCATGGAACGGGAAACCGTATCGTACATCACGTTCAGACTTGAATTTCCGTAAATAATAATCTGATCCGGATGAACCTCCATCATGTCCGCCAGCAGCTCCTTGGCCTCGCTGATACCGTCCAGCACGCCGTAGTTGCGGCAGTCGGTGCCGTCCTCGCAGGTCAGATCCGAATCACTGGACAGCACATCCATCATGCCCATGGACAGATCCAGCTGATCCACGCTGGGCTTGCCTCTGGACATGTCCAGACGCAGATCCATGCCCTGATATTCCCTGTATTTTGCCTTCAGTTCTTTCCGGAGAGCCTGCAGCTCTTCTTTTGTCATCTCCGCATATGGTTTCATACAAACTCCTCCAAATAATAAGTTTCGCAGTCTCTTGACATTTTTTATGATTATAATAGAAATGGGACAGAAAATCCATTCCATTTTACAACCTATTTCATATTTTTTACAGGTGAAGATAGTTCGCCGCTTTTCCGGCCTTCTGTTATTCCGGCCTTAAATAATGATTTTTTCTCCCAACTGCATAATGTGGTACTTCCTGCCGGGATACAGTCTCTGCATATACCCGGCAAAGATCAGGGCGTCCTCCTCATTTCCCTGAACCATATCATAGTGCATGGGAACCGTCATATCCGCCTGTATCTGCTGCGCAAAATATGCGGCGTCCCGGCAGTCCATATTGCCTACGATTCCGCGTCCGTGACGTTCCGTGTCCATTCCGTTGATCGGCACGCAGGCCAGCGCAATCGGGGACCATCGACTCACATCGCGGATCAGGCGGGGCGTCACAACTGCATCCCCTGCATGAAACAGACGGATATGGCCCAGTTCCAGCACATATCCCAGATGTTTCTGGTCTCCCGCCTCATCGGTGACGTACTCCTCATGGGGCGCCGCTACCGGGTGGAGAACCGCCTGAGCGAAATCCTTCGCAAATCCGGACAGGTACAGCGTTTCATCCGCCCTGGCTCCAATCAGGCTTTCTTCCCGCATTCCTCCCTCAATAAGCTCACGCCTGACCGGCTCCGGAACAATCACGCGCATCTGAGGGTTCGCATCCGTCAGAGGCCGCAGCGTACTCAGATTGATGTGATCCGCATGGTTATGAGTTCCGAGAAAATAGTCCATTCCCGTCAATTCTTCCGGCCGAAAGGGAATGTCATAATTTCTTCGGCTCTCACCGTCCGCCCCGCACAAATCATTCAGCACCAGATCTACGCCGATGGTCAGTTTATTCCACTTGATTATGATTCCTTCCTGTCCCACATACCACACTGCCGCCATGGTATCCGGAAGGGAGACCGCTGAAATCTCATCCAACAGTTCCCGGTCCTTTTTGTACCATTCATATCTCATCATTTCCACCACTCTCTAGTTTGCCCCGCCTGTCAACAGTTCCTTCACAATCTTATTGACTATGGCCGGATCGGCTTTGCCTTTCATGGCCCGCATGGTCTGACCTACCAAAAAGCCCATGGCCTTCTCCTTGCCGCTATGGTAATCCTCCACCGACTGGGGATTGGCCGCCACGATCTCTTCAATGGTCTTCCGAAGAGCGCCCTCGTCATTGACCACCTTAAGACCTTTCTCCTCCACATATTTCTCCGGATCCACGTCGTTTGCGAAAATTTCCTCAAAAACCGTCTTGGCCACCGTCCGGTTGATCGCGCCCTGTTCCACCAATCCGATCAGCTTTGCCAGATTCTCCGGGGAAAATGTCATATCCTCCGGCTCCTGCTCTTTCTCCTTCAGAATACGCATGGCCTCCACCATCAGCCAGTTGGACACCTCTTTGGGCTTGCCGCAAAGAGCCACCGTAGCTTCAAATACATCCGCCATATGCTTGGAGCCGGTCAATATTTCAGCGTCATACAGGGGGATAGCAAACTCCTTCTGGTAACGGGCCAGCTTCTCCGTCCGCAGCTCCGGCTGCCGGTCGCGAACCGCCTGAATCCACTCGTCGCTGATGATCACCGGCGTCAGATCCGGATCCGGGAAGTATCGGTAATCCTGAGCATCCTCCTTGGAACGCATGGCGTGAGAATTTTCTTTATTATCATCCCAGCGGCGGGTCTCCTGAATAACCTTTTTTCCTTCCTCGATCAGTTCAATCTGTCTCTTCCGCTCTCCCTCGATGGCCCTGGCAATGGCCTTGAAGGAATTCAGGTTCTTCATCTCCGTCCTGGTGCCCATCTGAGGAGCGCCCAGCTCACGGACCGACAGGTTCACATCGGCACGCATGGAGCCTTCCTGAAGCTTGCAGTCGGAAGCGCCCAGATACTGGATGATCAGCCTAAGTTTTTCCAGATAGGCAATAACCTCGTCGGCGCTACGCATATCCGGCTCCGATACGATCTCGATCAGAGGCACGCCGCTTCGGTTATAATCCACCAGAGAACAGTCCTCCCACTCATCATGGATCAGTTTCCCCGCGTCCTCTTCCATGTGAATCTCATGGATCCCCACCTTCTTGGTACCGGCAGGAGTCTCGATCTCCACCCAGCCGTCGTGACAGATAGGCAGATACAGCTGGGAAATCTGGTAATTCTGGGGATTATCCGGATAGAAATAATTCTTCCGGTCAAATTTACAATACTGGTTGATGCTGCAGTTGGTCGCCAGGCCTACGGCCAGAGCATACTCTACCACCTGTTTGTTCAACACCGGCAAAGAACCGGGCATTCCCGTACACACCGGGCAGGTGTGGGTATTGGGCGCTCCGCCGAACTCTGTGGAACAGCCGCAGAAAATCTTGGTTTTAGTGGCCAGTTCTACATGGACTTCCAAACCGATAACTGTCTCATACTGCTTACTCATGACCTGACCTCCTTTCCTGCGCCTGCCAGTCCCTTATCTGCAGCGGCATCCTCGGACTTTCTGCCCACAGCTGTTTCCCATTCCTGCGCGGCCGCGGCTGCCGGATCCGCCGCCATAGCCGGCCCCCGGTACTTCCGGCTCTGCTCAAACGCGTAGCCGGCCCGGATAATCTTCTTCTCCTGGAAACAGTCTCCGATCAGCTGCATCCCGATGGGAAGTCCCCTGGAATCCAGCCCGCAGGGAACAGTCATTCCGGGCAGTCCTGCCAGATTTACGGAAATGGTATAAATGTCTCCCAAATACATTTTCAGCGGATCGCTTAAGGATTCTCCCAGCCTGGGAGCCGTGGACGGCGAAGCCGGGACAAGGATCACATCATAAGTCTCAAAAGCTTTGTCGAACGCCTTCTTGATCAATGCTTTTGTCCGCAGGGCTTTCAGGTAATAGGCGTCATAATAACCGGAACTGAGGACGAAGGACCCCAGCATGATCCGCCGCTTTACCTCCGGGCCGAAGCCTTCCGAACGGCTTTTTTTATACATATCATGAAGGCCTTCATATTCTTTTGCCCGCAGCCCGTATTTCACGCCGTCAAACCGGGACAGGTTGGAACTGGCCTCCGCGGAAGCGATCACATAGTAAGCCGGGATGGCGTACTCCACCAGGCTTAAGTCAAATTTCTCCACAACGGCGCCTTTTTCCTTCAGTACCTCTGCCGCCGCCAGAATAGCGTCTTTTACTTCCTTATCCAGGCCTTCCCCGAAATAATCCCTGGGAATCCCGATCTTCATCCCTTTTACATCGTCCGTCAGAGCCGACGTAAAATCGCAGTCATTTCTGGGAATCGACGTGCTGTCCTTTTTATCATAAGAAGAAATCGTCTCCAATATAGCGGCGCAGTCGGTCACATCTTTGGCAATGGGGCCGATCTGATCCAGAGAAGAACCATAAGCGATAAGCCCGTACCGGGAAACGGTGCCGTAGGTAGGCTTGATTCCCGTCACGCCGCAGAAAGAGCTGGGCTGGCGGATAGAGCCGCCGGTATCAGAACCAAGGGCATAGAAACATTCGTTGGCCGCTACCGCCGCACAGGAACCGCCGGAGGAACCGCCGGGCACATGGTCCGGGTTCCAGGGATTTCTGGTCACGCCGAAAGCCGAAGTCTCCGTGGTGCTTCCCATGGCAAATTCATCCATATTGGTCTTGCCCAGGATCACAGCGCCTGCCTTTTCCAGGTTGCGCACCGCCTCCGCCGTGTAAGTAGGTACAAAATTATACAAAATTTTAGAACTGCAGGTAGTAAGCATGCCTTCTGTACACATGTTGTCCTTGATGGCCACAGGCACACCGGCCAGAGGGCCGGAAAGCTCCCCGGCGTCAATCTTTTTCTGAATCTCTTCCGCCCGTTTCAGAGCCCTCTCCCCGTCCACGGTCACATAAGCGTGAACCACAGGCTCCGCCGCGTTTATCTGCTCCAGGGCAGCCTTCGTAGCCTGAACCACAGACACTTCCCCGGCTTTTATCGCTCTGCCAAGTTCCACGGCAGTCATTTCCAATATACTCACGTCCGCTCTCCTCTCAATCTGTTTTCCCCTTTCGGCTTCAGGCTATTCGTCCTTCCCTGGGCCGAAAGCACCTTTCCCCGATTCCGGATACCCTTACTCTACCGTTCTGGGCACCTTAAAAGCCCCATCTTTCTGTTCCGGCGCGTTCTTAAGAATATTCTCCCGGTCGTCGCCGTTTGTCACCACATCGTCCCGGAATACATTGTTCACCGCAAACACATGGGACATGGGTTCCACCCCGCTGGTATCCAGCTCATTTAACATATCGATATAGTCAAGCATCCGGCCCATATCTTTCTTGGCCTCTTCCTTCTCCGCGTCGGATAAATCCAGCTTGGCAAGGATGCCTACATACTCTATGGTCTCGTCACTGATTATGTTGGCCATTCTACTGTAATCTCCTCTCTTCAAAATCTGTTTTCCACATTAGCCCGCGCCTGCCGCTGCAAAATCTGCTTTCCATATTAGCCCGCGCCTGCCTCTTAAGCCGCTACGGTTCCAGTCTGGTAACGTCTCTCGGGAACAGGGACGCCTCCCTGACATTCTGCTCATCCAGAAGCCGCATGGTCAGTCGTTCCAGGCCGATGCCCAGCCCTCCGTGAGGCGGCATACCGTATTTAAAAATCATCAGGTAAGACTCAATATCCGCCGGATTCATGCCCCGCTTTTCCATTTTCTTCAAAATCTCATGATAATCATGAATCCTCTGTCCCCCGGTCGTCACCTCAAGCCCGCGGAACAGCAGATCGAAACTTAAGGTAAACCTGGCGTCCTCCGGGTCATCCATGGCGTAAAACGGCCGCTTTTTGGACGGATAATGGGTCACAAACACGAAGTCGCTACCGTACTCTTCCTCGAAATATCTGCCGATCAGCAGCTCTTCCTCCGGTTCCAGATCGAAAGGATTGCGGATCTTCCGGTTATATTTCTCGGATACCAGTTCCTTGGCTTTATCGAACCGGACCGCCGGAATATGGCTTACATCCGGCAGCTGTACCTCCAACATTTCCAGCTCTTTTTTATATTCCCTGTCCAGCAGGTCCATGGTATACTGCAAAAAACCGGTTTCCATCGCCATCACATCCTCAAAGCTGTCGATGTAGCCCATCTCAAAATCCATGCTGACATACTCATTCAGATGGCGGGTCGTATTATGTTTTTCCGCCCGGAACACGGGAGCCACCTCAAACACCCTATCGTAAACGCCTACCATGGTCTGCTTGTAAAACTGAGGACTCTGGCCCAGTTCCGCTTTCTTATTAAAATAATCCAGCCGGAACACGTTGGAACCGCCCTCCGCGCCTCTTGCAACGATCTTCGGCGTATGAACTTCTGTAAAGCCCTGACTCATAAGGAAATCCCGAAAGCCCCGGACGATTCCTTCCTGAATCTTAAATTTGGCCCGCTCGGTCACGTTCCGAAGCGATACTGGACGCAGCATCAGCTTCGCTTCCAGAGACGTATTGATCTTATATTTATTAAGCGCGATAGGCAGAATATCCGCCGGCTCCGAAAGGATCCGGATACTCTCCATGTGAATCTCAAATCCGTGGGGTGCCCGTTCTTCCAAAACCACCTTGCCGGACACCTCTACCGCCGACTCTTCTTTCAGTTTTTTTAAATCAAAGGCAACCGCTTTCTCCTCATAGACGCACTGAACCAGTCCCTCTGCTTTCCGGAGTATCACAAAGGCCACCTCGCCCATATCCCGGATATTATGGACCGCTCCGCGTATCTTTACTGTCCGGCCCTCATAATCTCCGCCCAGGATGGTCTCGATCGCCACATCATCTTTCTGTCTCACACCATTGATAAATTCCATGCTGACTCCTCCTTGCCTGAAATGGATTGGGTATTCCGGCGGACGGTGAGTAGAATCTGCCGCACTCACCTCGAAAACGCTTCGCGTTTCCTCGGTCGCGGGCATTGTTCCATAATGCCTCCCGCATGCTTTCTTCAGCACTCACCTCGAAAACGCTCCGCGTTTCCTCGGTCGCGGGCATTGTTCCAATACCCGCTTTGTCGTTCATAAGCAGTCTTTGATTTCCGCAAGCGGAATCAATGACTGCTTATTCCGCCAACGAGTGCTGTAACAATTGCTTACACGAAAAGACCCGCCCCGGAATACTATAAATATTCCGGGACGGGATATCATCATGAACGATTCCCGCGGTACCACCCGCATTGAGACGCCCCGCTTCTGCCCTTTGGCAGCGCACAGACATCTCCCCTCGTATGTACGTAACGTGTACGGACGGATATGCCTACTGCTGTTTCGACATACCGACTCCGGAGTGTTCCCTGTGCCGATTCCCTCATGACGGCGCTCTCAGTCGGTGACGCCCTCTTCCTGTCAAGTTCCCTGGCAAGAGTCTCCTTCTCAGCCATTGCCTATAAAAAATATGAACTTATGATAACACAATTATTTTTCATTTTCAATGAAAAATTTCCACAAAATTATACCGGGCGCAGAATAAAAATGCAGCAATATTTTAATGCGCTAGCGCGGCACAGCGTAACGCTCATAATAGAAAATATACTGCTGCATGACACCGGCATAACCTTTATATCCTGAAAAATACTTCTTCACCAGAAAATCGCACAGCCTTGCCTGCGGCACCCCCGCCAGGGTGGATCTGCGGCAGCGGCAGGCATATCGCTCCATCAAAACCTTATGGATCCAGGTGTCCACCGGAAACGCGTCAATTTGGTGAAGACCGAACAGGCAGACACAGTTGGCCACCTTTTCGCCGATTCCGTAAAACCGCTGAAGATACGCGAAAGCCGTGGGATAATCATAGGTTTTCAGCTTCTCCAAATCCAACTCGCCGGAACATACGTCCCGACAAATCTGATATATGTATTTTGCCCTGTAACCTAATTTCAGCCATTGCAGTTCTTCCAAGGTTGCACAGGATAACTGTTCCGGTGTGGGAAACGCATAGTAAAACGCGCCGTCCCTCTCACCCGGAACGAATTCCGCCGGCAGTTCCATCCTCGAACCGTATTTTAGGCAGAGCGCCTCCACCAGCGCCCGGATTGCCGGTATGGTCTTTTGCTGAGAAATGATGAACGTAATGATCATCTCCCACAAATCCTGCCTGAGAATCCGGATCCCGCTGCCAAAAGCGGCTGCCTTCTGAAGATAGACATCTTTTTTATCGACGGATTCCACAAACTTCCCGTAATCCGTCTGCAAGTCAAAATAATTCTCCCAGTAAGGTAATTCTTCCTCGCCGCAGAAAAATATCACGGTCTCTCCGGACTGGACAACGGTCAGAAAACGGAAACCGCTGATGACACGGTACGCCATAAAGTCACTTCCTGGGACTTCTGCCGCAGGCACCCTTTTCACAGCGGCTTCTGCCCTGGGTATCTCTGTCATAGGAATTTCCGTCATACGAAAGCACTGGCCCGACTGAGCAATCTGGCGAAGATTAAATTGACGCAGCTCTTTTACCGCCGCGGAAACTCTGCTCTCCACCACTACTGCACCTTCCGCCCGGATGCCGCCTCAAAATGATACTTCACAATGCCAAGATCCGTCTTGGTATAAAATCCCTTCCCGGAAATCCGGATCACCGGCTCGCCGTCTTTGATACCCATTTTAAATTTCTGCTGATTGACAGCCGTAGGAGCCAGCATGGCTGCCTCGGCGCCCTTCCGAAACCAATCCGGCATGCTGCCTTTAGTTGCCATCAGCTCATCCAGGGATTTCTTTTTATGGGTAACGCCCTGATCCTCCCCGTATCCAAGGGCGACCACCATACAAAGCTGCTCGCCGTCAGGAATCAGCTTTTTCACCATCTTCTTGTTGAAAGTCAGCGCCACCCAACAGGTATTCAGCCCCATCATCTGCGCCTCCAGCACCAGCTTTTCCCCGTAATAGCCACAGTCCTCCTGGATATCTCTTCCTTCCGGACCTGCCAGCACAATATAATTCTTCACGTTGCGGAAACTGCCGTAATGGGCCATCCGGCTGTCAAATCCTTCCGGATCGTCATACCGGATAAAAATGTGAAGGCCGCTCTCCGCGTTGCACTCATCTGTCAGTGCCTGCAATTTCTCCCTTTTCTCTTCCTCAATCGGCCGGTCCGTATAGGCTCTCACCGAATGACGCTCCTGAATCGCCTGAAAAATATCCATGTTTACATCTCCTTTTATCTTTAACTTATTTCCTTTACAAACACATACTCCTCTTCCCCGGATAACTCCTCCCGAAACCGGTATCCCAGCCCGCGGAAATCCTTCATTTCTTCCGGCTGCCGCACCTGGTTTTCCGCCAGGAAACGGATCATTTCCCCGCGGGCCATTTTGGCGTATGTACCCTTCTGGATAACCTTACCCTTCTGCATTTCCCCAAAGATACAGGTTATAAATCTGTCCTCCTCAGACAGATAATCTTCCACACATTTTGAGTATTCCTGCGACGCCAGATTGATGATAATCCGGCTATTATCCAAAATCTCCCGATAAATCCTGCCGTTCCAATATTCGTACAGATTCTCCGCCCCAAGACGGCCGTTCTTTCCATTCATCCCTGTCCTGGCCTGCATTTCCAGGCGGTAAGGCGTCACGCCGTCCAGAGGTTTCAGCACTCCGTAAAATCCCGACAGGATCCGCAGGTTCTGCTGCACATAATCCCAGGCCGGCTTCGTGAAAGCCATAGGCGCCATGTACTGATACTGGATTCCCTCATAGGACAAAAGGGCCGGCGTCAGATTCCGCCGCAGATCCATCTCCTGAAACCGCCGGTAATTCATCACCGCAAGCTTCTCATTGCAGCCCCAGATTTCCCTGGCCTCCTGCAAAGTAAGCCCTTTCATCCATTTCATGATCTTCTCAGCATCGTCCAAAAAGCAAGGCAGCGACTCCCACGCCATAGAGTCGCTGTCCACATTCATCTTCTTGGCCGGAGATATGATGATACGCATACGATTGCAGCGCCTTTCTTCGCTTTACAGCAGCTTTAGCATCTGCGCGGCGTTTTCCTTGGCTTTCACTTTGGAAAATGCTTTCTCGATAACGCCGTTTTCATCGATCAGATAGGTCGTGCGGACAATGCCCATGAACTTTTTGCCGTACATGCTCTTCTCCTGCCACACATCATAAGCCTGAATCGCTTCCAGTTCCGTGTCGGACAAAAGAGTAAAGGGCAGGCCGTAATTCTGCTCAAATTTTTTGTGGGAGGCCACGCTGTCCTTGCTGACACCAAGAACCACCGCCCCCTTCTCCTGAAACTGAGGATACAATTCCCCAAAGCTGCAGGCCTGGGCTGTGCAGCCGGAAGTATTATCCTTGGGATAAAAATACAGGATTACTTTCTGACCTTTATAATCCTCCAGCGAATGCATTTCTCCGTTCTGGTCCGGCAGAGTAAACGCCGGCGCTTTCGTTCCAACTTCCAACATAATCTTCCACTCCCTTCATATGATTACTGCATTATTCTATCAGATATCGAGAAAATCTACAAGCCAGAGGTCCATTTTATCTTAACCAGTATCTCCGAAACAAGCGTTACTATACCTGTAATCAGCATTGTATACATATCATTTCTCACCAGACTGCTGCCAGTCATCTGACTGATCAAAACACCTGCCGCAAGCAAAATAGCCATAATGGCAAGGCGGTACTTCTCCGGTTTTGTCAGGCAGAGTCCCCTCACAATATCAACCTTTACACAGGCTTCCGGAGAAATGATATCGCCGCCGCTGCATATGTACCGCACTACTTTGGACTCCACCACTCTAATACGAAAATCTTTCCTTATCTTCCTGCACAGATCTTTATAAACGATGTCGTAGGCCCTGCCAATATCTTCCAGCTCAGACACTACTAAAACATGCAGTGTGGCCTGCTCGATGGAATTGCTGGGCTCCGCCTCAAAAAGATAATAAGTACATTGACTGATCTTTTCACAGGCTACCAGGGAATCTGCCGGGTACAGAGAATACAATCCCCTGCGCTGCTGTTCCGAATCCCACTGCTCTCTTATATATTCCGGGTAAGTCCTGCTGTCTTCTGACTTCAGAGCATAGAGCCGCTGCACATTCTGGCATATAGAATTCACGTTTCCCTTTGCTTTCAGCCATATCTGCAGACGAAAAATCTCCATTCTCTTTCACCCCTTTTCAGACCCCGGTCTGTTTAAACTCCGACTCAAATTCTCCCATCTTTTTGACATATTCACGAATCCGGGCAAGCAATTCCAACTCCTCATCCCCAGCCGTTACATAATCAATCTGACGAGACAGATCGGTCATACGCCGTCTGCCATCCGCACAAACAGCCGCAGCCTGTTCCGAGACAGTCGGCGGCATCGACATTGCATCGATTTTGTCATTTCTGCCCACATTACCCATATTTCCCGCATTTTCTGTCTGCCCGGCCCGATACATTGCCCGATCCAGCTTTACGCAATTCATATTGGTAATCGCTTCCCGAACTCCGCCGGTAATGTGGCCTTCCCGGAAAGGCGTCAAACCATAACGTTTTCCTTGATTTTGCGCATACTCCACCATTTCCTTTCTGGAATGTATGCCACCGTCTGATAAAAGTTCCATAACCAGAACCCTCACTTGGGCAGTCGGCATCATGCTCGCCAATTGATCTCTATCCATCATTTGCTCTCCTTATTAATTTCTATTTTACCTCATCATCTTAAACTCATTATACATCCATTTTTATGGCACGTCAATACATATTTACTTTTTATTCCATTTATCATCATCTAATCTCATCAAAAAAAGCCGCATACCCATCCAGATACGATCCAACAGAAAACATATCTTTCTCAGTACAGCGGCTTTTCCGCATTCATTTTCACTTTTTCGTTCAAAATGTCAGTCTCATCTCATGCCAGACCGCTCCGCCGTGATTGGACCGGGAAAACCCCTCGTCCACGAAGCCGAATTTTGCATAATAATGAATCATATGATCCTTGCAGGTGAGAACCAGCCCCATCCTTCCCTGCTCTCTGGCCGCCTCAATCACATAGCGCAGCAAACGGGCCGCGCAGCCCTGCCTCTGGTACTTCGGTATGGTATCTACCCCGAAAATCATCTGCCAGGCGCCGTACTCGTCATGCATGGACGCATCCACAAACATAATATCTTCCAGATGTTCCTGATTCGTCACCAGACCATTCACAAAACTGACCACCTGGTCTCCATCCTCCAGAAGCCAAAAATGATTCGGATAATGGAGCAGCCGGTCCTTCATCGTGTCTCTTGCAGCCGCCTCCGCCGCCGGAAAACAGACAGCTTCCACTGCTGTCACGGCATCCAGATCAGACATCGTCGCTGTTCGGATATTCATGCTTCCAACCTCTTTTCACTCAATTATAACGCTTCTCTCACTTTCTCAATCAATCCTCTGTCCGCAGGCAGCCAGTCCACGCTGTCCAGCGTGTCCTTTGTAAGCCACCGGGCCGCCTCATGCTCCTTCAGCACCAGCTTCCCGGATTTTACCGTACACCAGAAGCAGTCCATGGAAAGATGAAAATTGGGATAATCATACTCGATTCTGTCAATCCACTCTCCAACCTCAATCTCCGCGCCGAGCTCTTCCATAATCTCACGCTTCAGCGCCTGCTGCGGCGTCTCCCCCGGCTCTACCTTGCCGCCGGGGAACTCCCATCCGCCTTTAAAATCGCCATAGCCCCGCTGAGTAGCAAAGATTTCATTGGAATGGGTGATCACTGCTGCTGTTACTTTTACTGTTTTCATCTTAATTGCCTTCCTATCAATTTATTAGCCATTTACTATATATTCATAAATATCTTCTCGAACCGGAGTATCCAGAATCCATTCAATTTCCACAGCTGTCTTATCTGTGTTGGCCATAACAAATTGCTTTACTTGTCCGCTGACTTTCATTCTACCTAAATAATAGAACTCTTTTGAAATCCTATCATCTTTATTTTTCCGAACAAACAATTCCACCTTAATTCCCCGTTCTTCCGCATGCAAAAAATTCTGTACATCTTCGGAATCAACAGTCCTACTCTGTTTGGAGATAGCGATCAGACGGCTCTCACTTTCAAAATGATCCTCATACTTAATGGTATCCTGAATATCTTCTGCCTTGTCATAATTGATAAAAACCGGAAATGTTTTCGTATTCTTATCATATTTATAACCACCAATATTTAATGGCACCTCATTATTCTCCCAATTGAGCAACCGGCAGACATCTTCATATGTATATTTCTGATATAACACAAGATTGGTATCCTCATACCGATCACTATAGTTTGCATTATATCGGGACATGCCAAAATCCAAAAGCTCCTCCAATATTTTTCGAAACTCCGGATTATTTAACATCTCGCAAAAATTATCTGATGTGCAATATTCTGTCTCTGTCTTTTCTTTCTGTAAAAATACGCAATCTGCATATGTACTCCTGCTGGAACCTGCTGGAAACTCATTGGTCATTACCTTAACCACATTCACAGCTGTTTTTTTATTCAGGTCAATATTATAATCCTCTTTTAGATCTTTTCGCAGCATATCCAGCAGTCCATGGCGGTATTTCAACATACGTCTCAGAAGCAACAATTCATGAATACGTTTCCCACTTGCCAACTTCTTAGAGATAAACTCAATTACCATTTCCTCCTGTTTACTGAGACGTACCGTATACTCCTTTTCATATTTAACAAGAAACTTATAATAGGAACCCAGACTGTTATTATCAAATATTCGCAACACATCCATCTCGCCATATTTATCAAAATCCATTAATTTCGGAATATGTCCCAGTTTATTTTTCAAATTATTATAATTCTCTTTTATCAGTCTTATATCTGTAAAGTTCGCTGTATCAATCGCCGCGAATATACGCTTTTTGGAAATCTCATCAAAATGAATCGTAGATGAACCGGGGATCACACGCTCACCTTCTAGTATATATCTTCGCAAATTATCCTTGTTATAACTTCTATCACCTGATAAAGCGATTGGAATCATAAAATTATTCTTATAATTTCCAATAAAATCAAGAATCACTACATATTCTTTTCCTGAAGATTTTCGTAGTCCTCTACCCAGCTGCTGAACAAATACAATCGGCGATTCCGTGGGACGAAGCATGACGATCTGATTAATTTCCGGAATATCCACACCCTCATTGAAAATATCCACTGTAAAAATATAATCCAGCCTATTCTCATCATTTTCGGTTACCAGCCGCTCAATGGCGTCTTCACGTTTCTCTTGGTTTGCCTCCCCAGTTAATGCTAAAGTACGATATCCATATTGATTGAATTTTTCACTGAGAACATTGGCCTCTTTCTTAGAACTGCAAAATACCAGACCTTTCACCCGATCGCCACTATAACCATAGTACTCGATTTGCTGAATCACATATTTTACACGTGTATCAGAAGTTAACTTATTGAAATCCCTAAATCCTGTCTCTTCATCCACTGTTTCTCCATCAATCTCCAGATCTGTAATCCCAAAGTAATGAAATGGGCAAAGCAGATCTTCTTCCAGCGCCTGCTGCAACCGAATCTCACAGGCAATATTATGATCAAACGCCTGATAAACATCATAACTATCTGTCCGTTCCGGCGATGCCGTCATACCCAACCAAAACTGAGGTTGAAAATAATTAATGATATTCTGATAGCTTGATGCACCAATTCGGTGAGCCTCATCGATAATGATTGTCTGAAATTCATCCTTTTTAAACTTAGTCATAACCTCTGGCTTAGCCATCATCTGCATAGTTGAAAACAGATAATCCACATGGTAATCTTTCGAAGTTCCAGAAAGCAAACCAAACGTCTTACTGTTTCCAAAAACCTTTCTGTAACTGGCAATCGCCTGTCGGGCAATCTGCTCTCTGTGTACTAAAAACAATGCCTTTTTCGGAGATTCTTCCCGCAAGGCAAAGGCAGAAGCATACGTTTTCCCTGTTCCGGTTGCCGAAATCAAAAGCGCTCTCTTTTCACCCTCTTTACGCAGCTTTTTCAGATTCACAATGAACTCTATCTGCATTTGATTTGGTGCCAGCCTGTACGCCTCCAGAGAAGGAATCTCTTGTCTGGCTGCAATCTTACGCTGTTTTCTGATCAGATCATATATCGTTTTATATTTTTCTATAATGTCTTCATATAAATATGCAGCCGGAGAATTCCATAACAGATTGAATTCCTCAATAATATCCTGAAAATATTCTCCCTGCGCTGTTGACACCAGTCTTGTATTCCACTCATGATTTTTGGTCAACGCATTCTGCGTCATATTAGAACTTCCTACAATTATACGATATGTCCCATCCTTCTTAAAAAGATATCCTTTTGTGTGAAATCCTATCTGCGCTTCGCCTACCGAATATATTTTAAGTGTAATGTTTTTAAACTCAGCCAATTTCTTGAGTGCCTTTGGCTCACTGAAATTCAGATAATCCGTAGTCAAAATTCGTCCCGGAACATCCCGACTTTCCAACTGTTTTAACGTCTGCAACAAGGGAGTAATTCCTCCCATCGTAACAAACGCCACACTGATGAAAAATTCATCACACGCTAAAAGCTCACCTTCTATCGAGGTGAGCACCTTACGTCCTGCTTTATAATTATTGGATATAAACTGCGGCTTAAAAGCCAAATTAGAGCTGACGGTTGCGTCAAGAAAGGCTGTACCTAAACCCGCAGATAATTCATCTATCGGATTACACATTGTAGATCTCCAATTACCAATTCTCTCTATTATCTACTATCCATAAAAGACTTAGTTTGATTGTACCATATCCAATAAGCTTCTACAACAAATTTTAATCAAATTCCTCACTCCCAATGCTCATTCCAGTACTCCTCCGCCTCCTCATACTCCCAGAAATCATCATAGTTATCATCATAGAAGTCTTCCGGATCAACATAGTCGTACACATCATAGGGATCGTCGTGGGCGTCGCTTTCCTTTTTGGAAGTCGTTTTCTTTTTCGGGGGAGTGTAAGAGGAACGAGGGGAATTCCGATAATCCCACACTTCGGTTACCTCGCCGTCCACGCATCTCGCGACAAATATGACACTCCCATAATCTTTAAAATCATACAGGTTTGCCTCATACGTATTTCCATGTTTCGTCTCATAGTTGTGCCTCACAACCGGGTCCGGCGCGCCGAGGGACGTATTGCCGATCTCAGTTTCCCGCATCCCTACATACGGAACACCGTTCCGAATTTTGTTCCGGTATCTCTGAGCCTTTTCCAACTGCACCTTTCTGATATACGCCCTGTATTCCTGCCTGAGGCCGCCCGTGTAATTGTGGATTGCCTCGATCTGCTCCGCGGATTGATAAGCAAATCCCTCGTTGCATATGATTGACCATGCCTCCTCCAGATTGCCGCTGTCATATTCTTCATGAGATTTGCACAGCTTTATCAGAGGAAGCGTGTCCCGGTACTCCTCCTCTTCAATTTTCTCCAGAATTTCCTTCGCTTCCCGGTATCTCTCCTGCGCAATCAGACTTTCTGCCTCACGGTAAAACTCCTTAACCTGATTATTGTGAGTCAGCCGAACGCCGATGCTGAACGCTATCGCTGCAATAATTACTATAGCAAGGCCCGGCAGTTTCCATTTTCCTTCACGCATGATTTCAATCTCCCGAACCATTTTCCGTCACGATCATATTGGGCCACCGCCTCTCCATGAACGCGTCATCATACTGTTCGTCCAGGAATTCCTCCACCATTCCGCTGGGCTCCGGCCGAACCGCTCTCGTGCCGTACCGCACCATGGCGCCGGCAGTCAGCAGGCCGTTGCAGACCATGAAGAATACGATGACCCAGGTAATAATTTTCCCTGTCAGAGGCGGCGTCTTCTCAATCCACCGGCTCAGAGGCGGGTAGAGAATCTTCACCCACACCATGGCCAGCAGTCCCCAGAAGAAGCAGAACAGCACGTTGGTACGGCCGCCGATGTTCAGTGGCATATCGCTGTAATCCCAGAACACCGTGCCGAACACCAGCTCCGTGAACACGCTGCACATGTATTCATAGGTGCCGCCAATGAAAAAGCCGCCGATGAAAATATACCGGTCCGATTTGTCCATCATATGCTGAAGGGCCACCGTCAGCACCACGGCGCCGATTCCCCACACAAAACTGAAAGGACCATAGAGGACGCTGGAACGATTCATCCACTGACCGTCCACCAGACCGCAGTAAAATGTTTCAATGATATCGCCCAGCAGGGCGCAGATCAGAAACACCCAGGTAATCTTGTCCCAGCAAATCCCTTTTGCAAAAATGATTTTCTC
>CANQBN010000054.1 GCA_947588855.1 uncultured Lachnospiraceae bacterium
ATATATAAAAATAAATTTGACATAAAAAAATAAGCCTGATAAGGCTTTCTAGAGATTAGGGGTGTCAAAAACCCGAGGCTCCTGCCAGAGAAGATCCGTCTCCTGCCGTCTTTCGCGTAAGAATCGCGTAATACGGTGCTTTCTCTTTTTGTATTTTCGAAAAATCCTCTTGAAATCCATTGATAAGTATTATACAATTATAATCGGCAGAAAATGGATATACAGGGTTGACGTTCTGAGTGCAGATTGGGACGTTTTCCCGCATCAATATTTTAAAATGGAGGACTGCAAAATGAGTAATTCGGCACAAACTTCAGCAAGCAGCAGAATCAACAGTCTGCTTGATGAAAACAGTTTTGTTGAAGTCGGCGCTTATGTGACAGCCAGAAATACGGACTTCAACATGACAGGCAAGGACACACCGGCTGACGGCGTCGTGACAGGTTACGGCACTATCGACGGCTGCCTTGTTTATGTGTTCAGCCAGGACGCGGCCGTGCTGGGTGGTTCCATGGGAGAGATGCATGCCAAAAAGATTTCCAACATCTATTCCATGGCCATGAAGATGGGAGCACCGGTGATCGGCCTGGTGGACTGTGCAGGCCTGAGGCTTCAGGAGGCCACAGACGCGCTGCATGGTTTTGGTGAATTGTACTACAATCAGACCATGGCATCCGGAGTCATTCCGCAGATTTACGGAGTGTTCGGGACATGCGGCGGCGGCATGGCTGTTTCCGCGGCTATGGCTGACTTCACATTTATGGAAGAGAAGAAGGCAAAACTGTTTGTCAACTCTCCCAATGCCATCGACAACAATTATGTTGGCAAGTGTGATACTTCTGCAGCTGCTTTCCAGAGTGAGAAGGCGGGCGTTGTAGACTTTGTAGGCGGAGAAGATGAGATTCTGTCCCAGATCCGCTCTCTGGTTTCCGTTCTGCCGTCCAACAATGAAGATGATTTGTCCTACGATGAGTGCACAGACGATCTGAACCGGGTATGTGCGGACCTGGCAGGCTGTGTGGGAGATACGGCGCTTGCTCTTTCCCAGATTTCCGATGGAGGATTCTTCTTTGAGACCAAGGCCATGTACGCTCCGTCCATGGTGACTGGATTCATTCGTCTGAACGGCAACACCGTGGGCTGTGTAGCCAACAGAAGCGAGAGTTACGACGCGGATGGTGAGAAGAAAGCAGAATATGAGCCGGTTCTGACAGCCAGTGGATGCTGGAAGGCGGCTGAGTTCGTGAAGTTCTGTGACGCGTTCAATATCCCGGTTCTGACCCTGGTGAATGTAAAGGGATATAAAGCCGACATGTGCAGCGAGAGAAATATGGCCAGAGCAGCAGCAGCGCTGACCTATGCTTTCGCGGACGCAAGCGTGCCTAAGGTAACCGTTATCATCGGACAGGCATACGGAACCGCTTATCTGACCATGGCCAGCAAGGCTACCGGCGCGGATCTGGTTTACGCATGGCCCACAGCGGCCATCGGCATGATGGATGCCCAGTCTGCCGTTAAGATCATGTATGCGGATGAGATTGCGGCGGCTGATAATTCCGTAGCCCTGATCAATGAGAAGGCGGCAGAGTACCAGAAGCTTCAGTCCAGCGCGGAAGCGGCAGCCAGAAGAGGATATGTAGATGATATCATTCAGCCGGAGGACACCAGAAAGCGTGTCATTGCCGCGCTTGAGATGTTATTCACAAAGAGAGAGGATCGTCCGGCCAAGAAGCATGGCACGATCTGAGGCGAGGTGACAGGCGTATGAAACAGATCAAGAAACATTTAATATGGATACTTTGCATGGCAGCATGCCTGTTCTCACTGACCGCCTGCGGCAGCAGCGCTGATGATTCTTCGGATGTAGATCCTATGACGGCTGTATCTCTGGAGCAGCAGAGCAGCACGATCCTGTCAGATATCGTAGCCATGACCGACGAGCAGATTGATACGGTCATTGAACAGAACAATGAATACGGTTCCGTTGGACTGTCGGCAGGTCTTGAGAGCTACAAGAACCTGAAGGATGATCTGGGCGCGTATGTATCTTCTGAGGCAGGCTCGGTAAAGATTACCGATGACGGTTATGAGATCTCGATTCCGGCTCAGTTTGAGAAGAGAGCCTGCGAGTTCGTCATCGATGTGGATAAGCAGCTTACCACGATCACCAATGTGGCGTTTAATCCGGCTTATACGGTTGGAGAGAACATGACGAAGGCGGCCCTCAATACCCTGATGGGTATGGGAACCGTGTTCGCGGTGCTGATTTTTATCAGCCTTCTGATCAGCTGCTTTAAGTATATCAACGTATTTGAGAACAAGATGAAGGCCAAAACGGCGGCAGCGGCTCCGGCTCCCGCGCCCATTCCGGTTCCGGCAGTTCCCGCATCTGCGGCGGAGGAGAACCTGGCGGACGATCTGGAACTGGTGGCGGTGATCACAGCGGCCATCACGGCGGCGGCCGAGGCGGCAGGGACAGTACCCGCGGACGGGCTTGTGGTCCGTTCCATCCGGCGGGTGCCTGGCAGCAAGTGGAAAAAAGCGTAATTATTTTTAGGAGGATTCTATCATGAAAAATTATACAATCACAGTCAATGGCAATGTTTACGAAGTAACTGTTGAAGAAGGCGCTTCCACAGGTGCCGCTCCCGCAGCAGCCCCCAAGGCGGTTCCCAAGGCCGCTCCCGCAGCAGCTCCCAAGGTGGCCGCTCCCGCAGGCGCTCAGGGCTCTGTTGTTGTTTCCGCTCCCATGCCCGGCAAGATTCTTGGTGTGAAAGCATCCGTAGGCCAGGCAGTCAAGAAGGGCGAGGTCATCATGATTCTGGAAGCCATGAAGATGGAGAACGACATCGTGGCTCCCTCCGACGGAACCATTGCCAGCATCAATGCTGCAGTAGGTGATGCCGTAGAGTCCGGTGCAACGCTGGCTACATTAAACTAGGAATCGCGTAACGTAAAACGCAGGTTCCAGATGGAGGGATTAACATGGAATATATTACAACAACAATGTCGAATCTTCTTCAGCAGACGGCGTTTTTAAACCTGACCGGCGGTAACATTCTCATGATCGCGGTGGCCTGTTTCTTCCTGTACCTGGCTATCCGCAGAGGATTTGAACCGCTTTTGCTGGTGCCCATCGCATTCGGTATGCTTCTGGTCAATATTTATCCGGATATCATGGTGCACCCGGAAGATTCTTCAACGGGCACAGGCGGCCTTCTGTACTACTTCTTCCAGTTGGATGAGTGGGCAATCCTGCCGTCTCTGATTTTCATGGGCGTAGGCGCCCAGACAGACTTTGGCCCGCTGATCGCCAACCCCAAGAGCTTTCTGCTTGGCGCAGCGGCCCAGTTCGGTATTTATTCCGCTTACTTTATGGCAATTTTCATGGGCTTCAACGACAAAGCTGCCGCCGCTATCTCAATCATCGGCGGAGCCGACGGTCCTACGTCCATTTTCCTTGCCAGTAAATTAGGCCAGACCGGCCTGATGGGTCCCATTGCCGTGGCGGCGTATTCCTACATGGCTCTGGTTCCCATTATCCAGCCGCCTATTATGAAACTGTTCACCACCGAGGAAGAGCGGAAGATCAAGATGGAGCAGCTCCGTCCGGTATCCAAGCTGGAGAAGATCCTGTTCCCGATCATCGTTACCATCGTGGTATGTCTGATTCTGCCGTCCACAGCTCCTCTGGTAGGTATGCTGATGCTTGGCAACCTGTTCCGTGAGAGCGGTGTGGTGAAGCAGCTGACCGAGACCGCCAGCAACGCCATGATGTACATCGTGGTTATCCTGCTGGGTACTTCCGTAGGTGCTACCACCAGCGCCGAGGCTTTCCTGAACCTGGATACCATCAAGATCGTTGCCCTGGGCCTGATCGCTTTCGCGGTAGGTACGGCGGCCGGCGTCCTGTTCGGCAAGGCCATGTGCAAGATTACCGGAGGAAAGATCAATCCGCTGATCGGTTCCGCAGGCGTGTCCGCGGTTCCCATGGCGGCCCGTGTATCCCAGAAGGTAGGTTCCCAGGCGGATCCCACCAACTTCCTGCTGATGCACGCTATGGGTCCCAACGTGGCCGGCGTTATCGGTACGGCAGTTGCGGCCGGTACCTTTATGGCTATCTTCGGTGTGAAATAAAGAGAGCAAGATATATTGAAAATTGACAGGAGGTAATACAATGGCTGAGATACAGAAAAAACCGGTGAAGATCGTGGATACCGTCCTTCGTGACGCCCATCAGTCCCTGATCGCCACCAGAATGACCACCGAGCAGATGCTGCCCATCATCGACAAGATGGACAAGGTAGGCTTCCACGCTGTGGAGTGCTGGGGCGGCGCTACTTTCGATGCGTGCCTTCGTTTCCTGAAGGAAGATCCCTGGGAGAGGCTGCGCAAGCTGAAAGCAGGTTTTAAGAACACCAAGCTGCAGATGCTGTTCCGCGGACAGAACATCCTGGGATACAATCACTACGCGGATGATGTAGTAGAATACTTCGTACAGAAATCCGTTGCCAACGGTATTGATATCATCCGTATTTTTGACTGCCTGAACGATCTGCGCAACCTGCAGACCGCTGTGAAGGCAGCCAACAAAGAGAAGGCCCATGTACAGATTGCCCTTTCCTATACGCTGGGCGATGCGTACACCCTGGACTACTGGAAGGATATCGCCAAGAGGATCGAGGAGATGGGAACCAACTCCCTGTGCATCAAGGATATGGCAGGCCTTCTGACCCCCTATGCGGCTGCTGAACTGGTGACCGCCCTGAAGGAATCCACCAGTCTTCCCATCGAGCTGCATACCCATTATACATCCGGCGTAGCTTCCATGACATATCTGAAGGCAGTGGAAGCAGGCTGCGATATCATCGATACTGCAATGTCGCCTCTGGCGCTGGGCACCAGCCAGCCGGCCACCGAGGTTATGGTAGAGACATTCCGTGGCACACCTTATGATACAGGCCTGGATCAGGAGCTGCTGGCGGAGATTGCCGATTACTTCACACCGATCCGTGAGCAGGCCCTCAAGAGCGGGCTGCTGAATCCGAAGGTTCTGGGCGTCAACATCCAGACCCTCCGCTATCAGGTTCCCGGCGGCATGCTGTCCAACCTGGTCAGCCAGCTGAAGGAAGCAGGCAGAGAAGACAAGTACCGTGAGGTTCTGGAAGAGATCCCGAGAGTTCGTAAGGACTTCGGCGAGCCGCCTCTGGTAACTCCGTCCTCCCAGATTGTAGGAACCCAGGCCGTGCTGAACGTGATTGCAGGCGAGCGCTACAAGATGGTTCCCAAGGAGTCCAAGAAGATCATGATGGGCGAATTCGGTCAGACCGTTAAGCCCTTCAATCCCGAGGTTCAGAAGAAGATCATCGGAGACGAGACGCCCATTACCTGCCGTCCGGCCGATCTGATTCCGCCTCAGCTGCCTCAGTTCGAGAAGGAATGCGCTCAGTGGAAGCAGCAGGATGAGGACGTTCTGTCCTACGCTTTGTTCCCGGCGGTAGCCAAGGAGTTCTTCCAGTACCGCGAGGCACAGCAGACAAAGGTAGATCCGTCAGTGGCGGATAAGGCAGATAAGGCATATCCGGTATAAGAAAAATGATTTATGGAAGAGATGCGGCAAGACATAAAAGGTTTCGTCCGCATCTCTTCTCATGATTTGTATGAGAGACGGGGCGGCCTGCAGTTGCCCGTGATGAATGAAAAGTTTAATTTTTACTTACGATTTGAGCAAATTGTTGAAGTTTTTGGGATTTTGTTGACATAAGGCGGAAGTTATCCTTATAATGAATATAATGTAATATTTTGGGAAGAAAATAGGGATATGCGGGAGAATACGGATGACTAAGAGAACCCTCAAAAAGGGCGCGGCAGTATTGCTGGCCCTGATGATTTCCATAAATTCCACAGCCGGATACAGTCTTGTCTCGGGGATCACTGCTTACGCTGATGAGAGACCGGCGCAGGTCAAAGCGACTACGCTGAATGTGCGGAGCGGCCCGGGAACTTCTTATTCTATTGTGACCAAGTTGAACAACGGGACATCGGTGACCGTAATCGGAGAGACTACAGGAAGCGACGGCATGGTCTGGTATCAGATTCGGTTCAGCGGAAGCACCGGAGCCGAGACCACAGGATATGCCCGTTCCGATTACATACGTTTTCCGGCGAATTATACTACGGAAGTTGATTTTGAGAATTATCTGAACTCTCAGGGGTTCCCGGAAAGTTATAAACCAGGATTAAGACAGCTTCATGCCATGTACCCCAGTTGGGTATTTACTGCCCAGCACACGAATCTGGATTGGAATACAGTCATTGAGAACGAGGCTCTGGTAGGAAGAAATTTGATTTATTCCAGCAGTATTTCCTCCTGGAAATCTACGGCTGACGGTGCGTACAACTGGGAGACCAGTACCTGGCCGGCATTTGACAGCGGCAATTATGTAGCGGCCTCCGACGCTTTGATTCGCTATTATATGGATCCGAGAAATTTTCTGGATGATATTTATGTGTTCCAGTTTCTTTTACATAGCTATGACGCTTCTGCCCATACGGCGGACGGACTCCGCAGTATGGTGTCCGGAACCTTTTTATCAGGTTCTGCCGCGGTCAGCGGTGAGATGGGAAGCAGTTCGCCTTCAGGCAGTACGGGAAGCTACGGACCGGGTTCTTATACCGGAGGCGGAGGTCCCGGAGTGACCGGAGGAACGAATTCTAATGTAAGCACGCAGGGGCCGGGCAGTGGAAATGTCAGTTCCGGCACTGGCGCGGGAAGTCCGGGAGCAGGTACCGGCAGTTCAGGAGTGAGCACTCAGGCGCCCGGCGCGTCGAACGTATCCGGAAGCGGGACGAATTCCAACGTGAGCACTCAGGCGCCCGGCGCGTCGAACGTATCCGGAAGCGGGACGAATTCCAACGTAAGCACTCAGGCGCCCGGCGCGTCGAACGTATCCGGAAGCGGAACGAATTCCAATGTGAGCCGTCAGGCACCCGGCGCGTCAGGCGTGACCGGCGGGACGAATTCCAACGTGAGCCGTCAGGCACCGGGTTCTGTGGCGTCGGCGGCGGGAACCGGTATCGGCGGCAGGATGTTCGGAGCGGCTTCAGGTGTATTTGACAGCAGATTGATTCTTATGACCGTTGTGTCGGGCATGACCTCCGGTCCGGGAGCCAATACTAATTCTGTACCGGGTTCTTCTGCAGGTCCGGGTGTTTCGGGCCCCGGTAGCAGTTTGTCAGGTCCTTCCGGAACGGGCGGCAGTTCTTCCGGAGCGCCGACGGCGGATTATGTTGATATTATCATGAACGCGGGAATCCAGTCGGGAGTGAATCCTTACGTGCTGGCTGCCATGATACTTCAGGAGCAGGGAAATGACGGGACCGGAAGAAGCATATCCGGAACCGTGTCCGGATACGCCGGTTATTATAACTTTTTCAATGTGGAGGCGTATCAGTCCGGCAATATGGATGCCGTAACCAGAGGACTCTGGTACGCGTCCCAGTCCGGCAGTTATAACCGTCCGTGGAACAGTGTGGACAAATCGATCATAGGAGGAGCCCTTCACTATGGCACCAATTATGTGAAAGTTGGACAGGATACGTTCTACCTTAAGAAATTTAACGTGCAGGGACAGAACATTTATAAGCATCAGTATATGACTAACGTGCAGGCAGCCGCGTCAGAAGGAGCCAAACTGGCCGAGGCGTATGGGGATACTCTGAAGAGGACAGCGCTGGAATTTAAGATTCCTGTGTATCTGAATATGCCGCAGACGGCATGCGGAAAGCCCACCGTAGACGGCAGCCCCAACAACAAACTTTCCGGCCTTTCCGTAGACGGATTTGCCCTGACGCCTACCTTTAACAGAGATACGACGACATATGATCTGATCGTTGATTCTTCCGTGGCGCAGGTTCAGGTCAATGCTTCGGCATATTCGTCTGCAGCAACCATAAGCGGAGCGGGCGCGGTTAATCTTCAGAGCGGCATCAATGAGATTGTGATTTCTGTGAGGGCGCAGAACGGTGATGTGAGACAGTACGTGATCCGTGTGGTGAGACAGCAGAACGGGCCAACTCACAATTCTGCCTTGAGTTCAGGAACGGGCAGCGCGCCCGGTGCGGTTTCCGGCGGACCGGGTTCCGCCCAGGGTAATATGAGCTCAGGACCGGGAGCGATCGGAGGTTCCGGCCCCGGAATGAGCAGCGAAGGTCCGGGAGCTGCAGGCTCATCGCCCGGAGGAGGCGCCGCCTTCGGCAACGGACCAGGCGGAAGCAACGTAACCATTGTCCAGTAAAACAGGAAAGGGGAACAGGAGATACGATGAAAAAGAAAATGAAACGGTTTCTGGCCGGTGTGCTGTTGACGTCAGTTATGACGGCAGGCATGACTTTCCAGGCGCTGGCAGCAAGGATTGCGTTTTCGGACCCATCTGCCACTACAGGTGAGACAGTAAAGGTCAATATGAAGATTACATCTACAGGAGGAGAGACCATAAGCAGCGCTGACGTGATGCTTTCTTACGATTCCTCGGCGTTGGATTTTGTAAGCGGCGACGGCGCCAGCGGAGGGGCGGGAGCCCTTCATGTAACCGGAAGCAGTGAGAGTCAGGGGAATACGGAACTGGCCTTTGTGCTGACATTCAGGGCATTGAGAGCGGGCAGCAGCGCCATTACCGTTTCTTCTCAGGAGGTTTATGACAGCGACAGTCAGCTGATCGACGTCGGGCAGGTAGGAAGCTCTTCCGTGACGATTGCGGCCGCCGCCAGCGATTCGACCAATGCGAATCTGGCAGGGCTGCAGGTATCTCCGGGTACTCTTGATCCTGCGTTTTCACCGGATGTGGAAAGCTATTCGGTTACTGTCGGCGGTGATGTGACCAGTCTGGTAGTGGATGCTCCGGCAGTGGACGCAGGCGCTAACGTGTCAGTCAGCGGCAACGAAAACCTGCAGATCGGTGAGAATCAGGTGATATGCACAGTTACGGCTCAGGATGGACAGACTGTCAAGACCTATACCATTAATGTTACTAAGACAGAGAGCGGCGAAGAGGGAGAGTCATCCTCTGCGGAGGGAGTTGTTCTGAAGACTCCGGAGAGAAGTGTGACGGTCCATCAGATTTCTGATGACATACCGATTCCGGAAGGATTCCAGCCATGCTCCGTCAGCATTGACGGACACGATGTCCAGGGCTGGGTATGGGGCGCGGATGCCCAGGATCCGCAGTACTGCGTATTCTATGCCACCAATGAAAACGGCGAGGACGAGTTCTACCGCTACGATTTGACGGAAAAGACCCTCCAGCGTTATTTCCGCGATCCTGCTGACAGCACTTCACCGGAGTACGCGGAACTGGCAGATAATTATAACTCGCTTCTTAAAGACTATAATATGAGATTCTATATCATCATCGGACTGATTGCTTTGTCCGTCGTGCTGCTGATCGTTATTATCGCGCTGATGGTTACAAGAGGCGGCAAGGATGATTTCTATGAGGGACGGCGGGACAGCGCCGATTATCCGCAGCGGCGGAAGACCCAGAAACAGAGCGATGCCGACCGCAGGAGAGCAGCCCGGGAAGAGCACTATAAGCAGGTCCTGGCTGAAGAAGAGGCGGTCAGAAGGGGAGGTTCCTTCCAGGCTGAGGAGCAGATCAGGGCCCGTCAGACCCAGAGACGGCAGCCGGGTCCTTCCCAGGCCGGCCAGCAGCCGAGGCCGTCGGGAGGACAGCCCGCAAGACAGGCCGGTCAGCAGTCCAGACCGGTGAGACGTCCTGAACAGGCGGACCGGCAGATGAGGCAGCCCGGACGGCCGGTTCAATCCGGACAGAGGCCCGCGCCGCAGAATTATGTGGTGAGGGGACCGGTTACTGGCGATGAGGAGCAGGAGTTTTCCGATGATGAGCGCAGAATTCAGAAGGCGCCTCAGGGCAGACCGCAGGAACAGCCCAGGACAGCTCCGAAAGGCGGAGACGATGATTTTGAATCAATTGATTTAGGTATTTAAGGAGACGGGGCTGTCAAGGTATTTGACAGCCCTTTCCAACGGTAAAAGTATTGACGATTCCACAAAAGTGTTATATAATTGCTATAACAGATATAACGAAAGATGGTGGGATTATGGTTTTGAGGATAGATTTTAACAGCAATGAAGCGCTTTACATGCAGCTGCGGAACCAGATCATTCTGGGTATCGCTACCGGACGCCTTCGGGAAGGAGATTCTCTGCCTTCCGTGCGTCAGCTGGCGGAATACGTCAGCATTAATATGCATACGGTGAACAAAGCTTATTCGGTTCTCAGAGAAGAGGGGTTTGTAAAGCTGGACCGGCGCAAGGGCGCTGTGGTGGCTCTTGAAACCGACAGGAAGAGGGTCCTGGAGGAGATGAAGCGGGAGATTGCCGTGGATCTGGCGAAGGGCGTCTGTAAGGGAATAGAGAAAGAAGAAGTACACAGATTGGTGGACGAGATATACGATTTGTTTGCCAATTGGGAAGAATCGGAAGAATAAGGTTGGAGGAGTGTTATGTTGTGTGAGAGATGTAAGATTCGGGAGGCGAATATTCAATATACGGAAGTGATCAACGGTGTGAAGACGGATCACCATTTCTGTACTCAGTGCGCCAAGGAGATGGATTTTGGGCAGTATTCCGCCCTGTTTGAGGGGGAATTTCCCTTTGCCCGTTTTTTATCTGCCCTGTTAGGAGGAGAATCGCCTTCCAGGACGCCGGATAAATACCAGCAGGTCGTATGTCCTTCCTGCGGAATGACTTATCAGGAATTTGTGGATAACAGCAGCTTTGGCTGCGCAGACTGCTATAACGTATTTGACGTGCTGATTCATGATAATATCAAACAGATTCAGGGGAGCGACAGCCATAAGGGCAAGAAGCCTCTTTATCAGAATCTGCCGAATGAAGAGGAAGCTGGAGAGAACAGTCCCCAGGTCCAGGGAGCAGCAGGAGAGAGCGCGGATTCCGGCGCGGCCGGAATCTCCGTGGAAGATCAGATCCGCTCGCTGGAGAGACGGCTCAAGGAGGCGCTGAGGCTGGAGGAATATGAGACGGCCGCTTTGTGCAGGGATCAGATCAGAGCTTTGAAGGAAGGGATGAGGACGGATGCGTAAGTGGTATGAAGACATTGACCGGGAGACGAAGAATGTGATAAGCAGCAAGATTCGCCTGATCCGCAATCTGGATGAATATGTATTTCCGTTGAGGCTGTCTGAGGAGGACGGCCGTGAGATGGTGAACCGTCTGTGCCATGGTCTGAGTGAGCTGAAGGATTCGGAAGGACAGAGCTATGAGCTGGTCGATCTGGAGAATACCGGTGAGCTGGACAGGAGAGCCCTGAAGGAGCGGAGGCTGATCAATGCCGCAATTTTGGATAAAAAGGCGCCTATGGCCATGCTTGTCTCGGGGGCGGAGGATGTAAGTCTGGTGTTTAACGGGACGGATCATATCCGGATTCAGGTACTGTCAGCCGGACTTTGCGTAGGAGAACTCTGGAAGAAGGCCAGCCAGCTGGATGATTTTATCAACGCCAGATTTTCCTATGCGTTTGATGAAAAGTACGGTTATCTGACGACTTATCCTACCAACGTGGGCACGGGGATGAAGGCTTCTGTGATCATTCATCTTCCAAGCCTCTCTCTGGGCAAGAAATTTTCATCCATGATCTCAGATATGGGCCGGTTTGGAGTGACCATCAAAGGAGTCAACGGAGAGGGAAGAGAGAATTATGGAGCTCTCTACGAGATATCCAACCAGAAGACTATGGGACAGCCGGAGGGAGAACTGGCGGACCTGGTCAGCAAGGTTGCCATTCAGCTGGAGAATCAGGAAAATCAGGTGAGGGATATGGCTCTGAGAAATCACAGGCTGGAACGGGAAGATGAGATATACAAATCCTACGGAGTCGTAAAATATGCCCGGCGGCTTAGCATGAAGGACGCCATGACATTTTTATCCCAGCTTCTTTCAGGAGCAGCCGACGATCTGATTCATTTTGAGAAGCCCTGCTCCGTCTATGAGATGATGCTGGGAATTCAGACGGCGAATCTTCAGAAGAAGTCCCAGAAGCCTTTAGACAGAGTGGAACTGGATGTAGCCAGGGCTGAATACCTGCGGGAGAAGCTGCCGGAACTGAAGTGAGAAAGAAGTACAGACAGGAAAATCAGGAGGAAAGATTATGATAGATCGTTTTACAGAGAAGGCCAGAAACGCCATTACACTGGCGGTTGACGCGGCGGAGGCGCTGGAACACAGCTATGTGGGCACAGAGCATCTGCTGCTGGGGCTTTTGCAGGAGGGCACAGGCGTGGCGGCCAGGGTCCTGGAGGAGTGCGGCGTTCGGGAAGAGAAGGTGATGGAGCTGGTAAGTCAGCTGATCACGCCGAATCAGTCGGTCCGTCTTACGGAGCGCAATACTTATACGCCCAGCGCCAGGAGAGTTATCGAGAACAGCTATCGGGAGGCCGTGCGGTTCAAGGCTCCCCTGATCGGCACGGAACACCTGCTGATTGCGATTATCAGGGAGAACGACTGTGTGGCGTCCAGACTGCTGAACACTATGGGCGTCAGTATTCAGAAACTTTACATGGATCTGCTCGCAGCTATGGGAGAGGACGCTCCCGCAAACCGCGAGGAGATGCAGGGTAGTATCAAAAGCAGCGGCGGGACAAAGAACCGCGTCAGCACGCCGACTCTGGACAGCTACAGCCGGGATCTGACGGCGCTGGCGCGGGAGGGAAAGCTGGATCCGGTTATCGGAAGAAAACAGGAGATTCAGAGGGTGATCCAGATTCTGAGCCGCCGCACGAAGAATAATCCCTGCCTGATCGGCGAACCGGGCGTGGGCAAGACCGCCGTGGTGGAGGGGCTGGCCCAGATGATCGTCGAGGGAGATGTGCCGGAGACCATTCTCGGCAAGAGAGTGATGACTTTGGATCTCTCCGGCATGGTAGCCGGTTCAAAATACCGCGGAGAATTTGAGGAGAGAATCAAGAAGGTGCTCTCCGAGGTTATGAACGACGGCGATGTGCTCCTTTTTATTGATGAGATACACACCATCATCGGGGCCGGCGGAGCTGAGGGAGCCATTGACGCGTCCAATATCCTGAAGCCTTCCCTGGCCAGAGGAGAGATTCAGCTGATCGGCGCCACCACCATAGAAGAATACCGCAAGTACATTGAGAAAGATTCTGCTCTGGAGCGGAGATTTCAGCCGGTTACGGTGGAAGAGCCTTCAGAGGAGGAGGCTTACGAGATACTGAAGGGCCTGAGGGGCCGGTATGAAGAACATCACAAGGTGAAGATCACCGATGACGCCCTGTTGGCGGCGGTACGCCTGTCGGCCCGATACATTAACGATCGGTTTCTGCCGGACAAGGCCATCGATCTGATTGACGAGGCGTCTTCCAAGCTTAGGCTGACTGTGTACGTCGAACCGGAAGAAATCAAACTTCTGGAGCAGGAGATTGACAACCTGGAGAATCAGAAGGAAGCGGCTATCAAGACGGAAAATTACGAAAAGGCCGGTGAAATTAAAAAACGCCAGGGAAAGAAGCGGGAGAAGATTGAGAAGATCAGGGATAAGTGGCAGAAGGAGAAGACCAGCCGGAAGCTGGTGGTGACTGAAGGAGAGATCGCGGACGTAGTGTCCGGTTGGACTAAGATCCCCGTAAGAAAGCTGGAAGAGGAAGAATCGGAACGGCTTAAGAAGCTGGAATCCATTCTCCACGAGAGAGTCGTGGGGCAGGAGGAGGCTGTGACGGCGGTGGCGAGAGCCATCCGCAGAGGCAGAGTCGGTCTTAAGGATCCCAAGCGTCCCATCGGCTCCTTCCTGTTCCTTGGACCTACAGGCGTAGGAAAGACGGAGCTTTGCAAGGCGCTGGCTGAAGCCATGTTTGGCACGGAGAATGCCCTGATTCGGGTAGATATGTCTGAGTATATGGAGAAACACAGCGTATCCAAGATGATCGGTTCACCGCCAGGTTACGTAGGTTACGACGAAGGCGGGCAGCTGAGCGAGAAAGTGCGCCGCAATCCGTACAGTGTGATTTTGTTTGACGAGATTGAAAAGGCCCATCCGGATGTATTTAACATTCTTCTGCAGGTGTTGGATGACGGGCATATCACCGACGCTCAGGGACGGAAGATCGATTTCAAGAATACGATTCTGATCATGACCAGCAACGCCGGAGCGGAGAATATCATCACGCCCAGGCGCCTGGGCTTCACTTCCGTAGACGACGACGCGGAGAAATATAAATTCATGAAAGACCGGGTTATGGAGGAAGTGAAGCGCCTGTTTAAGCCGGAATTCATCAACCGTGTGGATGAGATTATCGTATTCCATCCGCTGACGAAGGAGAATATGAAAGAGATTGTGTCCATCATGCTTCGAAACATCAACAAACGGACCAGACAGCAGATGAACATCGATCTCCAGGTGACGGACCAGGGCAAGGAGTTCCTGATTGAGAAGGGGTATGATGAGAAATACGGAGCCAGACCTTTGCGCCGCACCATCCAGAGCCAGGTGGAGGATAAGCTGGCTGAGAAGATCCTGGAGGGAGCGGTAAAGGAAGGAGACCAGGTCGAGATCAGCAGCGGAGAAGGCGAGCTGGTATTCACTTCAGGAGAACACAAAGGCTGAAGCTGCTTTGCGGGTCCGTCCCGGGACCCGGGCAGAACATAGCGACAAAAGAAAATTCAGGAGGGTAAAAGCATGTCGGCAGTGCAGGAGTTGATTCGTTCAGAGGCGGATGGAAGCATCAGTTTTGGTGATTACACATTGGATAAGAAATCCAAGTTGGACAATTTTGAGAACAGCGGCGATTTATATAAGGTGAAGACCTTTGAAGAGATTACCAAACTGGAACGGAACGGGATGTTCGTTTATGAATCCGTTCCGGGGACGGCAGTGACAAATTTTACGGAGACCGACGACGGGATAGAATTCTCTGTAGAAGGCGTTCAGGACGCGCAGATCACCGTTCAGCTGGAAGACGACGCGGTGTATCAGGTACTGGTAGACGGCGCGTCTGCCGGTACCATGAAAACCAATATGAGCGGTAAGCTGAATTTCAGTGTGGAACTGAACGAGGGCGTTAAGACGGCTGTCAGGATTGTGAAGAAGTAGGAAATACTATGGCAAAAAGCAGAAATACCGCTTTCTTCTGTAAAGAGTGCGGTTTTGAATCGGCAAAATGGATGGGACAGTGTCCTGCGTGCAGGGAATGGAATACATTTGTGGAGGAGCCGGTCGGAAAATCAGAAGGTCCTTCCGGAAAAATCCGGCCCCTTCAGAAGGCAAGACCCGCCAGACTGTCCGAAATATCCATAGATGAGAGAGACCGGGATTCTACCGGCTATAAAGAGCTTGACCGGGTGCTGGGGGGCGGCGTGGTTGCCGGCTCCCTGGTTCTGGTAGGCGGCGATCCCGGCATAGGCAAGTCGACTCTGCTCCTGCAGGTCTGCCGGAATCTGGCCGCCTCAGGGAAAAAGGTTCTCTACATATCGGGAGAAGAGTCTCTGAAGCAGATCAAGCTGAGGGCAAACCGAATCGGCCAGGTTTCAGGAGAGCTGTTGTTCCTGTGTGAAACCAGCCTGGACGGCATTCAGGAGACCATCATGGAAATAAAGCCTGATGTGGTTATTATTGATTCTATACAGACCATGTATCGGGAAGAGATATGTGCGGCTCCGGGCAGTGTCAGCCAGGTCAGAGAATCCACCAATCTGCTGATGCAGATCGCCAAAGGTTCGGGCGTTACCATTTTCATTGTTGGTCATGTGACCAAAGAAGGCGTGGTGGCAGGTCCCAGAGTACTGGAACATATGGTGGACACGGTTTTGTATTTTGAGGGCGACAGGCATGCTTCCTACCGGATTCTTAGAGGCGTCAAGAACCGTTTTGGCTCAACGAATGAGATCGGCGTTTTTGAGATGAGAGAGCAGGGGCTGACGGAAGTGGAGAATCCCTCGGAGTTCATGTTGGAGGGACGGCCTGAGAACGCTTCGGGAGCCGTAGTGGCCTGCGCGATGGAAGGCACCAGACCTATTCTTCTGGAGGTCCAGGCGCTTGTGACTCAGAGTAATCTCGGTATTCCCAGACGTACAGCGGCCGGCACGGACTACAACCGCGTGAACCTGCTGATGGCGGTGCTGGAAAAGAGATGTCATTATGAGATGTCCCGGTACGACGCTTACGTAAATATTGCCGGCGGCATGCGGATGAACGAGCCGGCTCTGGATCTTGCCATTGTTTTGGCGCTGGTGTCCAGCCTGAAGGACAAACCGGTGGATGAGAAGACTATCGTCTTCGGCGAGGTGGGACTTTCCGGCGAGGTACGGGCCGTATCTATGGCGGAGCAGAGGGTGAACGAAGCGGTAAAGCTGGGATTTACCCGTTGTATTCTTCCTCAGATATGCCTGAATAAGATGAAAGCCACTGACAAGATAAAATTGACCGGCGTCCGCAATGTGAGGGAAGCGATCAGTGAGTTGTAAGCGGGAAAATTCCATCGGTTTTTGCCGTCAAAAATTGTTGACAGGTTAGGAAGTTTGTGTTATGATAGGTTCGTTGTCGAGGTGTCCACAGGACACCTGCACCGCAGCGTAGGGGAATAGTTCAATGGTAGAGCAGCGGTCTCCAAAACCGTAGATGGG
>CANQBN010000055.1 GCA_947588855.1 uncultured Lachnospiraceae bacterium
ATAAGGCCCCATGGTCAAGCGGTTAAGACATCGCCCTTTCACGGCGGTAACACGAGTTCGAATCTCGTTGGGGTCATTGAGAATAAAATTCCACGAGGTTTCATATTTTTATTTATAAGGCGACATAGCCAAGTGGTAAGGCGTGGGTCTGCAAAACCCTGATCCGCCGGTTCAAATCCGGCTGTCGCCTCTCAAAAAGGTTGGAGATGCTTATTGGTAAGCATTTTCGGCCTTTTTTGGTAGAGATGCCATATTTTTAAAGGCGATTGATGGGAAAATGCAGAGAAGATAGACGGAGGAGTAGATAATGATCGATCTGTCAGGAATTATGGGAATTCCCTTTTTGAAGAAAAGCCGCTTTACAGGAAGTGACGGGTTTTTGCGCTTTGTCTTGGAGAAGCGGAGTGATGAGGAACACGGCGATCGGTTAGCCGCGATTTGCTGGCATGGTTTGCTCAGTTCGACGGCAACGCCGGATTCTGAGAAGACGACGGAATTTTTTTCGTTTGACAAAGAAGGGCTTAAGAGGGCTCAGGAATGGCTGAACAGCCAGCAGGAATAGAAAAGACCAGGAAACACCCTGCGGTGAATCCCGGTCTTTTATTGCATCAGTATGCAGAAAAAGGCGCCAGCAGCGCAGATTTCTGCAGTATCCTGATAATCTACTTTTCCATGACAACTTCTGCCTCGGGAGCGTTCTTCTTGACAGAGGCAATACCGTTCATACATTTAGCCAGAGTGGTATAACCTTCGCTGGAAACAATGGTCTGACCATTGGAAGCTTTCAGACGGAAACGGAATTCACCGGCTTTGAGGTTGAACCTGACACCAGAATTGGTTGTCTTAACTGCGAATTTGCCCATAAGAATAACTCTCCTTTATACTGATAGATTTGTCTTTACTCTACAATATTCTATCAATTATTACAAGGATTAAATAGATTATGAATTAAAATTCGATTTCGCTCAGCTTTACAGGACGGCCCTCATCAAGGGACTTTTTAGCTGCCTTGGCAATCAGGACAGGCTGCAGTCCGTCGTTGATATTGACCGGAACCTCTGTATCGTTCTCAATGGCCTGGACGAACAGGGATACTTCTTTGGAGAAGGAGGCCATGTAGCGTTCCAGGAAGAAGTAGAGGGGCTTCTCGGCAGTTACGCCGCTTTCCGTGCTGATAACAGCAGAAGAGAGAGTGTCATTGGTGACAGCCACCTGACCCTTGGAACCGAAGACTTCTGCTCTCTGATCGTAGCCGTAAGCTGCTTTTCTGGAGTTATCAATGACGGCGATGGCGCCGTTGGCCAGCTTCATGGTGATGATGGCGGTGTCGATATCTCCGGCTTCGCCGATGGCGGGATTTACCAGTACGGCGCCGTTGGCATAGATTTCGGTTACATCGCTGCCGGTCAGGTAGCGAACCATATCAAAATCATGGATGGTCATGTCCAGGAACATGCCTCCGGACACCTTTACATATTCAATGGGTGGAGCATCCGGATCTCTGGAAGTTACCTTTACGATATGTACATCGCCGATGGAACCATTCTTTACAGCCTCGCGGACTGCCTCAAAGTTATGGTCAAATCGACGGTTGAAGCCGACCTGGAATTTAACATTGGAATCTTTCAAGGCTTCCATTACTTCTTTGATCTTGCTTAGGTCCTGAGAAATGGGTTTCTCGCAGAATACGTGCTTTCCGGCGTGGATTGCCTCAATGGCAATGTCTGCGTGAGTATCAGTAGAGGAGCAGATCATCACGGCCTGAATCGACGGGTCTTCCAGAATCTTGTGATAATCAGAACCGATAGAGGGAATGCCCAGGCCCTCTGCCCATGTTCTGGTGGCGTCGTTCATCATAGGATCGGCGATAGCAGCCACACGGGCATTTTTAATGTAATTGGTAATGCTTTCGCTGTGAACCTTGCCAATACGGCCGGCTCCGATAATACCGATGTTTAACATGTTAATTAGTCCTTTCTAAAAAGAAATATCAACTTTTTGGTAAGTTCACACGTATTATATCATTTGAGTTTCATAAACACAATAAAAATATATTACAAAACAGAAAAAATTCTTTGTTGTTTTGAGGTAAGTGTGATAAGATATAGACAATGATAAAACAGGCGGAAGCAGGGAATCCAACGGGAAGCCATTAATAAAAAAGGAGGTGGCGACAGATATGGGGATGAAGACTTTCCGTCTTCGGCAGATGGAACAGTATATTCTGGAACATGACACGGTTTCCATGGATGAACTGTGTACCAGATTTGCTGTTTCCATGAATACCGCCCGCATGGATGTGGCGTATCTGACGAAAAAGGGAACCATTCGGAAAATTTACGGCGGAGTATGTGCCAATCAGACGAACAATCTGGTGCCTTTTGAGGACAGACAGCTTCGTAATATGGAAGTAAAGCGGGCTATCAGCAGAGCGGCAGTTGGCCTGGTGGAGGACGGAGATGTTATTTACATTGATTCCGGAACGACCACCATGTATATGGCGGATTATATGGAAGATAAGAAGAATGTGACAATTATTACCAACAGTCTCAACGCGATCTGCCGTGCCATGCCCTATCCGGATTTGACGGTAATCGGTCTTCCGGGAACGCTGGAGAGAAGGACCAATTCTTTCGTCTCAGTGGAGACTGGACGAATGCTGGAATATTACAATATTCAGAAAGCTTTTATGGCGGCTACCGGCGTAGGAGACGGAGGTGAGGTGACGAACTCCTCACCGCTGGAATTTGAGATTAAGAGTTCTGCCATCAAAAACAGTGCTCACGCATACCTGTTGGTAGATTCTTCTAAATTTGGGAAAACGGCACTGATGAAGTATGCGAATCTGTCGCAGATGGAGCAGGTCATTACGGATAAGGGAATCCGCCGGGAGCATTTGGAGATGTGTCGAGAGACAGTCGTGAAAATTATGATGGCAGAGTCGGATAATGATTGACTTTCACACCAAAACATGGTAAATTTATAGCAACTTATTAGCAACTTTGCGTTAACTTTTGTGATATTATGTAAATAAAAAACTGGAGGAATGCAGCATGGGATTTTTGGAGTTTGATGAATCCAAGGAATTTGATATGATTCCTTTGGGGCGCGTGGCAGTGGATTTTAATCCGGTAGATTATTACAAGCCGCTGTCTGAGAGTACCACCTTCAAGAAATATTTGGGCGGTTCTCCTGCTAACATCGCGGTAGGCTTGGCGCGTTTGGGAAAGAAGGTGGGCTTTATCGCCAGAGTATCTGACGATCAGATGGGTGATTTTGTCACGAATTTCTTTAAGAATGAAGGAATCGATGTATCTCACATTACAAGGTGTACCAACGGGGAAAAGCTTGGCCTGACTTTTACTGAGATTCTCAGTGAGACGGAAAGCAGCATCCTCATGTATCGTGATCGGATTGCCGATCTTCAGCTGTCAGTGGATGATATTGATGAAGAATACATAAAAAAGACCAAGGCGCTTCTGATTTCAGGGACGGCCCTTGCACAGAGCCCGTCCAGGGAGGCGGCGCTGAAGGCACTGGCTTTGGCGAAGCGCAATGGCGTAAAAGTGATTTTTGATATTGATTACCGGCCCTATAACTGGAAAAATGCGGATGAAATTGCCATTTATTATTCGACTGTGGCAGGGCAGAGCGATATTATCCTGGGTTCCAGGGAAGAGTTTGATCTGACGGAGGCGCTGATTGAGCCGGGAAGAACCGATGAGCAGACAGCGGCTTACTGGCATAAAAAAGGCGCGAAGATTGTGGTAATTAAGCACGGAAAAGAAGGCTCTACAGCTTATACAGACGACGGCAAGGATTACAGCATCCGTCCGTTCCCGGTGAAGCTTCTGAAATCCTTTGGCGGCGGAGACGGTTATGCTTCCGCGTTCCTCTACGGACTGCTGGAGGGCTGGGATATTATGGATGCCCTGGAGTTTGGCAGCGCTTCTGCGGCTATGCTGGTTGCGAGCCATGCATGCTCTCAGGATATGCCGGGTGTGGAGGCTGTGAAGGAGTTTATTGCCAAAGAGAAAGCCGAGTACGGCGATATGGTAGCCAGAGTATAGGTTGACAAGCCAGCTTATGAACGGTTATTATAGCTGCTATTATGGAAGGAGAAGAGATCAACATGTTTGATTATCTGCAGTTTGATGAAAACGGTAAAAAGATCGTCTGCCAGATGAACGGCGTCAATGCCAATATGCTGCAGGATATTACGGTTTATCGCCTGAAAGCCGGACAGTCCTACACTGCATGCCTGGCAGATCAGGAGACGGCAGTTCTTCTGACAGAGGGAAAGGTGACCTTTGAATGGGAGGCAGACGGTGAAAGGCAAAGCGCAGAGGCATCCCGTAAGGATGTATTTTCTGAGGCGCCCTATTGCCTCCATGTGTGTAAGGGAACTTCTGTGGCAGTGACGGCCAGGGAGGACAGTGAGATTATCGTTCAGTCCACCACTAATGACAGGACATTTCCGCCTCATTTCTATACCCCTGAGGAGAACAAGATCGAGCTGATGGGAGAAACTCAGTGGGAAGGCACTGCCAAGAGAGAGGTTCTGACGGTGCTGGATTATCAGAACGCTCCCTATTCCAATCTGGTTATCGGCGAAGTGATCACCAAGGCAGGACGCTGGTCCAGCTATGTGCCTCACAGTCATCCTCAGCCGGAGGTTTACTACTATAAGTTTGAGAAGCCTCAGGGCTTTGGCGGGGCGTTCATCGGCGATAATGCATTCAAGGTGAAGGACGGAAGTGCAGCCTGCATTCCCGGCGGGCTGACCCATCCTCAGACAGCGGCTCCCGGCTACAATATGTATTATTGTTGGATGATCCGTCATCTGGACGGGAACCCCTGGACGACGAGGGACAACGATCCGGAGCATGTATGGCTTCTGGAGGAAAATGCCTGAGAATTATAAGAGTTTATCATATAAGAAGGAGAAAGTCTTATGAGCAAACAGTGTATGACGGTGGGCCAGGCTTTGGTGAAATTTCTGGATAATCAGTACGTCAGCCTGGACGGTGTGGAAGAAAAGTTTGTAGACGGCGTGTTTACGGTCTTCGGCCATGGCATAGTACTGGGACTGGGCCAGGCCCTGGCGGAGAATCCCGGCAGCCTGAAGGTTTATCAGGGCAGAAATGAGCAGGGAATGTGCCATGTGGCGGCAGGCTTTGCCAAGCAGAACAACCGGCGCAAAATTATTGCCTGCGCGTCTTCTATCGGCCCCGGAGCTGCCAATATGGTAACGGCTGTGGCAGACGCTACGGTAAATAATGTGCCTCTTCTGGTGTTCCCGGGAGATGCGTATGCTACCCGGCAGCCGGATCCGGTGCTGCAGCAGTTTGAACAGCCCTATAATCTGTCTATTACGACCAATGATGCGTTTAAGCCTGTATCCCGCTACTGGGACAGAGTGAGCCGTCCGGAGCAGCTGATGAGCGCTATGATTAACGCCATGCGTGTTCTGACTGATCCGGAGCAGGCGGGCGGTGTGTGTATCGCGATTCCTCAGGATGTGCAGGGAGAGAGATTTGAGTATCCGGATTATTTCTTCCGCAAGAGAGTTCATAAGATTGTCCGCAGGGAGCCGGCAGCGGAGCAGCTTCAGGATGCGGTTCAGCTGATTCTGGGCAAGAAGAAACCGGCTGTGATTCTGGGCGGCGGCGTCCGTTATTCCGAGGCGGGTGAGGAGCTTTTAAGCTTCTGTGAGAAATTTAATATTCCGATTCTGGAGACGCAGTCCGGCAAGAGCGTGTTAAATACCAACCATCCGTTGAATATGGGCGGAGTGGGCGTGACAGGTAATCTGTCTGCCAATATGATTGCTGAGAAGGCGGATGTGATTATCGGCGTGGGAACCAGGCTTTCTGATTTTACCACCGGTTCTAAGGAACTGTTCCGGAATCCGGAGGTTCAGATGGTGCTGATCAATGTATCGCCCTTCCATGCGGAGAAGCTGGATGCATATCCGGTGATTGCCGACGCCAAAGCGGGAATTCGCGCCCTGGGCAAGGCTCTGGAGGAAAAGGGATACAGAAGCGGTTATACGGATGAGATCCAGACGGCCAAAGTTGCCTGGGATAAGGAAATGGAGTTCCTGACCGGAACCGTTTATGACGAGTCATATAAGCCTCTGATTAAGGCCATGGAGCCGGGAGTTTTAGAGGAGTTTGTCAAGACTACCGGTGGACTGATTACTCAGACCGGCGCTTTGGGCCTGATCCGCAGAACGATAGAAGAGGATGCCATTGCAGTAGGCGCTTCCGGAAGTCTTCCAGGCGATTTGCAGCGGATGTGGACTACCACCAAGAAGGATTCCTACCATATGGAATACGGATATTCCTGCATGGGCTATGAGATTGCAGCGGCCCTGGGAGCCAAGCTGGCCAAGCCGGATCAGCCCTGCTACGCATTGGTGGGAGACGGCGCTTTCATGATGCTTCATTCGGAGATGGCGACCTCTTTGCAGGAGGGCAAGAAGATTACCGTTCTTCTGTTTGATAACTGCGGTTTTGGCTGTATCAATAATCTGCAGATGAGCAATGGTATTGACAGCCTGGCCACTATGTTCCGCCGCAGAAATGAAAGTACGGGGAAACAGGACGGTCAGCTGATTGCTACGGATTTTGCTATGATTGCCAGAGGTTATGGTATGGCAGGCTACACGGCCAGGACTATGAATGAGCTGAAGGAAGCCCTTGAGGCGGCCAAAAAGGAGACAGTATCCACTCTGATCGATATTAAAGTGCTGCCCAAGAGTATGACCGACGGATATAAGTCCTGGTGGCATGTGGGAATCGGCGACAGCGAAACCATACCAGCCATTCACGAAGCTTATGAGCGGAGGATGGAAGCGCTGTCCAGAGCCAGGATGTATTAATATGGCCCCAACATCTTAACGCATGTATTACGTATAATGAAGGAGACGATCATCATGTTTGACAAGGAAAAAGTAAAATTAGGAATTGCTCCTATCGGCTGGACTAATGACGATATGCCGGCCCTGGGTGGTGAGAACACCTTTGAGCAGTGTATCAGCGAGATGGCGCTGGCCGGATTTACTGGCTGTGAGGTGGGCAATAAGTACCCCAAGGATACGAAGGTTTTGAAGGAGGCCTTGGATCTTCGCGGAATGCGTATTGCCAGCAAGTGGTTCTCTTCTTTCCTGGCTACGAAGCCCTATGAGGAAGTAGAAGCCGAGTTTATTAAGGAACTGGATTATCTGGCTGCAGTTGGCGCTGACCGGATCAATGTATCTGAGCAGAGTTATTCGGTGCAGGGCAAAGAGGAGCTGTCCATTTTCGACAATAAGGTTCATTTTACTGAGGAAGAATGGGCGAAGGTCTGCGACGGCTTGAACCGTCTGGGCAAAGTGGCAAAGGACAGAGGATTTAAACTTTGCTTCCATCATCATATGGGAACCGGTATTCAGACTATCGCTGAGACGGAGCGGATGCTGGACAATACGGATCCTGACCTGGTTTATCTGTGCTATGATACCGGTCATTTCTCCTTCTCCGGAGAGGATCCGGTTTATATCCTGAAGAAGTATCCGAAACGTATCGGCCATGTTCATCTGAAGGATGTCCGCGCTGAAGTGGTAAAGAAGGCCACAGAGGGCAAGTGGTCTTTCCTGAAATCAGTTCGTGAGGGAACCTTCACTGTTCCCGGCGACGGCGATGTGAATTTTGACGCTGTATTTGCAGAGCTGGAGAAAATGGGCTATGAAGGATGGTTCCTGGTGGAGGCTGAGCAGGATCCGGCCAAGGCCAATCCCTTTAAGTATGCCAAGATGGCCAGAGCCTATATCCATGAGAAAACAGGGCTGTAATTTCAGAAGACTGGGCTGTAATTTCCACTGGAAAATCGAGCCGTAGTTTTCCGGATCGAATTTGGACAAGTCAGATATTATATTATTAAGGAGGTTCACATATTACATATGGAAAAATTAAAATATTTCGCAGGCGGACAGTTTCGCGAGTCCAAGACAGAAAAGTACAATGAAGTCTACAATCCCAGTACCGGTGAGGTGACAGCGTTAGTGCCCTGCTGTACCAAAGAAGAGGTGGAAGAAGTAATCGGTATCGCCAAGGAAGCTCAGAAGGAATGGGCCAAGGTGCCGGTAGTGAAAAGAGTCCGGGTGCTGTACAAGGTTCGCCAGCTGATCGAGGAGAACATGGAGGAACTGACCTATCTGGTGGCTCAGGAAAATGGAAAAGTATGGAATGAAGCAGAAGGCGATGTGCTGAAGGCTAAGGAAGGTACAGAGCTGGCCTGTTCTGCCCCTACGCTGATGATGGGCGAGTCCCTGATGAACACCTCCGCCGGTTTTGATACGGTTCTGTATCGTGAGCCCCTGGGCGTATTCGCGGGAATTGTACCCTTTAACTTCCCGGCTATGATTCCCATGGGCTGGATGACTCCCATGTGTGTGGCGGCGGGTAATGCTATGGTTCTGAAGGTTTCCAGTTCCACGCCCCGTACGGCTCTGCGTTTTGCTGAGATTTATAAGGAGGCCGGACTTCCCGACGGCGTGCTGAATATTGTTCCCTGCTCCAGAAATGAGGCCGAGATTTTCCTGACCCATCCGGATGTAAAGGGGATCTCTTTTGTGGGAACCACCGCCGTAGGCAAGCATATCTATTCTGTGGCCGCGGCTCATGGCAAGAGAGTTCAGGCCCTGTGCGAAGCTAAGAACCATGCTCTGGTTATGAACGACGCGCCTGTAGATCGGACAGCGGCAGGCATCATCAATTCTTCCTTTGGCTGCGCTGGCGAGCGCTGCATGGCTTTGCCCGTGGTAGTTGTAGAGGATGGAATTGCCGATGCCCTGGTTGCCAAGCTGGTAGAACTGGCTTCTAAGATTAAAGTCGGCCCGGCTTATGATAAGACATCCAAGCTGGGACCCGTAGTGAATCAGAAGCATAAAGACAGCATCCTCAGGTGGATTGAGAAAGGTCTTGAAGAGGGCGCAACCATGGCTCTGGACGGCCGTAATGTTAAAGTCGAAGGCTTTGAAGGCGGTTATTATTTAGGGCCCACCATCCTGGATCATGTAACTCCGGAGATGAGCGTAGGAACTACCGAGATTTTCGGGCCGGTTCTGTGTGTGAAGAGAGTGAAGAATTTTGAGGAAGGCCTGGCTGTCATGAATGCCAATCCTTTCGCCAACGGCTCTGTGATCTTCACCCAGAGCGGATATTTCTCCAGAGAGTTTGCTTCCCGCACGGACGGCGGCATGGTAGGAATCAACGTAGGTATTCCGGTGCCCATCGGCGTATTCCCCTTCTCCGGCCACAAGAACTCTTTCTTCGGCGATCTGCATACTCTGGGCAAGGATGGAATTAAATTCTACACTGAGAGCAAGTGCGTGACTACCAGATGGTTCGACGAGGAAGAGAAGAAGAACACTGAAGTCAGCACCTGGGATGGCACCATCTAAATTGCTTTGAAATATTAGATACACTTTCGTCTCCGCACAGGGTTTTCCGATCCTGTGCGGTTTTTTGCTTGAATTATTTTGACAAATTCGTGAAATATCTTTAAATTTTTTGCTGCATTTGATAAAATAAAAATAACTTGAAAAGAAAACTATACGTGCGGCTAAGACAGGCATGCCGACCGGCATTACAGGCCGGCAAATGAAAATAATAAGGGGGGATTGGAATGTCGGCACAGGAAACCTTAAGGCAGTGGATTGAGGGAAGCAATAATATCGTATTTTTCGGCGGAGCGGGAGTATCCACAGAGAGCGGAATCCCGGATTTCCGCAGTCAGGACGGACTTTACAACCAGGAATATGATTATCCGCCGGAGACGATTATCAGCCACAGTTTTTATGTGCGAAATCCGGAGGAATTCTATCGTTTTTATAAAAATAGGATGGTTTTCACCGAGGCAAAGCCCAATGCGGCCCATCTGGCGTTGGCGAATCTGGAGCAGAAGGGGAAGCTTAAGGCAGTTATCACTCAGAATATTGACGGTTTGCATCAGATGGCTGGAAGCAAAGAGGTTTTGGAACTTCATGGTTCCATTCACCGCAACTACTGTACCCGATGCGGCAAATATTACGGCTTGGACGCAGTGACCGGGTCCCAGGGGGTACCCCACTGCGACTGCGGCGGTATCATCAAACCGGATGTGGTTCTCTATGAGGAAGGTCTGGATCAGCATACGCTTCAGAAAGCGGTATATTATATCCGTCATGCTGACGTATTGATTATCGGCGGCACTTCTCTGGTGGTATATCCGGCTGCAGGTCTGATTGACTATTATCAGGGCAATAAGCTGGTGTTGATTAACAAATCCGCCACAGCCAGGGATGCCCATGCGGATCTGGTGATTAATGAGCCCATCGGTCAGGTGTTTGAACCATATTTGTAAGAGACGGAGGCGAATGATATGTATCATCCATCAGAAACCAGATATGATACCATGAGTTATGCCCGATGCGGCAGAAGCGGAATTAAACTGCCGAAGGTGTCCCTGGGGTTATGGCAGAATTTTGGGCTGGAGAAAACATTGGATGAACAGAAGAGGATTATTTTCTGTGCCTTTGATAACGGAATCACTCATTTTGATCTGGCTAATAACTATGGCAATCCGGCCAGGGGTCTGGCGGAAGAAAATTTCGGTAAGATACTGCATACAGAACTGAAGGATTATCGGGATGAGATGATTATTTCATCCAAGGCAGGTTATGATATGTGGCCCGGCCCCTACGGCGACTGGGGTTCCAGAAAATATCTGATGGCCAGCCTGGATCAGAGCCTGAGACGGATGAATCTGGACTATGTGGATATTTTCTACCATCATCGTCCCGATCCAGGGACTCCTTTGGAAGAGACCATGGGAGCGCTGACGGACATGGTCCGCCAGGGTAAAGCCCTGTACGTGGGTATTTCCAACTATGAAAAGGATGAAGCCCAAAAGGCTGTCGAGATTCTTCGGAAGAACGGTACGCCCTGCCTGATTCATCAGCCGCGCTACAATATGTTTGAGCGATGGGTGGAGGACGGGCTTTTGGATATGTTGGAGTGTGAAGGTGTAGGCTGTATCGCTTACAGTCCGCTGGCCCAGGGAGCCTTAACGGATCGTTATCTGAAAGGGATACCAGAAGATTCCCGGGCGGCTCGGCCCAATACGACCATCGGAAGCCGTTATCTGACTAAGGAGCGGCTGTCGAAGATCCGCAGGCTCAATGAGCTGGCGGAGGGCCGCGGCCAGTCTCTGGCTCAGATGGCGCTTTGGTGGATTCTCAGAAAGCCGCAGGTTACATCTGTGTTGGTAGGCGCCAGCAATCCGGAACAGTTGAGGAACAATATAGATGCCCTGAAGGGAAGGCCTTTTACGGCTGATGAGCTCCGGGCTATCGATGAGATTCTGGTATAGGAGGGATGCGGATGGTATATGAGGTAGGAGATATTGTGAAGATGAAAAAACCCCATCCCTGCGGAAGTCACGAGTGGGAGATCCTGCGGGTAGGAGCGGATTTTCGCCTGAAATGCACCGGCTGCGGCCATCAGATCATGGTGGCCCGCACCATGGTGGAGAAGAACACAAGAGGACTCAGAAAGCCCGGCGGATTATCTTAGGGGAAGAAAGGCGCCGCCTGGATGAAAAGTAAGTGAAAAATAGCGGGAAAAATAGCGGGAAATGCGGCGAAAAAGCTTGCATTTTTTCTTCTTTTTTGATACAATATTTTCCCGTGACACATCAATCCTTGCTCCCGAAACTGAAAGCGGGGGCCAGAGACCATAAGGAGGTAAGAGACTATGAACAAATATGAATTAGCAGTTGTTCTTAGCGCAAAGCTCGAAGACGAAGAGAGAGCCGCGGCCATGGAAAAAGTGCAGGGATACATTACCCGCTTTGGTGGCACTGTGACTAACGTGGACGAGTGGGGCAAGAAGAGACTTGCCTACGAGATCCAGAAGATGAAGGAAGGCTTCTATTACTTCGTGCAGTTCGAGGGTGATGCCGCATGTCCAGGCGAGGTGGAAGCCCACATTCGCATTATGGAGCCGGTTATCCGTTATCTTTGTGTAAGACAGGACGCATAGACGAAAGAAAGTGTGATCGTATGAATAGAGTAATCCTAATGGGTAGATTAACAAGAGATCCGGAGGTTCGCTACTCTCAGGGAGAGCGTTCCATGGCTATTACCAGATATACCCTGGCGGTGGACCGCAGAGGCCGCCGCAGCCAGAATCAGGATAGCGAACAGCAGACAGCAGATTTTATTCCCTGCGTGGCCTTTGATCGTGCGGGAGAATTTGCAGAGAAGTATTTTCATCAGGGTATGAGAGTTTTGGTGTCCGGAAGAATCCAGACAGGAAGCTACACCAACAGAGACGGTCAGAGAGTTTACACTACAGAAGTGATTGTGGATGATCAGGAGTTCGCGGACAGCAGGAATGCGTCTGCCGGCGATGGCAACGGTTATCAGCAGCCGTATCAGCCGGCTTCCAGACCCGCTCCGTCAAGCGCTATTGGCGATGGATTTATGAACATCCCGGACGGAGTCGAGGACGAAGGACTTCCGTTCAACTAAACCGATTTATAGAAGGAGGTATATACCATGCCATTCAATAAGACTGATAAGGCCGACGGCCCGAAGCCCAGAAGAAGCGGAGCTATCCGCAGAAGAAAGAAAGTATGTGTGTTCTGCGGCGAGAAGAACGGTGTCATTGATTATAAGGATACTAATAAGCTGAAAAGATACGTATCCGAGAGAGGCAAGATTCTTCCCAGAAGAATTACCGGTAACTGTGCGAAGCACCAAAGAGCTTTGACAGTTGCAATCAAGAGAGCCCGTCATATCGCTTTAATGCCCTATACTTGCGATTAATGTAAGAGAGACAGATCCCCGTCTGATTTTGCGAAATAGTCAGACGGGGATTTTTGTGTCTATATATAGAGGATCCGTGTGGCAGGGATAAATTCTGACAATTTTCTGTTGGCAGCACTTACATTTTCATGTATAATAAAAATAACGGCAGATTTTACTGCATTTACGGGGGAGATATCCGGCGTGGTTCCGGAGAAGAAGGAGGTAGTTATGAAACATTTTAATCCATTGACACAGGAAAACGACTGCGATGAGAGATTTATCACCATCGGCGAGATTATGCTCCGCCTGACGCCGCCGAACTATGAGAAGATCCGCATGACCAGCAGCTTTGAGGCCAGCTACGGAGGCAGCGAGGCCAACATTGCCCTGGCTCTGGCCAATCTGGGGGTGGACAGCACATTTTTCACGGTGGTTCCCAACAACAGCCTGGGAAAAAGCGCTGTCCGGATGCTGCGAAGCAACGACGTACACTGTACGCCGGTTATCCTGAGCACTCCCGAGGAGACGCCGACTCACCGGTTGGGCTGCTATTATCTGGAGACCGGATACGGAATCCGTTCCAGTAAAGTTACATATGACCGGAAGAACAGCGCCATCACCGAGTATAATTTTGATCATATCGATCTGGATGCGTTGCTGAAGGATTTTACATGGCTTCATCTGAGCGGAATTACGCCGGCTCTGGCACCCAACTGCAGAAAGCTGATCATGGACTGCCTTGTAGTTGCTAAGAACCATGGCCTGACCGTCAGCTTTGACGGCAACTTCCGGAGTACTCTGTGGACCTGGGAGGAGGCCCGGGATTTCTGTACGGAGTGCTTGCCCTACGTGGATGTGCTGTTCGGTATTGAGCCCTATCATCTGTGGAAGGATGAGGCGGATTATAGTAAGGGAGACGTGAAGGACGACGTGCCTTTCCGTCCCAGCTACGAGCAGCAGGACGAGATTTTCCAGGTGTTTGTGGAACGGTATCCTAACATCCAGTGTATTGCCCGCCATGTAAGATATGCTCACAGCGGAAGTGAGAACAGCTTAAAGGCGTTCATGTGGTATCAGGGACACACCTTTGAGAGCAAGATGTTTACCTTTAATATTCTGGACCGAGTAGGCGGCGGAGACGCTTTTGCCAGCGGCTTGATCTATGCCATGATGCACAGCTATAAGCCCATGGATATGATCAATTTCGCGGTAGCCAGCAGCGTGATCAAGCACACCATCCGCGGCGACGCTAATATCACTGATGACGCGGAGAGTATCCGCCACCTGATGGATATGAATTATGATATTAAGAGATAAATTTATGGGATGATCTGGAAATGGCCTGAGGGATTTGCCTTCAGGCTGTTTTTGGTTTGCTGCCGTGAAGAATTGCAGGAGAATGAATCCGTTTCGTTTTTTGCACATTCCAAAGTTTAACAGTTTAAAGTTGTTATTTACTGAATCCAAAAACCGTGGTATGATAGTAACAGCGTGGGTATCGAACCCATGAATAATCCGGTAGCGAAAGGGGATTTCTATGAGCAGAAATATTCCGAAGGAACGCAAGATTGCCATGTACCAGGCTATTTTACAGCTGAAGACCCTGGAAGAGTGCTGTGACTTTTTCGAGGACGTCTGCGCCATGACAGAACTGCGTGCCATGGAACAGCGGTTTGAGGTTGCCAGAATGCTGAAGAATGACAAGGTATATACGGAGATTAAGCAGGAGACCAACGCCAGTTCTGCTACAATCAGCCGGGTGAACCGAATGCTGAATTACGGAACCGGATGTCTGGGGCAGATCATCGACCGTCTGAATGAGAACGCGTAAAATCTTCAAATACATAGGTAGAAAGGATATTTCACATGAAAGAACTGATGTTAGGCAACAAAGCTCTGGCCAGAGGGCTGTATGAGGCCGGGTGCAGCGTGGTGTCCAGTTATCCGGGGACGCCCAGCACGGAGGTCACGGAGGAAGCCGCCAAGTACGATGAGATTTACTGTGAGTGGGCTCCCAATGAGAAGGTAGCCATGGAAGTGGCTTTTGGCGCTTCCCTGGCGGGAAAGCGCAGCTTCTGCGGCATGAAGCATGTGGGACTGAACGTGGCGGCGGACCCGCTGTTTACCTGTTCCTATACAGGAGTCAACGCAGGTATGGTAATTTGTGTGGCGGACGATGCCGGAATGCATTCTTCCCAGAACGAACAGGATTCCCGCCATCACGCCATTGCATCCAAGGTGCCTATGCTGGAACCGGCGGACTCTGCCGAGGCGCTGGAATTTGCCAAAAAGGCGTATGAGCTGTCGGAGGAGTTTGACACGCCGGTCATTATCAAGATGTGTACCCGTATCGCCCATTCCCAGAGTGTTGTGGAGACTGGGAGCCGTGTAATGCCGGAGCCGAAGCCCTATGAGAAAAATATCGCCAAATATGTGATGATGCCGGGCAACGCCATTCGCCGCCATCCTATTGTGGAGGAGCGGACCCGGAAGCTGACGGAATATGCGGAAAGCTGTGAGTTCAACCGGGTGGAGATGGGCGGCACGAAGCTGGGTATTATCACTTCTTCTACCAGCTACCAGTACGCCAGGGAAGTGTTCGGCGACAGCGCCAGCATTCTGAAGCTGGGCATGGTCAATCCCCTTCCCGTGAAGCTGATTCTGGATTTTGCGGCGAAGGTGGAGAAGCTGGTCGTTATCGAGGAACTGGATCCCATTATAGAGAATCACTGCCGCCAGCTAGGTCTTGCAGTCAGCGGCAAGGATGTGCTGCCGGTCTGCGGCGAGTTTTTCCCCAATGTGATTGCGGAAAAGCTTGGCGTGCCGGTACCGGAACACGGGGCTCTTGGCGAGGCGCTGCCCGGCAGGCCGCCGGTTATGTGTGCCGGCTGTCCTCACCGGGGCCTGTTCTATACATTATCGAAGAATAAATGTACCGTTCTGGGCGATATCGGCTGCTATACTTTGGGAGCTGTAGCCCCCTTAAGCGCTATGGAGATGACCCTTTGCATGGGAGCCTCCGTCAGCGCCATTCACGGATTTAACAAGGCCTTGGGCGCCGAGAGTGAAGGAAAGACAGTAGCCGTCATCGGCGATTCCACCTTCATGCACTCCGGCATGACCGGCCTGGCCAACATTGCCTATAACCAAAGCAATTCCACGGTGATCATCCTGGACAACTCCATCACCGGCATGACCGGCCACCAGCAGAATCCTACTACCGGCTACAATATCAAAGGCGATCCTGCAGGCAAGATCGATCTGGAAA
>CANQBN010000056.1 GCA_947588855.1 uncultured Lachnospiraceae bacterium
GAGAGCAACATTTTCCTACAAAATGTTGCTCTCGTTTTCGTAAATTCTATTCTTTTGTCGCAGGGCGGTTCCCTGCTTTTTCTTCTCACACAGACGCTTTCTGCTTTTTCTTCTCCTGCGCCAGTTCTTTCATCTCTCTGGCGTTCTCTCTCACGGCCTGGGTAATCTGGGCGCCGCCCAGAAGACGGGCCAGTTCTTCCACCGTCTGTCCATCATTCAGCCTGCGAATCCGGGTGGTGGTCACGCCGTCCTCGGCCGCCTTGGCAATCTCGAAATGGCTGTCCGCCATAGCCGCAATCTGGGGCAGGTGGGTGATGCAGATAACCTGGCGCTTCCCGGCAATATAATTCAGTTTCTCCGATACCATCTGGGCCGTCCGGCCGCTGATTCCCGCATCGATCTCATCAAAAATCAGCGTTGGAATATCGTCCGTGTCGGCCAGCACCGATTTGACGGCAAGCATGATCCTGGACAGCTCGCCGCCGGAAGCCACACTGCCCAGAGGGCGCAGTGGCAGGCCGGGATTGGTGGAAATAAGAAATTCCGCCTCATCATAACCGCCTGCAGTGTACTGGGAAAGTCTGGTGAATTCCATCTCAAACTTTACATCGATAAAATTCAGATCTTCGAGGGCCTGCCGGATTTTCCCGGTCAGGGCTTCCGCAGCCGCCTTTCGAATCCGGGACAGATGCCCGCACAGAGAATCCAGCTTCTTCTCTCTCCCGGCCAGTTCTGCCTCCAGTTTTTCCCTGACCTGCTCGAAATGCTCCAGTTCATCAAGCCTGTCCTTTTTCTCCGACAGGCTCCGGAGAATCTCCGTCACAGAACCGCCGTACTTTGCCTGAAGATTATGGATCAGATCCAACCGGTCTTCAGTCCGGCGGAAGCTTTCCTCGTCAAAAGTGAAGGAATCCATGTAGGAATTGATATCATGAAGAACATCATGTAAAATGGCTTCGGCATCCGCCAGCTGGTCGCGGATTTTCGAAAGCTCACCGTCATACTCCGCCGCCTGACCAATCTCGCGCTGGGCGCGGCCGATCTGCTCTCCATCGACGGCGCGGTAAGCTGCCGACAGATTTTCCATAATCTTCTGGGCGTTCTGAAGCCGCCTGTACTCAGCGCTCAGCTCCTCCTCTTCGCCCTCGCGAAGCCTTGCCTGCTCAATTTCCTGAATCTCATATCTGAGAAAATCCGCCTCCCGAAGCCGTCCCTCCGGGTCCGCGTTCATGGAATTCAGCTTCTCCGCGGAGTCGCGCCAGGCGTGATAAGCGGCGGCAATCGTTTCTTTTAATGGGTCGGTTTGGGATTTCGCGTAAGAATCCAGAATCTGAAGATGTTTCGATTTGTACAGCAGGGACTGATGCTCATGCTGACCGTGAATATCGATAAGACGGCTGGTAATCTCCCGCAGACGGCCTGCCGTCACAGTTTCATCATTGACCTTGCTGACGCTCCGGCCGGGAGTGATCCGCCGGGAAATAATAAGCAGTCCATCCTCCCCCAGCTCCACATCCATTTCCCTGAGAGCCTCTCTTTTCTCCGGCTCGTCCACCGCGAATACCAGCTCCACGTAAGCGGAATCGGCGCCCTGCCGGATCGCGTCTTTGGCCGCCTTTCCTCCCAGGGCCATATTTACCGACCCGATAATAATAGATTTTCCTGCGCCGGTCTCGCCGGTCAGGATATTGAGGCCCTCCGAGAAATTAACTTCCGCCTTCTCGATGAGGGCCAGGTTTTTCACCCGAAGATCAAGCAGCATATGTACCTCCTCTATCCCTCGATCACCTTTCGTATCTTATCCATCACCAGGATGGTGTCGTCCACGCTCCTGACGGCGCACATAATCGTGTCGTCCCCGGCGATACAGCCTACAATCTCATAGAAATGAATCGAATCCAGGGCTGCCGCCACGGCCATCGCCATACCGGACACCGTCTTGATCACCAGAATGTTCTGGGCCATGTCCATGGAGGAAAATCCGTCGCGGAGAATGCGTATATATTTGTCATTCAGATTCTCCTGGGCGCGGAACACCGCGTATTTCTGCCTGCCGTTCTCCATCTGAATCTTGGACAGCTTCAGCTCCCGGATATCGCGGGATACCGTCGCCTGCGTCACCCGAAAACCAACCTGATTCAAACGCTCCGCCAGCTCCTCCTGGGTCTCGATATCGTATTTTCCTATCAGTTCTACAATCTTGCTGTGCCTCTCTACCTTCATGCTCGTACCTCCTGAATCCCAGCCAGTTTGCTGCGAAGATTATCTATGAAAGAAACTTCCTTCAGTTTCACCAGAACGGTCTCCGTCTGAGACCGTTCGATCTTCAGTTTATCTCCCACTCTCAGGCTTACCGCCGCATCCCCGTCAAAAACCGCCGCCTGCGCCTTGTCGTCATGTCCCAGAATCTCGATCTCGATGCAGTCCTCCGCGGAGAACACGATGCTCCGTCCGGCCAGCTCATGGGGACAGATGGGAGTCAGAATCATCATCTGCGCCGCCGGCGCCACGATGGGTCCGCCCGCCGACAGATTGTAGGCCGTAGAGCCTGTGGGAGTGGCGATGATCATTCCATCCGCCTTGTATCCTGTCAGGGGCTCGCCGTTGACGAGAATTTTCATCTCCAGGATCTTCGGCATTTCTCTTCTGGTAATCAGAATTTCATTGAGGGCCAAATCCTCTCCTGCCAGCTTCCCCCGGCGATATATGCTTCCCTTCAGCATCATGCGCTTCTCAAGCTGGAACTGACCTGCCATCAGATCATCCAGCATCTGCTTCACTTCGCTGTCAGAGCGACAGCCTGCCTGAGTCAGATAGCCCAGATTGCCCATATTAACGCCGATGAGAGGAATCCCGCTGCCCCGCAGATCCCTTGCCGCCCGAATCAGCGTTCCGTCTCCGCCCAGCGTGATGACACATTCCACGTCCGCCGGCACCTGAGAAAGAGCCGTATGACTTGGCTGTCCGCCCTCAGAATCTTCAGATTCCTGCTCTGCAGGAGTATCAGCGACAGCTTTGCCGTCCCGAACCGTACAGAAGCAGCCGCGGTCCTTCAGATACGTCTCGATGGTCCTGGCCATTTGCTCCGTACCCGCCTTGCGGGGATTCCAGATCAGATAAAAATGTCTCATAGTCCGCTCCGATTCCTACAGATTATTATGGGCGCTCTCCACCACCGCTGCCGCAATCTCAAGAACCGTACCGTCCTTCCGGCCCTTCTGGAGATAAAGAAGATACTCTATATTGCCTTCCGGTCCCTTGACAGGCGAGTAATCCAGACCCAGCAGCGTAAATCCGATGCTTTCCGCGTAGGACGCCACCATCCGGATTACCTCCAGATGCGTGCTTTTCTCTCGGACCACGCCCTTTTTGCCTACCTTCTCACGCCCCGCCTCAAACTGGGGCTTGATCAGACAGACCACATGGCCGTCGTCAGTCAGAAGCTCCTTCACAGGACCCAGTACCTTGGTCAGTGAGATAAAGGACACATCGATGGAAGCAAACTGAATCCTGTCGGCGATATCCTCCGGCGTCACATAGCGGATATTGGTCTTTTCCATACATACAACCCGCTCGTCGCCGCGCAGCTTCCAGTCCAGCTGACCCCTGCCCACGTCCACGGCATACACCTTCGCCGCCCCATTCTGCAGCATGCAGTCGGTAAACCCCCCTGTGGAGGCCCCTACGTCCATGCAGATCTTCCCGGCCACATCCGCTCCGAACACATCGACGGCCTTCTCAAGCTTCAATCCGCCCCGGCTCACATACCGGAGGGTACTGCCCCGCACCTCGATGTTCACCGTATCCTCAAATGCGGCGCCGGCCTTGTCCTCCTTCTGGCCGTCCACGTAGACGATGCCGGACATAATGACGGCCCTGGCCTTCTCCCTGGACTGCGCCAGATTCCTGTTTACAAGAAGAACGTCCAGACGCTCCTTCATATTATCCCTCCAGTTCCAGCTCCTTCTTCATCCTGCGGATGATGGAGCCGCTGTCAATTCCCAGCATCTCCCGCAGCACGGACACATTGCCGTGCTCCACGTAAGCGTCGGGCAGAGCCACATTCAGCATCCTGACCATGGGATAATTCTTCTGGACGTATGCCGACACCAGCAGACCGAAACCGCCCCGCAGCACATTCTCTTCCAGAGTGACCAGACAGTCATGGGCCGCAGCCAGCTTGTCCGTCAGCTCAAGATCCAACGGCTTGATAAACCGCGCGTTCGCCAGTGTAACCTTGTAACCTTCATCCTTCAATTTATTGCGGATATGCTCCGCCGTGCTTACCATACTTCCTGCAGCAAGCAACGCTATGCGAGGTTTTAAGCCATTTGCCGACTCTCCACGTTCTGATTCGACGGACTCGCTCTCACTTCCGTAACCTTCATCAAACAGAATCTCTCCCCTGCCGTATTCTATGGGAGAATCAAATTCCTTCAGCCCCCGGTAGGCCATTCCCCGGGGATACCGGACCGCGATAGGTCCCTCGTACCGGACCGCAAACTGCAGGTCTCTTCTCAGCTCCCACAGGTTCTTGGGCGCCAGTACGCTCATGTTGGGAATAGACGTCAGGTAGGACAGATCGAAGATTCCCTGATGGGTCTCGCCGTCGCTTCCCACCAGCCCGGCCCGGTCTATGGCAAACACCACAGGCAGGTTCTGAATACACACGTCATGGAGAATCTGGTCGTACCCTCTCTGGAGAAACGACGAGTACACCGCCACCACCGGCCGGAGCCCCGCCGCCGCCATACCGGCAGCGCTGGTCACCGCATGCTGTTCCGCGATTCCCACATCGAAAAAGCGGTCCGGAAACTGTCTCTTGAACCGGTTCAGCCCCGTGCCGTCAGGCATGGCCGCCGTCACCGCCACGATTCTCTCATCCGCCTCGGCCAGTCTGCACAGTTCCTTGGAAAATATATCCGTATAGGCGGGGTACCGCTTCTTGTTCTTCGGCTCGCCCGTGGCGATATCAAAGGGCTCCACACCGTGGAACCTCGCCGGATTTTTCTCCGCAGGGGCGTAGCCCTTGCCCTTCTTGGTAATCACATGCACCAGAACCGCATGATTCAGCTTCCGCGCTTCCTTAAGAACCTTGCAGAGCTGTCTTAGATCATGTCCGTCCACCGGTCCCAGATAGGTGATACCCATATCCTCAAAAAACATGCCCGGGATCAGCAGCTGTTTGATGCCCTGCTTGGTCCTCCGAATCCGGTCTACCAGCTTCGTTCCCACGCCGGGAATACGCTCCAGAATATCCGTCACGCTTTCCTTCAGATCGTTATAGCCCTCTCCCGTACGGATCCCGCTCAGATATCGGGAAATGCCTCCTACATTCTCCGAAATAGACATCTCATTGTCATTGAGAACGATGATAAAATTCTTCTCCAGTCTGGCCGCGTTGTTCAGGGCCTCATAAGCCATGCCTCCGGTCAGGGCCCCGTCCCCGATGACAGACACCACACTGTAACTCTCGCCCATCAGATCTCTCGCCTGGGCCATACCCAGCCCCGCCGAAATGGAGGTGGAGCTGTGTCCGGTATTAAAAGCGTCGCAGGGACTCTCCTTCGTCTTGGGAAACCCGCTGATTCCGCCGAACTGGCGCAGATCATCGAACGCGTCCTTCCGGCCGCTCAGTATCTTGTGGGTATAGGACTGATGTCCCACATCCCAGATGATCTTATCCTCAGGCAGGTCGAACGTCAAAAACATGGCCATGGTAAGCTCTACCACACCAAGATTGGACGCCAGATGTCCTCCGCACATGCTGGTCTTCTCGATCAGGAATTCCCTGATCTCCGCCGCCAGCTCTGTCAGTTCTTCTTTCTTCAGGGCCTTGATGTCCTGCGGCCCGTTTATCCTCTCAAGCATTGAAACTCATCCTTTATTTCTCCCGTGTGATCAGCATGTCAATAAGTCCCTCTACGGTCTCATGATTCCCGGGCAGGCTCTTCAGCATACCCACCGCCTCGCCGGACAGCCCGGCCACATCCCTGCGGGCCTGTTCCATGCCATATAAACTCACATAGGTCGTCTTGTGATTCTTCTCGTCGCTGAGCACCGGTTTGCCCAGTACCTCCTGGCTGCTGGTGATATCCAGAATATCATCCTGAATCTGGAACGCGCGGCCCACGCATGCAGCCATCTTTTCCACCGTCTTCACCTGTTCCTCATCCGCCCCGGCCAGAATGGCGCCGATCATCATCGGCGCTTCCAGAAGGGCTCCGGTCTTCAGCCGGTAGATGAAATCCAGCTGCGCCTCATCCAGCTTCCGGCCGGTCAGCTCCACATCCGCCGTCTGACCGCCGATCATTCCGTATATCCCGGTCTTCTCCGCCAGCAGTCCCATGCATCTGGCCACCGCCGCCCGGCAGGCGTCCGACTCAGCCATGGCAAAGGCTTTGGCGGCCGTCTCAAAGGCATAGACAACCAGCGCGTCTCCCGCCAGAACCGCCATATCGTAGCCGTAGGCCTTCCATGTGGTGGGCATGCCTCTCCGGTATTCATCGTTATCCATGCAGGGAAGATCATCATGAATCAGGGAAAACGTATGTATCATCTCGATAGCGGCCATAAAGGGTTCTACCTCCCTGCCCATGCCGCCGAACATCCGGTATATCTCTCTCATAAACAGAGGACGCAGTCTTTTCCCTCCGGCCCTGACGCTGTAGTTCATGGCCGACAGCACCGTTTTCTGATACCCCTCCTCCGCAGGGAGAAAGCCCATAATCACGTCATTCACTTCATCTGTGGACTTTGCCAGCCAATCGTTAAAACTCATCATTCTGTCCTTCCTCAGCCAGGATCTGAATCTTCTTTTCCACTTTTTCTATCCTGCCGCTGCAGTCCCGCGCCAGCTTCATCCCTCTCTCATAGAGGGCAAAGGTCTCTTCCAGGGAGCGGTCCCTGTCCTCCATCTTCTCTATGATAGCTTCCAGCTCATCCAGAGTCTCCTCAATGCTCATTTCTCCGCCCCCGGACCGCGCGTCCGTTTCTTCCGGGCTCATCTCTTCCTGAAGCTCTCTGTCATCTGTCATAATCTACCTTCCTCTCAAGCCGCGTTACCTGTGCCTCTGCTTTTCCGTCAGCAAAATGAATATTCAGCAGCTGTCCCTCCGTCAGATTCTCCACGGAGCTTACAGCCTGTCCCGCAGAGTCTGACACGAACCCGAAACCGCCCTTCAGTCTCTTTAAGGGAGACAGCCCGTCCAACCGGCCGGCAAGCAGCTCCAGACGGTGCTGCCGTTCCGTCATCCTCTGCCTCATCAGCAGCTGAAGCTGTTCTTCATCGTCGGACAAACGCTGCCGCTTCTCGTTCAGCTGCCGTTCAGGATGATGCATCTGCAGGTGCAGCCTGCACTGTTCCATCTGATATTTTTTTCGCTCCAGGCTTCTGCCCATGCCTCTTATCAGGGCCTGACGTATCACATGCAGTCTCTCCTCGAACTGGACGTAATCGAACACCGCCAGCTCCGCGGCCGCCGACGGCGTAGGCGCCCGCATGTCGGCCACATAATCGGCTATGGTTACATCTGTCTCATGGCCCACGGCGGAAATGACAGGCGTCCTGCACTCAAAAATAGCCTGAGCCACCATCTCCTCATTGAAGGCCCACAAGTCCTCAATGGAGCCGCCGCCCCGTCCCACGATGATCACATCCAGACCCATCTCATCCAGGGTCCGGATCCCTTTGACAATACTGTATTTGGCGTTCTCACCCTGGACCAGCGAGGGATAAAGGATCAGCTGAACATAGGGATTCCGTCTGGCTGCGATATTCATGATATCCCGGATGGCTGCCCCGGTGCTGGCGGTCACGATTCCAACCGTTCTGGCATATTTGGGAATCGGCTGTTTATACCTGCCGGAAAACAGTCCCATATCCTCCAGTTCGTCCCGCAGGCGCTGGAACCTCTCATACAGGTCTCCTGTGCCGTCCCTCTTGATCTCTCTGGCATACAGCTGATATTTCCCGTCCCTCTCGTATACGTCGATGGTGCCGGTCACTATCACCTGCTGCCCTTCCTGTAATTGAAAAGTGAGACCTTTTCTATGGCTTGCGTACATCACCGCAGATAAGGTCCCTGACTTGTCCTTGAGCGTGAAAAAAATATGCCCGGACGTGTGATATTTACAATTGGAAATCTCTCCCCGGACGCTTATGCGGCTGAGAAGAAAATCCTGAACAAACATATTCTTGATGTAGGCATTTACCTGCGCCACCGAATAGATGCTGGCCATATCCTCCTCCGAAACGCGTTACCGGGCTACAAGCTTGGCCAGAACTCCGTTGACGAAGGACGGCGATTCCTCCTGGCCGAACTTCTTGGCCAGTTCCACCGCCTCATTGATGGCCACCTTCTCAGGTATCTGATCGTCGTACAGCATCTCGTAAAGCGCCAGCCGCAGGATCGTAAGATCCACCTTGCCCATGCGTCTGGTCTTCCAGCCTTCCGCCACGCCGTCGATCTTCTCGTCCAGTTCCGGAATCTTCTCGGTGACAGCCTCCGCCTTCTGGATCAGGTAACGCATATCCTCTTCATCCGCCTTGATCCGATGCAGGAGCACCTCCGCGCCGTCCGGCGCCGTCTCGTCCTCATCAGGCGTCTCAAAATAATACCGAAACTGCTCCCCGGTCTCATCCGCCGGATAAAAGTCCCTGCAGAACAGCATCTTAAAACAGTGTTCCCGCAGCTCTCTCCTGGTCATCTGATGTTCTCTCCTTCTCGCCATTGGGCGCGGACTCCCGGCGGTGTCCGCGCTCACCAAATCTCAGTGTTCGTCCTCCATATTCACTCCGGCAATCCTGATGTTCACATCCAGCACGGAAAGCCCCGTCATATTCTCAATGGCGGTCTTCACCTTCTCCTGCACCTTCTCCGACACCTCCGGAATGCTGTATCCGTATTTCATGATCAGGGACAGATCCACCGACACGTGTTCCTCCGTCACATCCACCTTCACGCCCTTGGACAGATTCTTCATTCCCAGTCTGCTTACCCACTCGTTGGTGATATTGCCGGCCATGGAATCCACGCCTTCCACCTCCGTAGCCGCAAGGCCCGCGATAATAGCGACCACTTCATCCGCAATCTGCACTTCCCCGATCGTATCTTTTTCATATACTTTATGAGTATTCCTGCTCTCGTTCTCAGCCACGGCGTTGACCTCCTCATAATCCTATAGTAGCCCTATTATAGCAAAAATACTCTTGTTTGCAAAGGTCTTTTTGTGATTCTGCTTAATTCTCCAGATTCAGCAGGGTGATGACGATGCTTTCCGCTCCCACTTCCGCCTTTCTCTTGACCACGTCCTCAATCTGGGCTCTCTGTGGATCGGTAATCGAGGCGGCGTTGATCACCACATCCACCTTGTCTGAAGAAATGCTGACTACCGGGTCCGCGAATCCCTTGGCCATGAGAAGCGTTTCCGCCGCATTCTCCTTCTCCGCGATCTCGGTCAGCTCAATCATATTCTGAATAGCCTCCTGCTTGGCCGCCTCCTCAATGCCCGTATTATTGATAATGCTGAGGAGCGTCTCTTTGTTCTTCGCCCGCACCTGCTCACGGCTCAGCTGGACTCCGGCTATGTAATCCGACACGCTCATTCCGCTGGTCAGAATAGCTTCGCCGGGATTCTCAAATCCGGCTTCACCGGTCTCCTCCCCCTCCGCATCGGGCGTCAGAGACTCAGGCGCGCCTGTGTCCAGGGCCAGAGATTCCGCCATTCCCGCATCTGATGACAGGGATTCCGCCGTTCCTGCGTCCGGCGCCGGAGATTCCGCGTCCGCCATCTGGTCCCAGTCCTGATCCAGACTCTGAATCTCCTCATATTCTCCCTGAAGATTTAAATAATTCTGATTCTCGGCCAGAATGTCCTCCTGGGAAATATCCGTAGCTCCGGCTTCATAGGCTCCGCCGTTGTCCGGCTGTTCCTTCTGAGCGTAGTTTAAATATCCCGCCGCCGCTATCATTACCGCCAGTGTAGTGACGATGATCTGGTTTCTGCGGAATAGTTTCTTCATATCGACGTTTTTAAGGTCCTTCCTTAATTTCAGTTTCATAAGACGGCACTCCTTTTCCCAAAACCTCTTTCGTATTTTCATTGTATGTGCCGCCGTTATATTTTATCACTGATTCACCGGATACTTTTCCAAAATAAATTCCCTTATAATGGGCGACAGGCGGCAGAGTTGGGCTTCTCCGTCGCCTGTCTTTGAGGGAATTTACTTGTAAGCTTATTCAAATCGATGTTATTTCCTATCGTTAATCTTCTTAATGAGTTCCGGATTAAATTTAAATTGATGGTCCCTGGTGAGAAGCCCGTTGGTTTCCTGCTCGATATCCGTAAGCTGAGTGTAACAGAAGCCGTTCATCAGATCCGCCTCATAGACTGCGGTTACGACCCTCTCATACTCCTCCATAAAATCATGTTCCGAGACGGAAGTGTAGCCCCACTCCTCCGCAGGTTCTCCGATGGCCGCGGTTCTGAGGCCATCCGCTCCTTTGCCGGTCTTCAATGTGATGCCGCCGCACTCGGTCAGCACCACAGGCTGACGCTCGTACACGAACCCGGTAGCGAAAGGCAGCCGTTCCGACAGTTCGGGAAACTGTTCCGTCTCCTTAAGAGCCCGGGCAAAGCGCCTGTGCTGGCCTTCATCCTCCTTTTCACCGTGTTTGTAGCTGTGAATCGCGCAGATATCCGTGTCCACCATCTCCCAGCCGTCGTTGGAGATAACCAGCCTGGTCCCGTCCAGAGCCTTAGCCATATAATAGAGGGACCTGGCAAACGCCTGCTGCTTCGGATCATCATAAATCCTCGGAACTCCCCAGCTTTCATTCAGCATCCCCCAGACTACGATGCAGGGATGATTGTAATCCCGGTCGATCACGTCCGTCCATTCCTTCAGGAACGCGGACGCCGCCTGCGGCGTGTAGGACCAGAAGCTCGCCATGGCTTCCCACACCAGAAATCCCAGCTTATCCGCCCAGTACAGAAATCTCGGGTCTTCTACCTTCTCATGCTTCCGGCATCCGTTAAAACCCATGGCTTTGCATTTCTGAATATCATCGATGTAGGCCTGGTCGGAAGGGGCTGTTACCAGCCCTTCCTCCCAATAACCCTGGTCTAAGACCAGTTTATGATAATACGGCTGATTGTTTAAATACAGCCGGCCGTTTTCCACGTGAATCTTCCTCATTCCAAAATACGAGTCGATCCTGTCTGTTTCGATGCCATTTTCATCTTCAACCCACATGCTTATATCATACAGCTGCGGATTTTCCGGGCTCCAGTAATTTCCAGTAAAATGGAAGGAACCCTCCATGGCTTTCTTTCGGAAAACGTCGACGGTGAGGCTGCACTGTAACCGTCCGCATATCATACTTCCCTGGAAAACCGGTTTTCTTCTGAAACGGATGTCCATAAGGACTCTGCATGGCAGAACAGAAGCGTCTGCCAGCCGAAAATCGATTTTCACGGTACCGCTGTCAATGTCCGGCGTGAACCGAACCCATTCGAGACTTGTCTTTTCTACCGGTTCCAGCCATACGCTCTGCCAGATTCCGGTGCTGGGGGTGTACCAGATAAACCTGGATTTTTCCTCCCAGAACTGTTTCCCCCGGGCGATGGTCTCGTCCTCAAGAGGATCCTCGACTTTCACGGTCAGAGTCTCTTCTCCCCAATTGAGATACTCCGTGATGTCGAAAGTAAACGGAGTCTGTCCTCCGGTATGGCTGCCCACACAGGAGCCGTTGACGAACACACGGCACCGGTAGTCCACTGCCCCGAAGTGGAGGAGCACGCTTCTTCCCCTCCACCCTTCAGGAACAATGAACGTTCTTCTATATATAACCATATTATCCTTGATCCGGATTCCTATCCCGCTGAGTCTGCTCTGACAGACAAAAGGTACTTCAATTTCTGCCTGTTCAGCTCCCCAGCAGAAATCCCAGCGGCCATTCAGACTTAACCATTCTTTTCTGACAAAATCCGGTCTTGGATATTCCCCTCTCATAATAAACCCCTTAGTTCCTTCTCTGTTGCGTATCCCTCCGGTAGTTGGATTATTGTATAGTTAAATTTTAGTTAAACTTATCTCGGTCGATTACGTAACTATTTTAACAAAAATTCAACAATATGTCAACTGTTTTTATTGTTCGGATTTAGACAATCCTTTATTTTCAAAGCTTTTGAAACAGATTGTTTCCGGATTATTTAATTTTTTTAACTTGTCGATATTATTCAATGGTAAAAATATGTTGAAGTTTTGCGAACGGTCATAGCGTTCCTTGACCGATTTTTTACATTTTTTCAATCTTTCATCTTCAAAACTTTAATTCTGTGAGGCGGCAGACCCAGAAGCGCTTCCACCGCCCCCGATATTTCTGCCTGGATCTGCGGGCTTCCGCCTCCTGACGCGCTGATTATCACTCCGCTGATCTCCGGCCGAAGCTCCTTCTCCAGAAGCGGACCCTGGCCGGAGCCTGTTCCGGAGCCTGAACCCCCGCTTGTTCCGGCAACGACTGTCTCTCTGGAAATGTCCTGGCTTTCCACGTTCCGTGTTCCGCCGTTTGAGTCCGTCTCCTGAGTCCTGGAATAAGATGAATCCTGATCCACATGCCAGACCTTCTCCTCTGACGATCTCAGCACGATCATAACCTTCACTTTGCCCACGCCTTCCGTCTGTTCCAGTATATCCTCCAGCCGTTTCTCCATCTGCTGTTCGTAGGTCGTTGTCGGAGCCGCCGCGGCAGCCAGCTCCCGCAGCGGCCCGCCGGTTCCGGATTCCGCTTCCGCCTCATTTGTTCCGGTCTGTCCCGCCCCGTCCTCCGTCTGCTCTGCCAGGCTTCCGCTCTGACTGCTGCGGATTACCCGGCTTTCTTCCTTTTTGCCATCGGGAAATGCCAGAATCAGAAGTATCAACCCGGCAGCCAGGAGAAGCATCCAGCATTCTTTACTGTTTTTCCATTCCTTCCAGTCGAATTTCCAGTTCTTCGGGTTCCAGTCCATAATACATTTCCACCTTTCTTCGAAACTGCTCTGTCCGGGGAGAGGCCGGAACGTCTGCCCCCGCCGGCATAACTTCCACCTGCACCGGTTCAATTTCTCTGACGGAGACCGTCTTCTCTTCTCCCGCCCGTACAATACTCTCTCCGCTGCTTCCTTTATCCTTTCCGGAAACATGCTCCTCCACGGTCAGCAGGATATGGCTGATCTGTCCGTAAGTATCCTTCTCGCGGTCTCTCACGACGGTCACATTTGCCTCTGACAGATTCAGTCCTTCCTCCTCCGCCATAACCGCTATATTCCTCTCTGCCTCCGCCTCATATTCATCGATGATTCTGTCCAGCCTCTGGCTCTCCACCCCCAGAATCTCCCGGTTCAGCTCATCTGTCTCCATCTGAAAACTGAACGTCTCGAAATATCCGGCCAGCCTGTCCTCAAGCTGAAGCATTCCAAGAAGAGGTCTTACTGCCAGAATGATCAGAACCATTCCCGCAAAAAAGCGGATATATTTTTCGTATTTCCCGGACGGAAGAAGAGTCTCCGTCAGATTCACAAGAAGCGTGAAAAACAGGATGTTTCTCACCCATTGATAAACCTGTTCCATAATACGAGCTCCAAAGATCACGCGTAGTAAACCGCGTTGGCGCCGGCGCACACCACAGCCACAGTGAGTATCAAAAGAAGGGCGGCCGTCATTACGATTTTCAGCAGCAATCTGTGTCCTTCCGCGGCCGCGGACAGACAGGCCAGAATCCGCTTATCACAGACCGGCTCCATAACGGCAGCCGCGCACTGGTACAGAAGCATCAGCGCCAGAAGCTTTGCCGCGGGAGCAGCCATCAGCGCCAGAAGGATCACCACCGCCGCCATTCCCATGGTATTCCGAATCAGCACGCCGGAACCCAGAATCATCTGAGTCACCGCCGACACCCCCTGTCCGATTCCCGGGATCAGACCGGCCATCTTCTGCAGGGAACTGTTTTTCAGGGAATCCACATAAGGAAGAACAAGCGTCTGCAGAAACTGGATTCCAGCCACCACGCCTACCAAAGTCTTAAGCGACCACCCTATAACCTGTTTCAGCATCTCCGTCATTCTGGAAAACAGGTTATCTTTCGTCATGCTGCCCGCCATACTCAAGACCAGATATACCCTCACCACAGGAAGCAGCACCGTATGCAAAAGCCATTGTCCCGCCGTCATGGCCGCCACCGTCGTCTCATACATGGCGATCGCCGACGCCGTCGCTCCTGAGAACGCCACCGCCAGGAAATAGGCCGGCATAAGAACCTTCATAAAACCCAGAATCTCCGACACTGTATCGGCGGCCACGGACATGCCGGCAGCCAGCCCGGCAGTCAGCAGCGCAAACAACAGAAGATAGGTTACAAAAAATCCTGTTTCCGAAATCTGACTGCCACGAAATATGCTTGAGAAGTTGCCGAACACCGCCGCCAGGAGCCCAAGAAGAATAACCTGTCCCAGGATACGGCCTCCGGCGGCCACCTCTCCGAAAAGAGATTGGCCTGCCGACCTTATCATCTTCTCCGCCAGTTCCGCCGTTCGGCCTTCCATGAGCATTGTCATAGTCTCGCCAAGGCCGGGGAAAACCGTCTCCGGTTCCTGCTGCCGTATGTACTCTTCGATCTCTTCCAGATTCAGCTGAGACAAGATGCGGGACTGCTCATCCTGCTGCTCTGAGGCCTGTCCCTCCGTCTCAGCCGCCTGTTCAGGGACCGCTGGTCCGGCAGCCCCATAGGCGGAAATACTCAGGGTCTCCATGCTTATAACCGCCGCCAGCCAGAGGATTGTCCATGTTTTCCGCAGCACCCTCTCTGCCGGTCTTCCACGATTCCATCCGGCAAAATCTTTCCCGTTCTCCCAGTCTCTCATGACAAAAACCCCTGCACTGTCTCCATCAGCGCCAGCAGAATCGGCATGCTTACCGCAAGAATCGACAATTTTCCAAACACCTCGATCTGATTTCCCAATGCTCCGTATCCCGCATCCTTGCAGATGCCTGACGAAAATTCCGCTATGTAAGCGATTCCCACCATCCGCATAAGCGTGTCCAGATAAATACTGTTGACCTGTATGTAAGCCCGAACCTGCTGAAAAGTCTTTACCACCGTTTCCAGTTTGGCCGCCCCGCAAAAGCAGATAACCAGCCCTGCCGCGGCAACCAGATAAATTCCGTATTCTCCTTTTACCGTCTTGAACTGAGCTGCCAGAAGCACCGCAGTAATTCCAATCACCGCCGCCGTTATCACCGTCATATCTTCACCTACAGCGCAAACAGATTTTTAATTGTATCAAACAGTTCATAGATATATGGCACCATCCAGAAAAGCACCAGGATCAGCCCTGCCAGACTGGTCAGAAATGCCTGCTCTTCCCGGCCGCTGTGCTTGAGCACCTGGCAGATAACCGATACCAGGATTCCCACCGCCGCTATTCGAAATATCAGATCAACTCCCATGTTCCCTCCTCCGCGTTACCGGCTCTGTCCACCGGTTCGCACCGGCGGTTTACGTCGCTGGTTTGCGTCACCGATTCACGCCGCCGGTTCCGGACGTAAGCCGCACCGGCGGCTCAGCACAAAATAACCGCCAGAAACAATCCTCCCATAATGCCCAGGCTGGCGCACATCCGGGTCCGTTCCTGTTCATGTTCCCGGTAAAACCCGATGGCCATATCAAGCTGTTCCAGATAGAGGGCAATGGTCCGGTCCTGCATATCCAAATCCAGATAGCCCAGATGCTCCCCCAATTCCCGCAGTTCCCGCAATTCTCTCTGGGAAAGGAGAAGCTTTTTTCCCTGCCTGTCCAGTTCCTCTCCCCAGATGATATAGAAGCTGTCTCCCTCCTGCTTTTCAATCCTCTCTGCCATCCTTTGAAACCATAAGGCCAGAGGGCCTGCCGACCTGTCCCCTGCCAGCTTCAGAGCTTCTCCCAGAGGCGCATGAGCATACAGTATCTCCGCCCGCAGCAGATAAATCATCTTCCGCAGCTGTTCCAGCATTTTTCTGTGGTCGCTCCACTGCCGGGCCTTCA
>CANQBN010000057.1 GCA_947588855.1 uncultured Lachnospiraceae bacterium
CCGTTCCATGCAGATAACGCGGCTGTCAAAGGAAAGCGGCTATATCCCTTCCTGCAAGAGAACAGACCTGACGGATAAGCTGCACAAGGCATTCGGTTTCCGCACGGATTATGAATTTATCTCAAAATCGGCTATGCATAGCATAATAAAAAGTACCAAAACAGAATACGAGTAAATCAATTACTACCGTTCTCAATATGGGAACATTCCCCTGTGGGTTACTGTCAATGTATTGACATTTGGAAGTTTATCCAAAATGTATCAGGTTCTGCCTCAGTCCCACCAAACTGGAAGAATTTTACCCTCTCCGATCCAGATCCTTCTGGATCATCTCCAGATAATGGACCAGCACGTCCCTGTGGCGTCCAATCAGCCAGGACTTATCCAGCTCATCATAGGTAAAGCTTTTTCTTCCCCCCTGCTGCATCCGCGTCCAGAAACCGTAAAGCTCATCAAAGGGAACGTAATAGATTTCATCCAGAGCCGTCCAGTGAAGAATGATAAAGGCCACGCCTCCCTGCTCCTCAAACTCCTGCATGAATCGCACCTGATGTTCATGGACATTCTGCAGCGGGAAGGTGGTCACCGCGCACTCCTTGGCGTCAAAACACACAGGGAGTCCCTGGACCGTCCCGATATAGTCCACGGTGCTCTTCTGATCAAAATAAGCCAGGGTGATATGCCTGGTTTCCTTATCAATATTGATGGGGGTAATAGGCGTTGGCACTTTCTGAATCAGGGCCAGCTTTTTCTCCCGGTATACCTCGTTGGTATGATTGATCATATCCTCCAGGGTGGAGCCTCTAAGCCCTCTGGAATTCCATGTTCCCATGAAAAACCTCCTGCTTTATTTTCTGATGATAGTTCTTCCGTAATCTTCTATTTCCTGTCCAACGGACGCATTTTCCTGAGAGACCTCCAAAAGCCGTCGGAAGTCCTGCGGCAGCGTAGCCTCGAATCTTCTGCCGCTTAAATAAGCGAAGGGCTCCGGCATCCTGGGGAAAACCAACTCGCTGGAGTGAAGCAGTTGCCGACAGATGCCGCGCTGCTTCCGCATCATTTCATTGACATGCCGGTCGCCGTATTTGGGATCGCCCACAATGGGATGGCCGATGGAAGCTAAGTGGGCGCGGATCTGATGGGTGCGCCCCGTAATCAGCGCTACCCGCAAAAGCGTAAATTCCGCCGGTGCCTGAGCACAGTTCTGCCCGACATGGCTTTGGCCGGCATAATCCTTTCCGGCATAATCACGCCCAACAGAAATCACCGACAGCGGCTCATATTCCGTCACAATCTCCACGCTTTCCGGAACTTCCCGGTCATGTACCGTCACCTGGTTGGTTTTTTCATCTTTGGTCAAAAATCCGGTAATTCTCTGCGATTCTGACAACCGCCCCATCACCACGCACTGATAATATTTATGGAGGCTTCTGTCCTTAAAAACCTGCGACAGCATCTGAAGCCCGGCAAGGGATTTCCCCGCCGCAACCAGCCCGCTGGTGTTCCGGTCCAGCCGGTTGCAGACCGAGGGCCGGAAAGTCCGCAGCTCCTCCTCCTTCAGGGCCCCGCTGTCCAGAAGATAGGCAATGATATGTTCCACCAGGGAAACGTCCGTATTTGCTGCCTTCTGAGACAGCATACCAGCAGGCTTGTTGATCAGGAGGATATGATCGTCCTCATAGACGATGTCCAAAGGCGACAAATTCCCGCCTTTCAAAATCGAAACCCCGGAAAACTTCTCTACCGTCTCATCAGAGAGAAACAGCTTGATCTCATCGCCCTCCGTCAGCCTCTCGGAGCCGTCGCACCGCTTTCCGTTGAGGGTAATATTCTTCTTGCGGAGCATTTTATAAAGAAAGCTTTTGGGCGCCAGCTTCATATATTTAGCCAGAAGCTTATCCAGCCTCTGGCCGGCTTCATTTTTTGATACCGTCAGGATCCTCATGTAAGCTCCTTTTTATAAAACCTTTCACCTTCGCTACATAGACATGGATTTCAGCGTCGAGGCGCCATACTCTACGCTTCCGTCATCCTCATATTCCGACATGGGCTTAAGTCCAGACAGCCGGCTGAAAAACATTTTCTCATCCTTCATGATTTTCACGTTGGGATCCAGCTTCTGCAGACGGAACGCTTCGTTCAATGTTTTCTCCGCCTTCCTTGCGTCAAGCTTTTCCACAGGACAGTAGGCGATCACACCCATAGGGTGGACCATCACCGCGTCGAAAGGAAGAATCTGCTCTTTGGTGGTGACAATCAGATCGTACAGCACCAGTCCTTTGCTCTCAAAGGGCTGTACTTTTTTATGAAATTCCTCGGTTGGAGTCTTATAACGGATAGACGCCAGAAAAGGCGACGCCACATTGGCCGTAGGCAGCACCGACAAAATCGCCATGACGGTCAGCACATTCCTGGCCGCCTGGCTGTCCGTGAAATTTCTGGCCAGCAGCTGGATGATAATCGCCGCCGCTCCGAACAGAACCTCTGCCAGCTGAATCATTTTCCGCCTGTTCCGATATCCGTAATCGCCTTTTTGTTTCTTTCCGCCCGTCATCCGCGTTTCATCCTTTCTCTCATCGTTCTGCCTTTTGCGGTTCCGCCCTCTCTCAGGCTTGATCTGCTTTATTTTCTTTCGCTCCACTCTGTCCCATGCTTTCCATCCCCGCCAGAAGCCATCCGTGGGGAACTATCTTCGCCAACAGCCAGAATGCCTTCATGACAACTCCATAGACAGACACTTTCTTTCCCGCCATGGAATCCCATATGGCTTTCTGAACCACTTTCCGCGGATTGGCCATAACCAGCTTTTTATAAAACGGAATCGTGGCGTTGGTTTCCGCGATGTCGAAAAACACTGTCTTTACCGGACCGGGACAGACTGCCGTTACGCAGATTTCCCTTTTCTTCAGTTCCTCCCCCAGGGCACGGCTATAGCTTAACACAAATGATTTGGTGGCCGCATAAACGGCAAAGCCCGGCTGAGGCATAAAAGCGGCCGCCGACGCATACTGAATGATCCGACTGTTGGGACTCATATAAGGAAGGACCAGATGGGTGACGGCGCACAAGGCCTGGCAGTTTAGGCGGATCATGCCGCATTCCTCTTCCATATCCGCCTCGCCGATCGGACCGATTTTCCCGAAACCGGCAGCATTGACTAAAATTTTTACGTCCGGGTTTTCCTGTTTCAGGGCGGCCGCAAGCTCCGTTAACGCCTGAGGCTTTGTAATATCCAGAGCAAAACAGCGGACTTTGGCGGGAATCTGGGACGCCAGTTCCTCAAGTCTTTCTTTTCTTCTTGCGACGACCCATATCTGCTGAATGGCCGGGAACCGGTCCCCGATCTGAATGGCGCTCTCCCTTCCCATTCCGGAGGACGCCCCCGTGACTATAGCTATCTTCATATCTTTTTTCTCCTTTTGGCTCTTTCTTCCGTCCGCCCGGCGTCTGTTTTTCCGGGACCGCCTTTTTCCCGGCCAGTTTCCTGGGCTTTATCAGACACTTTGAATCAAAACCGATCAGATCCGTCCGGCCCGCTTTCCTTAAGGCTTCCAACACCAGATCGTAGTTTTTTGGATCCCGGTACTGGATCAGCGCCCTCTGCATGGCTTTCTCATGAGGATTCTTCGGCACATATACCTTTTCCATGGTCCGGCAGTCATAGCCGGTATAGTACATACAGGTAGAAATGGTAGACGGAGTCGGATAAAAATCCTGTACCTGCTCCGGCATGTAGCCCAAATCCCGCAGATGCTCCGCCAGTTCCACCGCGTCTTTCAACGTAGAACCGGGATGGGAAGACATAAGATACGGCACCAGGTACTGATCCATGTGAAGGCGTTCGTTCATCTCTTTGTATTCCTTCACAAACTGCTGGTAAACCGCATATCGGGGCTTTCCCATCAACCTGAGAACCGAATCCGACACATGCTCCGGCGCCACCTTAAGCTGGCCGCTGACATGATATTTGCACAGTTCCCGCAGAAACTCCCGGTTTTTGTCAGCCAGCACATAGTCAAAACGGATTCCCGACCGGATGAACACTTTTTTCACACCGGGAACGGCACGCAGTTTTCGGAGCAGGCTGATGTAATCCTTATGGTCCGCCTTCAGATTCCGACAGGGCTCCGGGAACAGGCACTGTTTTCCCGGGCAGGCCCCTTTCTCCAGCTGTTTATCGCAGGCAGGGAAACGGAAATTGGCCGTAGGACCTCCCACATCATGAATGTATCCCTTAAAATCCGGCTCCCGGGCCAAAAGTTCAGCCTCTTTTATCAAAGATTCATGGCTTCTGGCCTGAATGATCCTTCCCTGATGGAAGGTCAGGGCGCAGAAGCTGCAGCCTCCGAAACATCCCCGGTTGCTGATAAGGCTGAATTTCACCTCGCGGACAGCCGGCACGCCCCCTGCCGCCTCATAGGACGGATGGTATGTTCTCATGTAAGGCAGATCGTAGACATCATCCATCTCCTGCCGGCTTAAAGGCTTCGCCGGAGGATTCTGAACCACGAACACATTTTCCCCGTAAGGCTCCGCCAACCTTTTTCCGGAAAAAGGATCCGTATTCCGGTACTGCACGGCAAAGCTTTCCGCGTATTTTCTTTTATCGGAACAAAGCTCCTCAAAATCCGGCAGAAGCAGATAATCATAAACCGAATCCAGGCTTTTGGTCCGGTAAACGGTGCCGTCGATAAACGTAATATCCTTTACGGCGATTCCGGCGTTCAAAGCGTCGGCGATATCCACGATGGATTTCTCTCCCATGCCGTAGGAAATCAGATCCGCCTGAGAATCCAGAAGAATCGAGCGTTTCAGTTTATCAGACCAGTAATCATAATGGGCCAGCCGCCTTAAGCTGGCCTCTATCCCTCCCAGGATAATGGGACTGTCCTTATAGACGGAACGAATCAGATTTCCGTAAACCACCGCCGCGTAATCAGGCCTCCTGCCCATAACGCCTCCGGGAGTGTAGCTGTCCGTCTGCCTTTTCCTCTTTGATACGGAATAATGATTCACCATAGAATCCATATTGCCGGCCGACACCAGGAAACCCAGGCGGGGTTTCCCCAGAATCTGAATACTCTCCTTGTCCTTCCAGTCAGGCTGGGCAATGACGCCAACCTTATAGCCGTGGGCTTCCAAAACCCTGGAAATGATGGCATGGCCAAAAGAGGGATGATCCACGTAGGCATCCCCGGACACATAGACGAAATCACACTGTTCCCAGCCTCTCTTCCTCATATCCTCCCTGTTGATTGGAAGAAAATCATGAATCATACCGTCACTCCATCCCTCATTGGCCGCATCACATCCGCCTGTTGTCTCTCACATACTACCCCACGGAATCAGTCGGAGACTATCGTCTCCTTCTCAAGCAGCTCCAGATAATCTTCGATATCATAATCGGCCAGCGCCAGCTTCTCTTCTCTCATATGCTCGGAAAACTCATCGGCCACAGCGCATACCTTCATGCCGGCCCGCTTTCCGGCCAGAATCCCGGCGGGCACGTCCTCAAACACCAGGCACCGGTCCGGCTCCACGCCCAGATCCTCCGCCACCTTCAGATAGATGTCCGGGCTTGGTTTTCCTTCCTTCACCTCGCAGGCGGTGGTCACTACCTGAAAATAGTCTGTAATGCCTGTAGAGGTCAGAACCGCATCCACCATCTCCCGGCCATTGCTGGTAGCGATGCCGCAGGCGATTCCGTGTTCCCTGGCATAGTCCAGAAATCCCTTCGCCCCCGGCTTCAGGGGTACCTCGTAGCGGTACTTATCGATGGACATTTCCGTCCACGCCGCCTTGATCCCATCCAGGGAATCGGGAATCTGAAACCTCTCCTTGAAATAGACTGCCGTCTCGGAAAAGCTCATTCCCTCGATCACCTTCTGCAGATCGTCGGGACATTCGTATCCGTACCGTCCCAGATATTCGATATCAATGGCCTTCCACATCCACATGGAGTCCACCAGTGTCCCGTCCAGATCAAAAATAAACGCTTTGATTCCTTCCAGCATTCCCTTCCTCCGCCTGTCTTTTCCCTCTCCCATCTGCGCCTTTCTCAGCATCTCAATCTCCTGTTCCGTCAGCGGCCGGTACTGGCCCGGCTTCAGGCTTTCGTCCAGTCTAAGGCTTCCCATGGAAATCCGTTTCAAATACGTCACTTTGCAGCCCAGCGCTTCAAACATCCTCTTCACCTGATGGAATTTGCCTTCCCGGATGGTCAGATGCACCGCCCCGTCCAATATCTGCAGCACTGCCGGCATGGTTTCCGTCCCATCATCCAAAATGATTCCTGCCCAGAACCGCTCTGCCGCATCCTCCGGAAGCTGCCCTTCCACCTCGGCGTAATACGTCTTGTCCACATGCTTTTTAGGCGACAGAAGCTCATGGGCAAGACTGCCGTCATTGGTAATCAAAAGAAGTCCTTCCGTGTCAATATCCAGCCGTCCCACGGGGAACAGATCTTTCCGCTTCCGGTCAGTAATCAGATCCACCACCGTCCCATGGAGATAATCTTCTGTGGCGGAGACTACACCCTGCGGCTTATTCAGCATGTAATATTCCAATGTCGTGTAGGCAATCTCACGGCCGTCGCATGTCACGGATTCCGCCTGCGGGTTCACTTTCCGCCCGGCGTCCCGCTCTACAGCTCCGTCCACCCGGATTCTCCCTTTTCTGACCGCCTCTCTGATCTGGCTGCGGCTTCCCAGCCCCATATCCGCCAGATATTTATCCAATCGCAGAGGTCCGACTTTTCCGTCTCCCGCTTCCTTTTTCTTCATCACATCCACCGCCATCCGGGATAATATTTATTCTTGAGACTCCTTCCGTTTCCCTTGGCAAATCCCAACGGAAAGCTGTCCGCACAGACCAGGCACCACCCGGCCGCATCCGGTTCCTCCTCCTTAAGAAAAACGGTCTCTCCTTTCAGATACCGGATCACTCTCTCATCATCCGTCTCAAACGACACACAATTCCGATAAATACCTCTGCCCAGGACCATAGCCAGGGCCTGACTGGGCTCAAACCGCCCCTTTTTCATCATTCCCATGTACAGGCCTGTCCGGAGGTACCGGATCCCCCGCGCCGGAACAAATCCTTCCGGCAGATAATAGACATAATCGCCGTTTGTCATAAACCGGGCTGAATCCCAGGAAATGCTGGTATTCTTAAGAAACTCGGCCAGCTTCGGCCCGCAGGCGTTATGGCCGTCCATTTTTGCCTGCTCCATCTGCAATGACAGACCGTTCTCATTCCGCCCGTTCTTTTTACGCAGCAGAGCCAGAAAATGTCCCTCTCCTCTTACCTTATGCGGATACAGCCGCAGACATCCGGAAAGTCCCGCGCCGCCGCATGCGCCGGGAAAACCCGGAATAGGAATCAGTTCCATGTCCGGATAGCTGTCGAGAAGCCGCCGGACATTTTCCTCATCCTCCTTCACAGAAAATGTACAGGTGGAATAAAGAAGATAACCGCCCGGCTTTAACATGGCTGCCGCATGTCCCAGAATCTTTTGCTGAATCGGAGCATAGTATTCCGGTCCCCTCTGCATCCAATCCTTCACCATATCCGGCTCCCTCCGGAACATTCCCTCGCCGGAACAGGGAGCGTCCACCAGTATCTTGTCAAAATATTCCGGATACGCTGCCGCCAGCTTCTCCGGATTCTCAGAAGCGACGCAGATATTGGATATTCCGAACAATTCCAGATTTTTCAGAAGTCCTTTTGCCCTGGAATTGCTGATATCGTTGGCGAACAAAAGCCCCTTTCCCTTTAATCTGGCTCCCAGTTCCGTGCTCTTGCCCCCGGGAGCGGCGCACAGATCAAGAACCCGGTCTCCGGGCTCTACCAGAAGAATCCGGGCGGGCGTCATGGCGCTTGGCTCCTGAAGATAGTAAAGGCCCGCATGATATAATGGATTTTTAGACAAAACATGAATATCGGCGCAATAAAACCCATTGTCAGTCCAGGGAACCCTCTCCTCGATGCCGGAAAGCTTCACGGCTGCCTGTTCGGGAGACCATTTCAACGTATTCACACGCACTCCTGACGCCGGACCCTCATCAAAGCTGTCTATATATGCCTGATACTCCCTGCCAAGCAGAGCTTTCATCTCTTCTTTAAATTTCTCCGGCAATTCTGTTCTCACGTAAACCTGCCCTTTCCGTCTTCCGCGCCTTCTATAAAAACTATTATACTGCCGCCGGATTGTACCGTCAACAATATGGATTCCCGGATCAGTAATCGTATCTCAGCCTGCTTCGTTCCAGTCTGCGAAGTATCCAGTAGGGATTTATGCTCATCTCTTCATAATGATCGGTCCGCAGATACATGCCAAGATGAAGATGAACGTCAAAATTGCCCACCGTTCCGGGGACATTGGAATACCCGGAGTCGCCCATGAATCCCAGAAGCTGCCCGGCTCTTATCTTCTGCCCTTCTGTCCACTCCGACGCGTAGCTGTCAAGATGGGCATAATACAGGTACAATCCTCCGGGAGCGCGGATACCTATGCGCCAGCCGCCCTGTTCCAGCCAGCCTGCCCGCTCGACCACCCCGTCGCTCATGCTGACGATCGGATAAAATCCTCTTTCCCGTTCCTTTCCCATGATGTCACAGCCTTCATGGCCCCGCTCGCCGCCGTAAGTCCTTCTGTCCATCCATCCGTCCTCATACGACACATCCGGCGTATCCTCCCGCATGCTTTCAGGCACCGGAAAATATTTCAAATCCTGAAATATCATCCTGTAAGCATTCTTCAGCTTTCCGTATTCCAGAGGACGGCGGCGCGCCACCAGAAGCTGACTCAGATTATCAGCCTGCAGATCATGAACATCTGTCAGATCATAATCATGGTCAATCATAGCAGCCGTCAGTAAATCCAGATCAAGCTCCTCTGTGTCCGTGACCGCCGTTCCCAGCCTCATACCGCGGAATTCATCCGTCTCCCATGTATAAGCGTCAAGCTGATAGAAATCCGGATTGCGAACCAGATACTCCGTCATGGACACCTGAAACAGCGCCAGCAGAAGAATCAGCAAAATCCGCATATCTGTCCTTCATCCCCTCATATAGTAGTATAAACCATTGTATTCCGGGTTATATGAAAAACATACTTGCCATAGCCATCCTGATTCTAATGCTGACTCATCCTTCCCTGACTGTAAGCGGAGCCGGCAGAGGACTCCTTCTGTGGTCACAGACCGTCCTCCCGACCCTTCTTCCTTTTATGATATGTTCCAATGTTATTGTATCCATAGGAGCGCTTCCTCTTCTCATGAAGCCCCTGCGTCCTCTCCTCCGCAACGTCTTTCATCTGTCCGACAACGGCGGTTACGTGCTGGTCTCAGGCCTTCTGTGCGGTTACCCCATGGGAGCCAAAACCTGCGGAGAATTCGCCGTCCAGGGAAGACTGTCCTATGGCGAGGCAGAGTATCTCCTTGCCATCTGCAATCACTCAAGCCCCATGTTTCTTTTCGGGTATGTGGCATCCAACCTGTGCCCCCAGATACCCATATGGCTCGTCGCCGCCTCCCTTTACCTCCCCATCCTGCCTCTTTCTATTCTTGCAAGGCGGATCTACAGACCGGAAACAAACAGCAGTTTACCTGCCAAAACCATTCCGGCGCAGCGCGGGACAGAAAACGCCTGCTTTCATTTTGACGATATCATGATGGGCTCCATAGAAATCATGGTCCGAATCGGAGGCTACATCATGCTGTTTTCCATACTGGCTGCCTTTATCGAATACCTGCCCGGCATATCTCCCTCCCTGAAGGGGCTGACCCTGGGATTTTCAGAGATCACCACGGGAATCCATACCATTTCACAGGCACTCACAGGCATTCCACAGGGGCTGTGCATCACGGCTGTCACGGCTTTCGGCGGCCTGTCAGGCGTATTTCAGACCAAAAGCGTACTGAATTCTTCTACTCATACTGGCGTAATCAAAAATGCCGGACTTTCAATCCGGCATTATGTCATGTGGAAACTATTGCATACGGCAGTTTCCTGCCTGATCTTTATTCTTCTGTCGGGTGTTCTTCCGTATATTCAGCCTGCGGCTGCTCCGGCACTCTGAGTTCATTGCGGTTGCCGGTCACTACATCGTAGCTGGACTGCAGGGAACCCATATAGGCTTCAAAGCGGTTCTGGGCCGTCTCCATGGAATGAGCGATAATATTCTGCAGCTTGGCAAGCATATCATCCGTATACTGAATGGCTCCCTGCCGGATATTATTGGCATCGTTGACGGCGGCATCCAGAATATGCTGGGCCTGCGCGTTAGCGTCGTCCACAATCTGATTGGCAACGGCATAAGCCTGCTGCACGATTTCATGCTCGTTCACCATCTCGTTGGTATGGGCAGTCGCCTCCCGCAGCATGGCGTCCGCCTGACTGCGGGCGTCGTTTAAAATAGCGTCCTGATTGCTGATGATCTTCTGATACTGCTTGATCTCATCAGGAACTCTGAGCCGAAGTTCAACCAGAAGTTCCTCCAGCTCTTCCCGGTTTACCAGAATCTTGTTATTCGAAAAAGGCTGCGTCTTGCACCCGTCAATAAACTCCTCTATCTCCGCGATCAACTGTTCGATTCTGCTCATAATACGATTCCCCCTTATTATTATTTATCAATACGGACCGCCTTGGCATGCACTTTCTCCGCGATTTCCGGATGAACGAAAGCGCTTATATCTCCGCCGTAAGCGGCGATCTCCTTCACTATGCTGGAACTGAGATATGAATATTTTAAATTTGTCGTCAAAAATATGGTATCCACTTCAGGCGCTATAACACGATTGGTCTGGGATAACTGCAGCTCATACTCAAAATCCGTAACCGCTCGAAGACCTCTGACGATAACGCTGGCACCGCATTCTCGGACAAAATCCACGGTCAGACCCTCAAAAGACCTTATCTCCACATTGGAAAGATGCTTTGTAACGTCTATCAACATGCCGACTCTCTCTTCCACAGAAAACATGGGAGATTTCGCGCTGTTATTCAGCACGCCGACTATTACCTTATCCATTATCCTGGCGCTGCGCTCAATAATATCAAAATGTCCCAATGTAACCGGATCAAAACTTCCGGGATATACCGCAATCGCCATTCTGTACTCCTGTCCTATGCTTTCTGTAAAAACACATGCTTGTTCGTCTTATATTCTTTGCTCCGGACGACTTCAAAGCCCATGCCTTCCACATATGAAAAATCTGTTTTTAGAGATGCCTCCGCGATGATTAAGGTATCCTGATCTGCCAGTCGTGAAGACTCAAGATACTCCAGCGCTCGTTTCTCCCACTCGTGGTCGTAAGGCGGATCCATAAAAATAATATCGAAAGCTCCGCTTCCCTCCAACCGCTTAAGTCCGGCCATAATATCGCAGTTCAGTATCCGGGCCTTCCCCTCAAGACGCGTCGTCCTGAGATTCTGACGGATACACTCTGCCGCCTTCGGAGACTTTTCAATAAAAACCGCTTCCGAGGCTCCCCGGCTGAGCGCCTCTATGCCAATGCCTCCGCTTCCGCTGAAGCAATCCAGGAACCGGCACCGCGCCACCCTTGGATTAATCATATTAAACAATGTCTCTTTAATACGATCCGTAGTGGGCCTGGTCTCCAGCCCTTCAATCGTCTTAAGCTGCAGCCGCCTGGCGCTTCCGGCTATCACTCGCATTGTTCATACACCTCTTCTCACCAGTATAATATAAAAACCTTTTTTATACAAGAGCTTTTTGGCTAATTGGAAAAAACCGCGTCACTGGAAAATTTTCAAAAATATGCTAGTGTAATATTATTTCGGGAAGACATAATAGGATTGTAACACAAAACAACTCATTAGAGAGAAGGAGGCGTTTAAACATGTCAAGCAAATCTTCTAATACCACCAACGTACCTGAGGCCAAGGAGGCTATGGACAAATTCAAAATGGAAGTAGCCAGCGAGATTGGCGTGCCGCTGACCAACGGTTATAACGGCAACCTGACCTCCGCTCAGAACGGCTCTGTCGGCGGTTATATGGTTAAGAAAATGATTGAGGCTCAGGAGAAGCAGATGGCCGGTAAGTAAGCCGTTTCTCTGAAACCCTGTAAAAACGAAGATCTCTGTGCAGATGTTCTGACATTTGCACAGAGATTTTCTCATATACGCGGTTTGTGATTTCCGCATTTTCTGCATTCTCACAGGTTCAGCTTCCCGTAGCTTTTCTCCAGATAGACGTCCAGTCTCCGCCTCAGCTCCCGGTTGGGCTCCGCCTCCAGATGAGGATCCTGCTCCAGAAGGGCATCCACCTCCTCCGATACGGTCTTGAGAATATCCGCGTCGGTGAAAATATCCGCCAGCTTAAACTCCATATCGCCGCTCTGCCTGATACCAAAGATATCCCCCGGACCCCGCAGCTTCAGATCTTCGGAAGCAATGTAAAAACCATCGTTGGAACGGTTCAGAATATCCAGCCGTTTCTGGGTTCCCTCCTGGTCGCCGCAGTTGACCATGATGCAGTAGGACTGATGCTCTCCTCTTCCCACCCGGCCCCGCAGCTGGTGAAGCTGGGCCAGGCCGAACCGCTCTGCATTCTCGATCATCATCACCGTGGCGTTGGGTACATTGACCCCTACCTCAATCACGGTGGTGGACACCAGGATCTGAATCTCTCCGGCCAGAAACCGCTCCATAATCTGGTTCTTCTCTTTTCCCTTCATCTTTCCGTGGAGATATTCAATGGAAATCCCCGGCAGCTCCTGCCTCAGAGCCTTTGTATAATCCAGCACATTCTCCGCCTCGATCATCTCGCTGGCCTCCACCATAGGGCAGATCACATAGGCCTGACGGCCGGAAGCGACCTGCTTCGCCATAAATTCATATGCCTTCTTCCGGTAGCCGGTATCTACCACGCAGTTTTTGATAGGAAGCCGGTTCTTTGGAAGCTCATCGATGATGGAGATATCCAGATCTCCATAGAGAATAATGGCCAGCGTCCTGGGAATTGGTGTGGCGCTCATGACAAGCACATGGGGCTCATGGCCTTTTCCTCCCAGCATTTCTCTCTGTCCCACGCCGAACCGATGCTGTTCGTCAGTAATGACAAGGGCCAGATTATCATAGACCACCTTCTCCTGAATCAGGGCGTGGGTGCCGATAATGATATCCGCCTCATGGTTTTTCACCTTTTCCTGAGCAAGACGCTTTTCCTTTGCCGTCATGGAACCAGTGATGAGAATCGGCGTTTTATCAATCCCATGGGCCGTGAACAGCTCCTGAATACTTTCGTAGTGCTGTCTGGCAAGGACTTCCGTGGGCACCATCAGCGCCCCCTGAAGTCCATTGTAAGCCGCAAGAAGAAGGGCTATCACGGCGATAATGGTCTTGCCGGAACCCACATCACCCTGAATCAGCCGGTTCATCACCTGACCGCCGCACAGATCCGCCTCCACTTCTCCGAGGACTTTCTCCTGCGCTCCGGTCAGACGATAAGGCAGACTGTTCTTCAGTCTGTCCACTTCAGGAGACGGCCGCATAACCCAACCGCTTTTCTTGTTCTCCCTCTTCTCCTTCAGTCCCCGGACCGCCAGAATAAAAAGGAAAAACTCATCGAATACCAGTCTTTTCCTGGCAAACAGCAGCTCCTGCTGATCCTTTGGGAAATGGATATGCTCAATGGCAAAATTGTACTCCGCCAGCTCATATTTTTTCCGAAGCTCCGCCGGCATATACTCCCGCTCCATCTGCCGCACATCCAGAGCCTGGGCCACCGCCCTGGAAATAGCTTTGTTGCCCAGCCCTCTGGTCTGGCTGTAGACCGGCTGCATGGTGGTCATGATCTCACGGTATCCGTCCCGGGAATAGATCTCCGGCTGCTCCATGGTCAGCCTGCCGTTTTTCTTCACAACCTTTCCGCAGAACACATGGCAGGTTCCGGCCTGCAGGGTATTTCGGAGAAACGGCATGTTGTACCAGGTAAGCTGAAGGCTTCCCGTACCGTCCTTCAGGGACACGGTGATCACCTGGATATGGCTGAAACGGCGGACCGACGCATCCTTTGACAGGACTCCCGCCACCGCCGCTACCTGATCTTCAACCAGATCTCCGATGGACACCGGCTCCTCATAAGCATGGTATGCCCGGGGATAATAGTGGAGCAGGTCGTCCACCGTGCAGACGCCCAACTTTTCAAATAGTTTTCCCGATTTGTCCCCCACCCCCTTCAGGGTGCGGATATCGTCCTGATTGTTCATAATCCTCCACCTGCAAGCCGGTATATCGCGGCCGGGGGGCGTCCCGCCTTCCGGCAACGCCCCCCGTCATTGTTCCAAACAGCGTCAAGCCGCTGTAAAATCTGCTTTCTGCCGCTACTCCACGGATATGAGATAATAGTAAATCGGCTGACCTCCATTGTTCAGCTCCACCTCGCAGTCAGGACAGACGGCCCGGACCTTCTCAAGGAACCGCTCCGCGTCCTCATCGCTGATATCCTGTCCGTAGTATACGCTGACCAGCTCGGATTCCTCATCCAGCATATTCTTCAGGGTCTCCAGAGCCGTGGTCTCCACAGACTGGCCTACGGCCAGAATTCCATGGTCGCCCAACCCCATGATATCCCCTTCCTGAATCTCCTTGTCCTCAATGATCGTATGGCGTACCGCGTAAGTAATCTCCCCGGTCTTGACCTTCTTCATCTCCTCGGTCATATTCTCCAGATTCTCCTCAGGAGACAGATCCGGAATAAAATTGATGACGGCCGTGATCCCCTGGGGAACCGTCCTGGAAGGAAGGACCACAATCTTCTTATCCTCCACCAGATGAGAGGCCTGCTCCGCCGCCAGAATGATATTGCTGTTGTTGGGCAGGATGTAAATGGTATCCGCGTTGACATGGTCAATGGCATTCAGCATATCTTCCGTGCTGGGATTCATGGTCTGACCGCCCTCAATCAAATAATCCACGCCGATCCCCCTGAAAATCTCGCCGAAGCCTTCGCCTACGGACACCGCTATAAATCCATAGGGTTTACGCTCCTCGGGAACCGTTTCCGCCGCAGAGGTCATGACTTTATCCGCCGCGGCCGCCTCACGCTCCTTCTTCTGCATGGCGGCAATCTTCTCCGCGTCCTTGATCAGACGCTCATTATGTTCCTCCCGCATATTGTCAATCTTCATCTTGGACAGAGAACCGTAGGTCAGGGCCTTCTGAATGGCAAGACCGGGATCGTTGGTATGAACGTGAACCTTCACAATCTCATCATCAGATACCAGCACGATGGAATCTCCGATGGATTCCAGGAATCCCTTAAAATGTTCCTCTTCTTCCTCGTCATACTTCTTCTCAAGATTGATGATGAACTCGGTGCAGTAGCCGAATCGGATATTGGCTGTCTCCAGATTCGCCGTATCTACGGACACAGTCTCATGATGCTCAGACGCAGACTGAACTCCATCGATGGACAGGTCAATCTCTTTGCCAAGAAGTCCGTCAAGAGCTCCCTTCATCACCTGCATCAGACCCTGGCCGCCGGAATCCACCACGCCGGCCTGCTTCAGGATCGGCAGCATCTCCGGCGTCTGGCTCAGCACATAATCGCCGTGCTCAATGATCTTCCTGGTGAATTCCACAATATCCTCTGTCTCTGTCACCAGCTCAACGGCCTTATCCGCCATACCCTTGGCGACCGTCAGGATCGTGCCTTCCTTAGGCTTCATAACCGCCTTATAGGCAGTCTCCGTACCGCGGACGAAGGCATTGGCCAGAATCGTGGTGGTAATCACGTCCGCCGTCTTGATCTCCTTGGTAAATCCGCGGAACAGCTGCGACAGAATGACGCCCGAGTTGCCTCGGGCCCCTCTCAGAGAGCCGGAGGAGATGGCCCGCGCCAGCGTCTCCATAGTCGGATTCTCAAGCGCTGATACCTCCCTGGCCGCAGACATAATGGTCATGGTCATATTGGTGCCGGTGTCGCCGTCGGGAACGGGGAACACGTTCAGCTCATTGATCCATTCTTTCTTTG
>CANQBN010000058.1 GCA_947588855.1 uncultured Lachnospiraceae bacterium
CCCTTTCCACCGATCCCAAGCGTCTGCTGATCGGCGACGACGAGCACGGCTGGGACGACAACGGCGTGTTCAACTTTGAGGGCGGCTGCTACGCTAAGGTTATCAATCTGGACAAGGAATCCGAGCCGGATATCTACAACGCCATCCGGAGAGACGCCCTGCTGGAGAATGTTACCCTGGACGAGAACGGCAAGATCGATTTCGCTGACAAGAGCGTAACCGAGAATACCCGTGTATCTTATCCCATCAACCACATTGAGAAGATCGTACGTCCCGTTTCCGCAGCTCCGGCCGCTGAGAACGTGATCTTCCTGTCCGCAGATGCGTTCGGCGTACTTCCGCCCGTATCCATTCTGACTCCGGAGCAGACCCAGTACTACTTCCTGTCCGGCTTCACAGCTAAGCTGGCCGGTACAGAGCGGGGCATCACCGAACCCACTCCTACCTTCTCCGCCTGCTTTGGCCAGGCATTCCTGGAGCTGCATCCCACCAAATATGCAGAGGAGCTGGTTAAGAGAATGGAGATGAACGGAGCGAAGGCTTATCTGGTGAACACCGGCTGGAACGGCACCGGCAAGCGTATCTCCATCAAGGACACCCGCGGCATCATCGACGCTATCCTGGATGGCGACATCAAGGGCGCTCCCACCAAGAAGATTCCGTACTTTAATTTCGAAGTACCCACCGAGCTGAAGGGCGTGGACACTGGCATTCTGGATCCCCGCGACACCTACGCCGATCCCTCCGAGTGGGAGACTAAGGCGAAAGACCTGGCTCAAAGATTCATCAAGAACTTTGGCAAGTACACGACCAACGAAGCCGGCAAAGCTCTGGTTGCCGCAGGTCCGCAGCTGTAATGCAGCTCAAACGTTCGGGTTTCAAAAGACATCAACCGGGTGCGGCATATGCCGCACCCGATTTTTATTATCCAGAAGAAGGTCCTATAATCGTCGTAAGATTTATGTATTGATTTTTCTCCGGAAGAGGAGTATAGTGGACAAAGCAACCTGACAAGAACATAAGAACAAATATTTTATATAGAAAGCAGGTCCTGTCATGCATGCTTCACGCAAACTTGATATGACCACCGGCCCTATCATGCGGTTGGTAGTGATGTTTGCGCTTCCAATCTGTATTGGCAATATTCTTCAACAGCTTTACAACACGGTAGATACTCTGATCATCGGCAACTTCTGCGGTTCCGTGTCCCTGGCAGCAGTGGGAACCAGCGCTCAGCCGGTAGAATTCCTCTTGTGCATTTTCCTGGGCCTGGGTACCGGGGTCTCTATTTTGGTGTCCCAGTATACCGGCAGCCATGATATTGAAAATGTGAAAAATGTCACCTACACAGCTACTGCATTCCTCTATCTGTGCGCAGTTCCCCTTTCCATACTGGGTATTTTCCTGGGGCCGTTCATGCTGCGCCTTATGCAGGTTCCGGATGACACCTGGAATTATGCCGTTGATTACCTGCGCATTATTTTCCTGGGTTCTCTGGGCAATATGGGGTACAACATGAATGCCGGAATCCTGCGAGGCATCGGCGACAGCCAGGCATCGCTTCTGTTCCTTCTGATATCCTGCCTGGTCAATATCGCACTGGATCTGCTGTTCGTGGCTGGATTCGGTATGGATGTGGCTGGCGCAGCGCTGGCCACATCCATCGCCATGTTTGCCTCCTGGTTCTTCAGCGTCATTTATATCAAAAGGAAATATCCTGAATTGGAATTTTCGCTCCTGCCCCGCCGTCTGGACAGGGCTATGCTGGCAGCTATCATATCCGTGGGACTTCCTCTCGGCCTGAATAATTCCATCTACTCGGTAGGTCATATCCTGCTGCAGTCTCTGATCAACGCGCAGGGTTCCATCTTCATGGCAGCGTGTTCTGTGGCTACCAAGATTACCGGTATGGCCAATGTCGCTATCTCCTCCTTCTCATCTGCTGCCACTACATTTTCCGGTCAGAATCTGGGAGCCCAAAATTATGTACGGCTGAAGCAGGGTGCTTTGCGGATTCCTCTGTTCTCAGGGGCAGTCACACTCTGCGGAGGAATCATATTCCTGTCATGCAGCTCTTTTCTTCTGAGATTTTTTACCAGAGACACGCAGGTCTTAGAGCTGGCCAATCTGTATATACGCGTAGTGCTGCCTTCCATGTGGATGTACGCCGTATTCAATGGAATCATCTTCTATATCAACGGAATCGGCGTAGTCCGCTATCCCACTATCGTCAATATCGTGATGCTGTGGTTTGTCAGAATTCCATCCGCGCATCTGATCTCCAAATATATCAGCGGAATCTACCTGATGGCCAGCTTTCCCATCAGCTTCGCCTTTGGCATGGTCGCCATGCTGGCTTATTTTCTGACCAGACGCTGGCGGCAAATCCTGACGCTGGCAAAAGAAGCCATATAACTATTCATATCAAGAATAGAATATATGGCTTTTTTGAATTTTACTGATTAAAAAAATGTGGTATGATTGATATAAGAAGAAGCAGACGGCTGCGCGGTGTCATATCGCTGCAAACAAAGGGTAATCCGTAAGGAGGACGCTATGGATTTCCGGGAACTGAATTACATTTTGGCGATTGCGAAGCACCAGAATATTACCAAGGCGGCTGAATCCCTCTATGTGGGCCAGCCCACCCTCAGCAAGTTCCTCATTACGCTGGAAGATGAACTGGGGCTGAAGCTTTTCCGCAAGGTTGGACACAAATACATGCTCACTTATGCAGGCGAACGGTATGTGGAACGAGCCAACCAGATCCTTCAGATTAAAAGCGATCTGGATGCGGAACTGGCAGACATCATCAAACGGGACGTAGGCGTACTGAACGTGGCCTTTGCCAACATGCGGGGCAACTATATGCTGCCTCGAACTCTTCCTGCTTTTCAGGAACAATATCCCAACGTAAAAGTCAACATCTTTGAGGGCTCTTCCGATGAAAACGACCGCCGGCTTCTGGACGGTCAGGTTGAAGTGGCGTTTTACAGCAAACCCAGTGTGATGAATCCTTTGATTGAATATGAAACTTTGAGAGAAGAAGAGCTTCTGATCTGTACCTGCAGAAATCATCCCATCAGCCGCTATGCGGTCTCCAATCCGGCCAGCAGATTTCCTAAGCTGGATGTGAATCTTCTAAAGAACGAACGCGTCGTAATGATGAAGCCGGAACATCGGACGCGGCAGATTATAGATAATTATCTGCGGGACCATGGAATCCAGCTGGAGAATGTTCTTTACACGGGAAGTCTGCCCGCCATTATGGAATTAGTATCTGTAGGCTACGGAATTGCTTTCATTTTTGAAACTCACCTGCTGCACCGGGTAAAAAATCAGCCCATCGACTGCTACAGCTTTGGCGAGCCGAAAATGACATCCGATTTTGTAGCCGCTTTTCGTAAGGGAAGCTATGTGTCCCACTACACCAGAGAATTTGTAAAAATCGTCCGAAGCGCTGTGTTTAATCCATCATAAGACTCCGCTTCTCACCGAAACACAAATTGAATCAAAAACATATAACATACGGTTCCCCCCGCAATGCTGATCAGCGTATTCCTTTTCCACAGATGAAGAACCGCTACCGCGGCTATAGCCAGAAATTCCGGAAGACCATGCGGCCAGGTAAGCGGCGTAACTCCTCTCAGACAGTAAACCACCAGCATTCCCATGATCGCGTAAGGAAGAACTTTACCCAGATACGCGACATATTCCGGGGTCTTTCTCCTGCCGTTCAGCAGACAAAAGGGAAGAAATCTGAGAAACGCCGTTACCGCTGCCATAACGGCAATCAATATTATCGTATGAATATCACTCATAATCATGCTCCCCCTTCTCCAGCGCTTTCCTTCCCAATGACAAAAACAAAAGTATCAGCACCATGGAAGGAATCAAAAACAACTCGCTGCCAAAGAAAATCAGGCAGATTACAGTGATCATTACTCCCGCTATTGCCGGCAAATGTTTCTTGGTGGTGAGCCATTGTTCCACAAATACAGTCACAAACAGCGCCGTCATGGCAAAGTCAATTCCCGTGGTATCGAAGGTCAGTCTCGCTCCGAGCCACGCTCCTGTCAAACTTCCGATAATCCAGTATATCTGATCAAACATGGAGATAAGAAAATAATAAAGATGCGGATCGGCATCTTCCGGACCATCGTCATTACAGATCAGCGAATAAGTCTCATCCGTCAGCGCAAATATCAGATATGGACGCTTTTTGCCCGCATCCTTGTATTTTTCTATCATGGAAATACCGTAAAACAGATGTCTGGCATTAACCATCAAAGTAGCCAGCGCAGTCGAAATCACCGATGCGCCTGACGCCATCAGGCTGACCCCGAGATACTGCATGGAACCGGCATAAATAAACACGCTCATGGCAAGCGCCCACCCTATCCCGAAACCATTGCTCTCAAGCAGTATTCCGAAACCCATTCCCAGCACCAAATACCCGGTCATGACCGGAATTGTTTTCACAATGACTTTTTTCAGTAAGCTAAGGCTCATATGTATCTTTACTCCTGTTACAATCTTCTTATCTTCGCCACGAAAAACCCTTCATACAGATCTGTCGGACAAATGCACATGGTTCCCTGAATCTCTGTGGGCAGAAGAGGAATCTCTTCCTTCATGGGATGCTCTACAGGAATAATCTCAGCCTTTGTACCCGAAAGAACCTTCTTTAACACCTGCTCATTTTCTTCCCGCAAGACAGAGCAGGTAGAATAAACCATCTCGTGTCCCGGCTTTAGCAATTCCAGAGCCTTTTTAAGAAGCGCAGCCTGAGTTTTCGCGGACCGGCTGATCAGCTCCACCGTAATTTCATTTTTTCCGGCAAACGGTATCTGCAGGGTTCCGCTTCCGCTGCAGGGTGCATCCAGCAGGATCTTGTCGAATGAGAAAAACGAATCCAGCTTCCGCGCGTCCTCATTCATCACAAGAACGCCTGAAGCGCCCTGTTTCTCCAGATTATAACGAAGTCTCTGCGTTCTTGCAAAATTTTTTTCGCATGCCGTAATCTGCGCCTGTCCGCCTGATAAAGCTGCCAGCTGAGTTGTTTTTCCTCCGGGTGCCGCCGCCATATCCAGAATGCATTCCTTAAGCTTAGGCTCCAAAAGAACTGGCGGAATCATGGAAGAAAGGCTTTGAAGGTAGATCCAGCCATTTTCATAAACATCCAGACTGCGGATCTCCGGTTCTCGTACCCCCTGCAAAACCAGCGCATCCTGATTCCAGTGTACGGTTTCATATCCGATTCCGGCTGTTTCAAGTTTTCTTCTCACAGCAGCTGCGTTTGTTTTCAGCGTATTAATCCGCAGCGTCACCGGCCGCCTTGCGGCATATCCTTCCATGATTCTGGCCGCAGTATCCTGACCATACTGTCCGACCAGCATCTGACGCAAAAAGCCGGGAATCTGTTCCGGCATGCGTGTCACCTCTTTCTAAATCCGGCACCGCCGTTTTAGTTTTCCTGCGGTACTGCCTGACTTCCCTTTAACGAAGCATCTCCTCAAGCGTAGGATATGAAGCTATCGCGCCTGCCTTAGTCACGCTGATTCCGCTGAATTTGTTGGCAAAAGCCAGATATTCTTCCAGCTTTTCCCTGGTCAGACTCTCAATATTATCTGCCGTAACGCCGTTCCTTGACAGGCAGAAGAGGAAAGAGCCGATAAAGCCGTCTCCCGCGCCGGTGGTGTCCACCGCCGTCACCTTCTTGCTTGCCGCGGCTCCGCTGGCAGTTCTGGTATAGCACTCCGCGCCGTCAGGACCCTTGGTATAGATCACCATCTTTGTGTCGCCTGCCAGAAGCTGAGGCAGTGCGTCCCGGATATCTGTCTTGCCGGTGATGAATTCCAGTTCCTCATCGGACACTTTCAGCACATGAGCCATGGGCGCGAACTCCCGGACTACCTTCTTAAGCGCTTCCTCGCTGTCCCACAGAGCCAGGCGCAGATTGGGATCGAAGCTGATCAAAGCTCCGGCCTTCTTGGCCCCCTCAATTGCTTTCTTGTGAGCGTCCTTCATAGGCCAGTCTCCCAAAGACACAGAGCAGAAATGGAGAGCAAACGCGTCCTCAAACCACTCGTCTTTCACGTCGGCAGGGTCCATCAGCATATCCGCTCCCGGTTTCCGATAGAAAGAAAACTCGCGGTTGCCGTCTTCCTTCAGGGCCACAAATGCCAGGGAAGTGTTGGCTTTGTCCGTACGCTTTATAAAACTGCAGTCGATTCCGCAGCTGACCAACTCATCCACAATCTTGTCTCCAAAGGGATCGTCGCCCAGCTGGGTGATCATCGCTCCCGTGCCTCCCAGCTTCACATACGCGCCCACTACATTGGCAGGCGCCCCGCCTACTTTAGGCTGAAATGCACTGACATTTTTAATCGGTCTGCCGGATTCTGCCGGTATCCAGTCAATAAGCGCTTCTCCGATTGCCATTAATCGTTTCATGATCAAACCCTCCTCTGTACGTTCCGCCTATATTTCATAGGCGGAATATAAGATTTTATCTGTTAAAGTTCTATATCCGAAAGAAGCCTTTCCAGCTCTTCCACCACTTCTCCCGCGGATTTCCCTGTCTCGTCCACGGTGATATCCGCGTATTTCTCGTAATATGGAACACGCTCCTTATACAGATCATAAAAGGTCATGCCCTCGCGCACGGCCACTCCCCGCATCCCAAGATCGCCTACCCGCTCCTTCAGATCCTCATAGCTTACCTTCAGATAGACAATGATGCCCATAGATTTAAAATGCTCCATGGCCTCCCGGCCATAGACGGCGCTGCCGCCAGGCGCGATCACTGACCTCTCCGCATGGATATCCGCATTGATCCGGTTCTCAATTTCAAGAAATCCATCCAGCCCTTCCCGGGCGATGATCTCCCGCAGAAGACGTTTCTCCTTCTGCTGGATCACAAGATCCGTATCCACAAACGAATACCCCAGCCGTTTGGCCAGCAGTACTCCTACCATACTTTTGCCGGAAGCCGGCATACCTATAAGGATGATGCTGCTGCCCCGGCCCTCCATATCTTCTGTCAGTTCTCCTGTCATCATGGACACGTCCCCAGTTGTTTTATCTCTTCTTCTCCACCGAGTAGCCGAACTTTCCCAATTTCTTCCCCAAACTGAAATACTCGCCGTGGGAATAAGCAGTCAGATCCGTATCGTTCAGATGGAATTTGCCCTTTTCATCGATGTAGGAATCCTCTACGGTAACGCCTGTAATCTCCGCCACAAACATATCATGGCTTCCCAGTTCCAACACCTGCTTAACTTTGCACTCCAGGTTCACAGGACTTTCCGCGATGCCGGGCGCTTTCACCGTCTCAGACGGCAGCGGCATCAAATGCATCTCCTTATATTTGTCCACATCCCGGCCGGAACGGACTCCGCAGTAGTCGGTAGCATAAGTCAGATCCTTCGTCACCAGATTGATGACAAACTCCCCGGTCTCCTTCACAATCGCATGGGAATAGCGTTCCTTCCGTATGGAAACAGATACCATGGGCGGATCGGAACAGACCGTTCCTGCCCATGCCAGCGTGATAATGTTGGGCCGTTCTCCTTCTCGCTGACAACTGACCATAACTACCGGAAGAGGATACAGCAGATTGCCTGGTTTCCAATGCTGTTTTGCCATAAGCTGCCTCCTCAGTCATAATCCGGCAGAAGCTTTACTGTCACCATGATCTGCCGGATAAAACCGCCGGCCGGCAGTGTGATTTCCGTCTCATGGGACACTTCCGGCATCTCCGGATCGTCTTCCTCCAGCTCCGCCGCTATCCAGTTGTAAGCGGCATCGCGGATATTCTCAAGCGTATCCTCCAGATCCGGCCCGTCCGCCTCGCAGCACTCCAGATCCGGAAAATATGCGCGATATCCCTTATCATGTTCGTGCGGCACAAACACCGCCGGGTAGATAAATGTCATGTTTCTTCTCTCCTTTGTTCCTTCTGCCGCAGAGTTCTCTTCTTCCGCAGCTTCTTTTTGCCGCCGCTGCCTTCCGCCGCCCTTCTTCTGACTCTGTCCGGTTACCCTTCCAGCGCAACCATGATAGCCGGAACCAGCTGCTTCTTCCTGGACACCACGCCGGGCAGCAGCACCCAGTTCGGCTTTCCGTCCTCCTCCAGCTGGAAAGCATCCTGAATCATCCGCTCCGCCCCCTGTCCGTCGCACAGAAGCACCGTGGATTCCGTCAATATATTGGTCAGCATCAGGAAGATCATATCCAGTCCCCTGGACTTTCTCTCCGAGATCAGATATGGAAGCATCCGCTTCTCCAACTCTTCCAGTTCAGAACCGCTTAAAGAATTAACCTGGCCGACGCCCAGAGACACTTTGCCTGCCGTAAACAGCTTGAAATCCTGATACAGAATATCCTCTTCTGTCTTGCTGGCAAAATTACTGGCCGCGGAGAACATCTCCGTGGCGTACGCCTCCACCTCGATCCCGGCAATCTCAGCCAGTTCCAGAGCTGCCTGCTTGTCAACAGACGTGCAGGTCGGAGACCGGAACAGAAGGGTATCTGACAGAATGGCGCTGCACAAAAGGCCTGCCGTCGTCCGGTCCACTTCCACGCCGTTCTCCTGATACATCTGATAGACGATGGTAGCCGTGCAGCCCAGAGGCTGATTTCGGAAATACACCGGTCCGATGGTCTCGATGGGTCCCAGTCTGTGATGATCGATGATCTCCCGAATCCTGGCGTTTTCAATACCGTCTACTGCCTGGGACCTTTCGTTATGGTCCACCAGGATCACGGATTTTCCCCTGGCGCCCAGGAGATTTCTTCGGGAAATCATACCCTTGTACTTGCCGTCCTGATCCAGAATGGGGAAATCGCGGTGACGCTTGCTGGTCATTACGTCCTTGATCTCATCCACCACATCTGTTTCCTGGAAGGTGATCAGGTGGTCGCATTTCATAAAATACCCAATAGGCATGCTCTGGTTAATGAGACGAGCCGCCGTGTAGGCATCGTAGGGAGTGGTGATTACTGTACAGCCATGCTCCTGAGCCAGCTTCTTGATGGTCATGGAAACTGCGGCCCCTTCACAGACAATGATACAGGCCGCTTCCATCTCGATGGCGCACAGCTGGGACTCATAGCGGTTGCCCAGAATCACCAGATCATTCTTACTTATGTAGTATTCCATCATATCAGGGTTGGCCGCAGCAATCAATACTTTTCCCTCAGAAAAATAAGCGTTCTCATCGCCTACCAGCAAAAGGCCTTCCAGCGTCTCAATAATATTGGAATATCTGGTATTGGCTTTAGATAAAATACTGCTGTCCAACACATCCAGGTATGTCTTGGCAATGTCGCTGACCGTAATCAGCCCATCCAGCATCCCGTCCGGCGTAACCGCCGGAAGCGTCACCAGACTGTCCTTCTGCATGATATTCCATGCGCTTTTCAGAGAAATATCCCTGCTGACGCCGGGAACCTGACGAATATCAATGTCCCGCACCTCTGTCCGAACATGGCGCACTCTCATGGGCTTTTCCACGCCGAAATACCGGAGCACAAACTGCGTCTCCTCATTCAGGTGTCCGGCCCTGGCAGGCTCCACATCTTCGCCTGTCACTTTCCGTTTAAGCGCCGCGTAACAGATGGCGGAACAGATGGAATCCGTATCCGGATTCTTATGTCCAATCACAATCGTCTTTTTCTTATTGTATTCTGCCACGAATATATCCTCCGATTTACAATTCCAAGATTCTTTTTGTCCACGCCTATCCTCCGTCCGGCCAGTTTATACATCAGCCTGCCGTCTCCCACCTGCCAGTTCGTCGCCGGTCGGGCCGCAGATCCTGTCATCAGTCCAGCACGAGCCGGGCTGAACCGTAGATTCCGGCGTCATTGCCCAGTTTCGCAAGACCGATGACGGGCCGATAATCAGAAAGCGTAAGACTCTTCTCGTAATGTTCCTGAATCAGATCGATCAGATACTGCCCCGCTTTGGACACGCCGCCGCCGATGACAAATATCTCCGGATCCACCGTCTGGGCTACCGCCGCCAGAGCCACGCCCAGATAATGTCCTACAATATCCATGACCTCCAGGGCAATCTTATCGCCTGCCTTAGCCGCGTCCAATACGTCCTTGGCTGTCACGTTATCCCCAAACTCACGCAAAACAGACGGCCTTTTTGAGCCCGCCATAAATTTTCTGGCTTCCCTGGCAATTCCCGTCGCAGATGCAGTCTGCTCCAGGCACCCCATACCGCCGCAGTTGCACCGCTCTGTTTCACCTTCACGGACATGCATATGACCAATTTCTCCTCCCAGCCCATGCTTTCCCGCTATGATCCTCTCATCGATAACGACTCCGCCGCCTACGCCTGTGCCAAGAGTAATCATCACAATATCTTTGTAGCCCTTTCCGCCTCCCTGCCACATCTCTCCGAGAGCAGCCACATTGGCATCATTGGCGCATTTCACGGGAATTCCATCCAGCATGGCGCTAAGTTCCTGTCCGGGATAACAGCTCCCCCATCCCAGATTCACACAGCGAGGCACATGTCCATCGGAAGTTACCGGACCGGGAACGCCGATTCCGACGCCCCTTACCTCAGAAAGTTCCACCCCTTCGCTTCTCAGCACTTCTCTGACAGAAACCGCCACGTCGCTGAGAATAGCAGCTCCGTGATTCTCGCTCCTGGTAGGGATCTCCCACTTCCTGACAAGATCTCCGTTCTCCTCAAACAGACCGAGCTTCACTGTCGTTCCGCCTACATCCACTCCAATACATTTCTTTCCCATAGCCGTTTCTCCTTTTCTCTAGTGCATCATGATTTTCTGCATTATCTGGGGACCAGTGACAATGATCTCATTGGGCAGCCGGCCTCTCGTAATCTTGTCCACCTGATAATCAAAAGTTCCTTCATATTTCAGATTCCCATACCGGTTATAAACACGGCAGGAATCCTGGTTGTAAAGAAATACCATACCGCCATCTACATCCACATGAGAATATTCATAATTGAAGCCCTTTGAAAACACCTGGCCGCCATCCGCCCGGTACAGATCCATCCGGTATTCGTACTCGCCCGACGCGGAGTTAACAATAATTCCTACATACTCATCATCATAGAATACGCTGCAGATTTCTTCCTCTATAGGAACCAGCTTGACCATCTCCGGAGACATCTCGTCTTTGGAACTGTAGAACGACAGACTGTTATCCGCAAACGCTACAGAATATGTATCATTCAAATATGCCACTCTGGCTACCATGCTGTTTTCATAGATCTCATGAAATCCCCCTACCAATCGATTCAAGGCGTTTTTCCCGACTTCAGAAAAATTATAGAATGCCACCCGGTTCCGCAGCTGTCCTCCCTGAACAGAAAAATAAGATCCCATCAGCATGTTGCCGTCAGGTGACAAATCAACATCCAGCGAATATCCGATCCCCCAGTCATCCTGGTTTCCATCACTTTCCAGAAGGCCGCGTATGTAGATCTCCATCTCCGTTCCATCCTGCTGGAAATAGTTAATCTCAGTAGAAGTTTTATCCTCCAGTATCGCCGCTACCATTCCTCTGGAAGAAACGGACACCTTTGAAATAGGAAGCACTGTAGTGGCAATGCCCTGAAGTCCGCTGACACTGCATATATAGATATCATTGCCCTGTTGATCGGCAATCGCCGCGTAATCACCGCTTACCGCAACAATAGGGTTGTTCATCTCATAACTCTGTATCCATACATCGTTACCGGAACCATCGATATAGGACGCCCCATCGCGGCTGTACTTAAGAAGATTATCCCCATAACGAACATACGCGGAATACCCTTCTTCCGTCCTGTCAAACTGCCGTTCCCACACTACCGTCGTGTTCTCAAACCGGAAAAATCTCTGATACCAGTAAATCCCTCCCAGCGCGCCTAAAAGCAGCGCCAGCAAAACAATAATAATAACCGCTCTCCGGCGAAGGACTTTCCGATGCGCTCTCTGAATGGGCCGCTCCGCCAATTCTTCGTTCGTAGGAGCGTCTGCCGGTCTGAGTCTTTTAAAATTGCTCAGGGATGAATCCAGGCCGCCTGTATTATCTCCAGCCGCTCCGGTCTGACCGGTCCGTCCCAGGTCTTCGGTAGTAATGATCCTGCTGCGCAGCTGGTTCTTTTTAAACTCTCTGTTTATATCGCTCATCATTGGTTCTCCCATTGCACGCTTTCACTATGAAGTATAGCACAAAATCTCTGACTAAGGAAGAATCAAATTCTGTCCCGCGATAATCTTATTTTCATCCTCCAGGCCGTTTATCTGACAGATCTCATCCAGAAGATTTCCGTTCCCATAGATTTCAAGGCAGATTCCATATAAAGTCTCTCCTTCCTGCACCTGGTGCACAGTCTGACCTGCCAAAACCTGATGCGAGGCTTCATCATCCACGTCCTGTTCCGGGTCGTCTTCATAAGACGATTCTTCCGGAACCGCTTCCGTCTCTTCCACGGCCTTCTGCGGCGTATGATCTTCCTGACCTGCTGTTTCCTTCTCCATCTGAAGACCGCCGGGCGCCTCCAAAACTACCATGGTCTCCTGTTGGTCATCCGCCGGCTCGGTCTCTCTATCCTCCACGGGAAGTACGGAAGCAATCACCGCCTCCATCTCTCTCATCCGCCGATAATTACCTATCATAGTAACCCCTCCGGCAAGCAGAACAACCGTCAGCGCCATGCACAGACCGCTGAGAACCCGCATGGCGCTTCTTCTGGCCGTAACCTGATTTTTATTTTCTTCCATCCGCTGGCGGAAATCCCTGATCACAGGATCCCCCGTACCTGACTCTACGCGGCGTACATCTTTTCTCAATATCATATAATCCTGCATCATCTGGTTCCGTTCATAGTAAATACTGTATCCCCGCAGCCGATAAAATCCATTTTCTGACGCTACATAAGCCGCTTCTTCTCCATCCAGACTGCAGTTTAAATACATCAGCTGATTTTTCCCTGCAAAGTACTGGCTATGCTGCTTCCAGTAATTCAGCGGACTCAGCGTACTTCCGGGACCCCCGCAGAGAAACCATCCCATAATAACCCGTTTGGGAAACATCTGTTCAATCGTCTGATACGTTTTTTTCCAGGCTATCTCCGAAAATTCCACTTTTTCCCCGGCTTCGGTCACGTCCTCTATCTCCATGGCGCCGTCTACAAACAGATATGGAATTCCCTCATGTTCTTCCGATGTTCCCAGAAGAACGCCGACTCTCAGGTCTTGTCCGCCTTTAGGGAACAATCTTTTCAGATACGTATTGACATAATCTTCCATGTACAGTCTTATCGACTGATCACGTTCTCCGATCTGCCGGATATTTCTGGGCAGTTTCGGATATGGATTATACAGTTCTCCCATAAGCCCACCTCGCTTCCTAGTACTATCTGATGCATCATAACATGAAGCCAACGCAAAATATGTCAAACCGGCGCCGCAGATTCCCATAATTTTTCGACAAGACAAATGCTTTCACAAACACATTCAGCCATTTGCATAACAATATTCAGACGAATACTCTGAAGCATGAGCGGATCAAAACTCCCGCAGCTGCTGACAATACCCGTGATAAACAGATCTCCCACCGGATCCAGTTCTTTACTGACTCCCAACCCCGGACGAATCGCGCCCCTTCCCAGTGTAACGCATCCCACACGCGTATCTGTTCCAACGGAAGCATCGACGGCCACCACAAGATAATCAGGATAATACTGCCGCAAAAGCTTCAGGGTTTCTTCCAGATTCATAGCGTGAACCGGCTGACTCAGCGTTCCCAGTACCTGAATATACTTTAAATGACGGCGGCGCAGATGATAACCGATCAGCGGCCCCAGACTGTCTCCTGTTGACCTGTCCGTTCCTATACACAAAATCAGAATATGTCCCTTGTTTCTGCTCTTCATCTCCTCCCTGATCATTAAATACAGCCGGGCCGCCAGTTTTGCCGATTCAAATTCCCGTTCCGTATCATAATAATAAAGCTCTCTCCCTGCTGAGAAAGCTTTTCTTTGCCTTGTTTCCATGCATGTCTCCTGACCTTACAATTCTTATTTTTATTATAGACAAAGGGATACCGGATTATGCGGAAACAACCGCTCCGTATTTCTGTTTTCTTATGCCGCTCAGGAAACGCTGCTTGACATTCTTTCATCAAAATGATATGGTAGCCTCAAATCGAAACCGCGGGAGGACAGATATGTTCCGCATGTGGGGAAAGCTCTTCAAAAATAACAATATTATAAAGGACACAACTATCGCCATCAACGATTACAGTTTATCCAGAACGCAGATGGTATTTCAGGCGCTGGAAGACATCTGTTACGCTTTTGATTTGGGTAAACCCATATGGCTGGATGCCAACGTAAAAGAATTCCAGCGTCTGTCCAGAACCCGATTCCGCCAGGACAATTTTATTGAGCATATCAGCTTTGACTATCTGGAGATCCAGGTAATCGAAGAATGATCCCGGTAACAGGTTTCCGCCCAGGCGACATGGCAGAGGATTAAATTTTGTAAAATTTGATAAAAATCCCGCGAAAATTTGACATTTTTCTTTTTCAGGAGTAGAATAACAATATCTTTTTATAAAGAAAGGGGAATGAGATTATGGATGAGAGCGTTGTTGCTTTTTTAGGTGCATTCATGGCTGTTATTATTGTCGCTGTTATTGCATGGTATGTACTTTACGCCATCGCTAACATGAAGCTGTTCGCCAAGGCCGGAGAAGCCGGTTGGAAGGCATGGATTCCGTTCCTGAACACGTATACTTCCTATGCGATCTGCTGGAACGGCAGCATCTTCTGGATTACGGCTGTCTGCACTGTTATCAGCGGTTACACAAGCCAGAGCCAGAATACTGTCCTGGCTGTGATCTCTTTTGCGGCAACTATCGCCACCACAGTTATCAGCATTCTGAAGGCCATACGGATGTCCAAAGCCTTTGGACACGGCAATGGCTTTGCCATCGGCCTGCTCTTCCTGGAGCCGATCTTTACCATGATCCTCGGGTTCGGCAAATCCGAATACAAGGGAATTCCGGACAGTGTGAAAGGCTGATGATACTCAACGGATACGGCCCTGTCTGATCTATGTCAGGCAGGGCCGTTTTCATGTTCAGTACGGAAAAAAGCCTTCGGGCTTCCCCTCCATACCGGATATTCTGTTTTAAAATCCTACAGCCTCTTCATCAGATTCTCCCGCGCTTCCTCATAGCCGGGCTTGCCAAGAAGAGCGAACATATTCTTCTTATAGCTCTCCACTCCGGGCTGATTGAAAGGATTCACTCCCAGCAGATATCCGCTGACGCCACAGGCAAATTCAAAGAAATAGAACAGCTGACCGAGGCAGTATTCGTCCTGCGCAGGTACATTCACCTTCAGGTTGGGCACATGGCCGTCCGTGTGGGCCAGAATGGTGCCGTTCATAGCGCTCTTGTTGACGAAATCCACGGTCTTACCCGCCAGGTAATTCATGCCGTCCGTATCAATCTCTTCTTTCTTCAGAACCACTTCAGCCTGAGACTCTTCCACATTGATCACCGTCTCAAACATAATACGGGCGCCGTCCTGTATAAACTGTCCCATAGAGTGCAGGTCGGTGGTCAGATCTACGGCTGCCGGGAAGATACCCTTCTGATCCTTGCCCTCGCTCTCGCCGTAAAGCTGCTTCCACCATTCGGAAATATAGTGAAGACTGGGCTCGTAGTTGGCTACAATCTCAACCTGTTTTCCTTTTCTCAGAAGAATATTGCGAATCGCCGCGTACAGAACCGCCGCATTCTCCTCATAGGGAGCGTTCAGAGCTTTCTCGCGTCCGTAGGCCGCGCCCTCCATCAGCTTGTCGATATCCGCTCCGCTGACTGCGATGGGAAGGAGTCCTACCGCCGTAAGTACGGAGAAACGGCCGCCCACATCATCCGGTACTACGAAGCTCTCGTAGCCCTCCTGGTTCGCCAGGCTCTTCAGGGCGCC
>CANQBN010000059.1 GCA_947588855.1 uncultured Lachnospiraceae bacterium
TTCTCTCCCTGCACGATATTCAGTTGTCAATTTTCGGTTGGAATCTCATTCATTGAGATTCCGAGAAGTTATATAATGTAATTCAGACATCAAAAACAATTACAGATAGGGGCTGATGCAGAATTGCCGCAGTGAATATCTCTGCACCAGCCCATCCCACTATATTTTATTGTAAGTTCTCCTTCTCTCCCTGTCAAGCTGTTGCTTTCCGTCACGGATTATATTCAATTTGCAGCTGCTAAAGCTGCCATCGTCTCCGCTACCGTCTCCTGGACTGCCTCTGTCTCCTCGTCCGAAAAATAACCGCAGGCTGCCATTCTCCTTATAACCTGCATCTGACGTCTGGCTGCCAGGTGCGGATTCTTGGTAGGCGCATATACAGAAGGCGCGTTGGGAATCCCGGCCAGAAGGGTGCTTTCATACTCGCTCATTTCTTCCGGTTCTTTGCCGAAATATCCTCTGCTGGCGGAAGCCACGTCATAATATCCATCCCCGAAATAAATGCTGTTCACATACAGTTCAAAGATCTCTTCCTTACTGTAATTCTTCTCCAGATCCAGGGCCAGAAATGCCTCCGCCGCTTTCCTGGTCAATTCCTTATCCTGGTTAAAGCACAGGTTCTTGGCCAGCTGCTGGGTGATAGTGCTGCCTCCTTCCACGAAGGCCCCCGCCCGCAGATCATTTACAACCGCTCTGCAGATAGCGATAGGATCCAGCCCGAAATGGCTGAAAAACCGCTTATCCTCCACCGCCACCACAGCGTCTACATAATCCTCAGGCAGTTCTTCATATTCCGTATATCCCTCTCTGGACTGGATATCCTCCACCATCTCCTGAAGGCTTGTCTCCTCCAGGGCCTCCTGATAAATATCATAGCCTTTTCCGGCAACTATAAATCCAAAACAAAATACGACAGCCGCTGTCGTAAGAATCGCGGTCCTGAAAAATTTCCAAATCATAATGTCCTCCTTTTCTGCCGCCGCGCCGTTTCCGGCTTGCCTGCCGGCAATTCCCAATCAATGCTTCTTCCCCTTACCTGAGAATAATTGTAGCAGATTTTTTTCAGGAAGACTTTACCATTCCCTTATGGTTCCGAACGATTCTGTAACGAATTAAAACAAATCCCTGAAGAAACAAACTATTTTATTGAGAAATCCGAAGTTTCTCTGAAAAATTTTGAAGAAAATCTTACAAAAAAAGCGGCGGTCGTGAATCCTCACAGCCGCCGCAGGTATCTCCCAAATTCTGTTTTAATTGGCCAGCATCATACGGTCATTGGCAAATTCTCCGCCGCTGGCCTCTCCAAACTTCTGAAGAAGATCATTAACCTTCAGTTTCTTTTTCTCCTCGCCGGACACATTGTAGATGATCCGACCTTCATGCATCATGATCAGACGGTTGCCCATGGCAATAGCGTCCTTCATGTTGTGTGTTACCATCAGAGCTGTCAGCTTCTGCTCTTCCACAAACTCCTGGGTCAGCTCCAGCACTTTCTTGGCCGTCTTGGGATCCAGGGCCGCCGTATGCTCATCCAGAAGCAGCAGTTTAGGCCGCTCCAGCGTAGCCATCAGAAGCGTCAGGGCCTGTCTCTGGCCGCCGGACAGAAGCCCCACCTTGGAAGTCAGCCGGGTTTCCAGACCCAGTCCCAGCTTGGACAGCATCTCCCGGTATAATTTCCGCTCCTCATTACGAATGCCGGATTTCAGTGTCCTGCGGCTGCCTCTTCTCAACGCCAGGGCAAGGTTCTCCTCAATCCCCATGGTCGCCGCCGTGCCGTTCATGGGATCCTGGAACACCCGTCCCAAAAACGCAGCCCGCTTATACTCCGGCAGCTTAGTTACATCGGTGCCGTCGATAATAATCTGCCCTTCATCCACCGGCCACACGCCTGCAATGGCGTTCAACATAGTGGATTTACCGGCTCCGTTGCCGCCGATAACCGTACAGAAATCACCATCCTCCAGAGTAAGGCTTAAGTTGTTCAAAGCCTGCTTCTCATTGACCGTGCCTACATTGAAAGTTTTGGAAATACCTTTAATCTCCAGCATCAGTTATTTCCTCCCTTCTTCACGGGTTTTGTAAAATACTTGCTCTTCCAGTAAGGAATCGCCAGGAAGATGGCCACCACCACGGCTGACAAAATCTTCAGAAGGTCAGTGTCAATGCCGCGCCAGATCACCACCTGATACACCAGATAATATACGATGGAACCCAGCCCTACGCTGACCAGAAGCAAAGCGAAGTTATGGAAAATCTTTCCGAACAGGGCTTCGCCGATGATCACCGCCGCCAGGCCGATTACGATAGCGCCGCGGCCCATATTAATGTCCGCGAACCCCTGATACTGAGACAGAAGGGCTCCGGAAAAAGCTACCAGTCCGTTAGAGATCATCAGTCCAAGCACGCGGCAGAAATCCGTATTGATGCCCTGGGCCCTGGCCATCCGGTCGTTGCAGCCTGTAGCCCGCAAGGAACATCCCAGCTCCGTACCGAAGAACCAGTACAGCAGCACAATCAGTATCAGAACGATAACAGCCACAATCAATATCGTATTTTTATAAACAGGGACATTGCGAATAAAACGCAGGGACACCAACAGATTGAATTTATCCACATTGATGGCCTGGTTCGCCTTTCCCATTATTTTCAGATTCACAGAATACAGGCCGAGCTGTGTCAGAATACCGGAAAGAATTGCCGGGATACCCATAAATGTATGAAGAATTCCCGTAATCATACCGGCCAGCATACCGGCCAGAAGAGCCCCCAGCATAGCCACCCACACACTATGACCGGAAAGCATCAGCATAATACAGACAGCGCCTCCGGTTCCCAGAGAACCGTCTACCGTCAGGTCCGCGATATCGAGAACCCGGTACGTGATATAAACGCCGATTGCCATGATCCCCCAGATCAGGCCCTGCGCCACCGCCCCCGGCAGAGCGTTAAACAGTTTCGTCAGTTCGCCGATGGTAAACATATTTAACATACTTGTTTCCCCTTTTTGTAAATCCTCGTATTACGCAGCGTCATACAACCGGCCTGCCGTCCGCGGCGCGGCCCTTGTAAAAAACACAGCGGGCGGAATACTCCGACCCGCTGTGAACTATTCATGATTACTCCTCGATGGCCTCATAATCATCAGGAACGGTGATACCCAGCTCATCGCAGATCGTCTTGTTGTACTTCTTGGTGAACTGAGGAGCGTACTCGATAGGCATCTCGGAAATGTCGGACTCGCCGGTCAGAATCTTTACAGCCATGTTGCCGGTGCCTACGCCCAAATCATAATAGCTGATGGACAGAGTCGCCACGCCGCAGCCGGCGCAGATTCCTTCCTCACCCGCGATTACCGGAACCTTCGCCGGACGGCAGATATTATCCAGAATCTCGGTGTTGGAAGCCACGGTGTTGTCGGTGGGAACGTAGATCACGTCACAGTCAGCGGCAGCATTGGTAGCGATGGTAGCCAGGTCGTTGGAATCTGAGAAAGCGTAGAACTCACAGGTGTAGCCAAGTCCTTCCAGAGCTTCCTTAACCACATCCACCTGGTACTGGGAGTTAGCCTCGGCGGAGCAATACAGAAGTCCAACCTTCCCGGCATCCGGGAACAGCTCGTGAAGCATGGCGGCCTGCTCGTCCAGGGGAGCCAGATCAGAGGTTCCGGAAATGTTGCCGCCTACGGTACCGGAGAAATTATCGATACCCAGAGCCACACCGTACTCGGTAACGGAAGTACCCAGAATCGGGATCTCGTTGGTACCTGCCTGGGCCGCCTGAAGAGCCGGGGTAGCATTGGCCAGAATCAAATCCACGTTATTGGATACAAAGCTGTTAATGATCGTAGAGCAGGTATTGGAGTCGCCCTGCGCGTTCTGCTCGTCAAAGGTGACGGCGTCGCCCAAAGCATCCGTCAGAGCGTCCTTGAAGCCCTGAGTGGCGGCGTCCAGCGCATCGTGCTGTACCAGCTGGCAGATACCTACGGTATAGGTCTGCCCGTCAGCGGCAGCCTCTGTCTCAGCAGCCTCGGTTTCAGGCGCTTCCGCAGCGGCTTCTGTCGTCTCGGCAGCCTCCGTGGCAGCTTCTGTAGCGGCAGCTGTCGTCTCCTGTGCGCTTCCGCCGGAGCATGCAGCCAGAGACAGCACCATGGTTCCTGCCAGAATCATTGACAGTAACTTGCTTGATTTTCTCATAATCTCATCCTCTTTTCTTTATTTCAAATATCATAATATCGCAGTTTTGTTTCCAAAACCACTCGCATATCATACTACATTTTTCCGGTATAGTCAATGCTTTAAAATGATATTTTTTAGAAATTCAACGTATTGAAGTTTAAAACCAGTAAAGCAGCCGCGGCCATCCCGCAAACCCGGTCAATTCCGAAGTCAGCTGTTTCCCGGGACCGGCCAGTTCAGAAGCCGGCCGCCTCTCGGAACCGGTCAGTTCAGTATCTCTTTGTACACCCGGAGCACATTTTTATAAAAGACAGCCTCAATCTCCGAAGCCGCAAATCCCTGTTTCTCCATCTCCGCCGCCAGCATCTGCATACCTGCCGCGGAACCCATCTCCAGGACGCCCTCGATTCCGTCAAAGTCAGAACCCAGACCGATACAGCCGATTCCGCCCACGTTCTTCATGTGCTTCATATGGCGGACCATATCCGACACCCGGCTCATCTTCTGTTCGCCGTCCTTCCACTCTCCCGGCTCCCGCAGAAAATCGATGCAGTAATTGATTCCGGCTACGCCACCCCGCTCCGCCAGGGCCTTCAGCATCTCATCGGTCATGTCTCTGGGACAGCTGGGCACCAGAGCCCGGCAATTGGAATGGCTTGCCACAAAAGGCCGCTTCGTGTACTTCACCACATCCCAGAATCCGGCGTCTCCCAGGTGAGACACATCCACGATCATGCCCAGACGCTCCATCTCCCGGACAAATGCAATCCCGGTCTCCGTCAGGCCGTGTTCCGTATCCGGCTCGCCCATGGTGGAACGAATCTTCAGCTTCATGTTGTTGGGCCAGGCCAGTTCATTGGGGAAATTCCAGGTCAGGGTCATCATCCGCACGCCCAGCCGGTAGAAATCCCGCAGATAGGCCAGATTTCCCTGGCAGGCTCCGCCTTCCTCCACCGTCAGAAGAGCCGACATCTTCCCCTCCGCCCAGTTCCTCTCAATATCCGCCCAGGATCTGACTGAGCCGATCACATCGCTGTTGGCCTCTATCTCCTGATAGAAGGTATCGATGGTCTCCATGGCATATTCAAAAGGCTTTTCTTCCCGGCCCAGATGAACGAACACGGCAAAATTCTGCAGGCCGTAATCGCCCGCCTGCATTTTCTCCAGATCCATATGGAGGCGGCTCTTCCGAAGGCAGATCTCCTCTCCTTCTCTCCTTCTGTCATGAATCTCTCCAATGGTATCACAGTGCATATCTACTACTTTCATATGATGAATCCCTCTTCCCGCTTTCTCTTATAGTATACGAAAAGGGCGGCTTCGCAAGCCACCCCTTTGCAGCTTTTTTTATTCTATCACTATCCATCGTTCAAGGCAAGAAAAACTTACTCGCTCCTCAGGGCATCAATGGGATTTAAGCCGGCGGCCCGTCTTGCCGGCGCGTACCCGAAGAACAGCCCTATGGCAACGGACACGCTGAAGGAGATCAGAACCGCTCCCGGCGTCGGTTTGGCGTCCAGCCCCGCCAGGGCCCCCACCGCTTCGGTAGCTACGCTTCCCAGAATGATTCCCAGGATACCTCCCAGACCGCTCTGAACCGCCGCCTCGATAACGAACTGCTGGAGAATCACTCCCTTTTTGGCCCCCAGGGCCTTGCGGATTCCGATCTCCCTGGTCCGCTCCGTCACCGATACCAGCATAATGTTCATAACTCCCACGCCGGCTACCAGAAGGGATATACCGGCGATACCGCCTAAACCGGCGGACACCATGGTAATCATGGAATTCAGGGAATCCAGCATCTCGCTCATGGCAGTCACCCGGTAAAGATCGTCATTCTTAAATATCTCGTACAGGAAATCTTCCATCTGCTCCTTGGCCTCGCTGGCCGCCGACAGATCCGTAATGGTAAATGTATAGCTGTTGATATTCGCGTTCCGGGCCATCTTCACAGCGCAGCTGTAGGGCATCCAGACAAAATCATCGGTTCCTCCGTCGTCCAGATCTTCCTCGTCCTGCCGCTTCACCACGCCCACGATCCGGAAGGCATAACCTCCGATCTTTAATGTCTCGTCAACGGCTTTCTCCGGACTTCCGTACAGCTCATGGGCCACATAATACCCGACAACGCAGACCTTCTGCCGGGAAACGATATCCGAATACTGAATATTCCTGCCCTGTTCCAGTTCAAAATCTTTGATTCTGAGGTAATCCTCGCTGACCCCGGCCACGCTGGTAGCCGACATGGCGTCGCTTCCGTGCTTCACCGATGTCCCCACCTGCACCATGGGAGTCATACAGTCAAATAAATCCCCGTGTTCTTCGTAAAACTCATACATTTCATCCACGGATACGGACCGGGAAGAAATGTTGGTCACATTCACATTAATCTGATTGGTGCCCAGACTGGCAAAGCTTTCCGTCATGTAAGACATATAAGCGTTCACCAGACTCACCAGGATGATCACGGAGGCCACGCCGATGATGATGCCAAGCATGGTCAGAAAGGATCTCATCTTGTTGCTCCGTATGCTTTTCAGCGCCAGCTTAAAGGATTGCAGCATAGTCTTTCACATCTCCGTCAAAATCGATTTTCCCGTCATGGATCCGCACCACACGCCTGGCCTCAAGAGCAATGGAATTATCGTGGGTGATAATGATAATAGTGTTGCCCTCATCGTTCAGCTTTTTAAAGAAATTCAGCACATCCCGGCTGGTTCTGGAATCCAGGGCGCCCGTGGGTTCATCTGCCAGAATCAGAGACGGTCCTCCGGCAAGCGCCCTGGCGATGGATACCCTCTGCTGCTGGCCTCCGGACAGCTGCTTGGGGAGATTTTTCCATTTTTCCTCCAGGCCTACCCGCCGCAGGGATTCCATGGCCCTCTCCCTCCGCTCTGCTGTGGCCACTCCGGCATAAAGAAGCGGCAGCTCCACATTCTCCAGGAGAGTCAGCTTCGGCAGAAGATTATACTGCTGAAACACGAACCCAATCATCTTGTTGCGGATCTCCGCCAGCTGATTGTCGCTCATCTCGCCTACATCCTCGCCGCCCAGGATATATTCCCCGTCGGTGGCCACATCCAGTGCTCCGATGATATTCATCAGGGTGGACTTTCCGCTGCCGGACTTGCCCACGATCGCCACAAATTCACCCCGGTCAATGGTCAGACTGATGTCGTCATTGGCCCGCACTTCCTCGTCACCCATCTGGTAAATTTTATAAATATGTCTCAGTTGAATCAACGGTTCCGCCATGAATACTCTCCGCCCACAATAAATTTCCGGCGCCTGCTGCCGATGCACATAATCCGGCCTGCCTCTGCTGACGCATACGGTCTCGCCTGCCGCCTATGGTCTGCCTCCCATATTGCCGCCGCGGTTTCCTCCGCCCGGAGCTCCGCCCATGCCACCTCCAGGGCCGCCCATTTCACCGCGGCCGCCCATGCCGCCGGGCATCATAAAGCCGTTACCGGACACGGAAGATTCTGATACGTACACTTCGTCGCCTTCCTCCAGACCGCTGACAATCTCCACATAGTCATCATTGATCAATCCTGTCTCCACCTGCACTGCCCGGAACCCGGCGGGCGCTCCGTCTTCTCCTTCGGAAACGGAGGCGTCCTTCACATAAACGCGGTTCCCTCTCATCAGCGCGTCAACAGGGATTGTCAGAACATGTTCAGCCTCATCCAGAATGATATCGCCGTCCACGTTCATGCCGGGCAGCAGACTGCCGGTATCATCCAGCGTCACCGTCACAGGATAATTCGTGACCCCATTAGAGTAGGAGCTTGCCAGACTGATGTTGGTCACCGTTCCCGTGAATGTCTCGTCCTCAAACGCGTCTGCGTGCACCTCCACCTTCTGTCCCACCTGAACCTTCTGAACATCCAGCTCATCCACCGACATCTCAAAGGTCAGACCAGACAGGTCATAAATAGTAGCCATCACTGTGCTGTTATTTCCCCCGGTCGTCATCTTATCTCCCACCTTGGAGGTCTTTGTTATGACCTGCCCGGAAATGGGGGCGGTAATCGTATAATTCTTGTACGTATCCTGAGTGGATTCCAGCCGGCTCTGAGCCGACTCCAGGCCTTCCTGGGCGCTGTCCATAGTGTTCTTGTAGCTGCGCAGCAGATTTTCAGCACTCTTTTCCGTCATGCGGAACAGACTGCTTCCTTCTGTGATATAGTCTCCTTCGCTGACCAGAAGACTTTCAATCTCCATGCTGGTATTGGAAGAAAGATTGGCCATCATCACCACATCCTGTACTGGTTCAAACGTCCCCTCCTGCGCACAGAGCCATTCCCCAATCTGAACCATAGCCGAATGGCTGGTGGTCAGTCCGCCCGGATTCGCGACTTCCATGGTGATATATCGGACCAGTCTGCCCCCGGTCAGAGTTTCTTCCATATTACTGACCGACTTTACCACGCCTCCCAGCTGTTCACCGGTCTCGCTCAAAGTGACCACTCCTTCATTTCCCACGCCGATCATAGCCGCGTCCGTACTCAGAAAAGGCACTCTCAGCTTCATGACCGTATCGTCATAAATATCCGCCAGCGCCGTACCGTTGCTGACCCGGTCTCCTGCCTTTACATGGAGAGCCTTTATGTATCCGGTCTCTGTAGCCTTGTATGTATTGCCGCTGTAATCGGCCAACGCGTCGTTGTACTCTTCTTCCGCCAGCTGGTATGACTCCTGCGCGCGGGTCAGAGAATTCTCAGCCGAATGAATCTCTGTCTCCATGGAAGAGGAATCAATTACGTAGAGTACCTGTCCTTCCTCCACATGGTCTCCTTCTTCAAAATCAGCCTGAATTACCTCTCCGGACGCCAGGGACGTGATATTGTAGGTGTTTTTAGGCAGAAGCGTCCCTGCGGAGGACAATGATGAAGTAATGCTCATCCGCTGAACAACAGCCGTTCTCTGACCTTCGGCGCCGGCCGCCGCAAGCCTGCTTCTCCTGTCCGTCCCGCGCCCCAGAAAATACCAGGCAAGAAAAGCAAGAACCGCCAGCAAAACCGCCGCCAGAATGAGCCGGATTATTTTTTCTTTTCTGGTCAGCCTGCGCGTTTTCTTCTTTCCAGGACTTTTCCCGCCTTTATCCGGCTTCGTCAGCGCGGAACCGGTTCCCTTCACCGGCAGCTGCTCCTCTTCCGCCTCGTCCCAGGGCACTGTATCCTCTACCTCATCCTCCACCAGTGCAGGCCGGACCTCCTCCGTTTCCTTTGCTTCTTTCATTTCCCGTTCCTGCGCGTAGTTCTCCATCTCAGACATACTGCACCCGCCTTATCAATATTCTACGTAACTCTCAACTGTGTAGGATGACGCCCCGTCGGCGCCGGAGGTTACCTGACAGATCAGAACCACTTCATCTCCGACCTTGATATCTCCGTAAATAGAAAAGCCAAACTGAACTTCAGAATTTCCAAGACGGAACTCCACGCCTGAATACTCATCGTCCAAAACTACCGTGCTGGGAGTCATCACATTGGTAGAGGAATAGAAAATCCCCGTAACCCTGCCCCGGATGGCCACCATACCGGTACCTTCCTGGCCGATCGGCTGTGAAGGACTGTAGGCCCAAATTGTCCTGCTGGACGAATTATAATAAATCACCACAAAACCTTCGCTGTTTTTTGCGGAGATCACCCTCTGTCGGTTAGAAATCTCGCCGTTCAGATAGTAGGTCGCCTCCTGGTCGCTGAAGGGCACAAAATCATCAATACTGTAGCTCTTTTTCACAACCTTCGGACCTTTCAGCTCATTGTCGGCCACTGTCATGGCATTGACCTCGCCGTCTGAAGTCAATTCATAACCCAGGCTGATACAGTACGCGGAACCATTCTTCGTATCCGTCCGAAGCAGATTATAAAACAGGTTGACAGCGTCCTGGCGGCTCAGAATCTCCGAGGACTGCTTACTGATATTTTCATTCAGCTCCAATTCCTGAAATTTGGCCCACCGGCCGCCGATCTGATTTCCATTGAAATCCTCATTAGAATAACCAAGAAGAGCCAGAATTCCGCGGGCAGCTTCCTGAAGAGTGATCTGATTGTCCGGACGGAACGCTCCTCCCAGATAACCTGTCATCCATTCGTTCTCCGACGACACCCGTATGGCCGCCGCGTACTGACTGCCGGCCGGCACATCGGCATACACTGCTGTAGCGCTGCTTCCTGTCCCTGCCAGCTTATATGCGGAGGCATTCACCAGCATCTGGGCAAATTCTCCCCGGGTTATGTATTCTTCCGTACCGCCCGTATCTGTAATTCCCGCCAGCCGCACTACCTGCTTTCTCATATCATAACTGCTGGCTGCCCGGATCGTAAGAGGCATTCCTGCGGCTGCAGCCGCCGCCAGAGACATTGTCAGCGCCAATGGGACTCCATATCTGTTCATATACCGTTCCTCCGGGTTCTAAAAAAATCGAATCGCTTATTACCTGTTTACTTTACCGGGAAAATGTGTTCATTTTGTGTTTATTCTGTGATTTTTAAAAATGAGTATCGGATGAGAGGGCGGATCACTCCGCCCCCGCCATTTTTACCGCAGCGCTCCGGTAAGCCTCATGGCCGCTTCCAGAACTCCGCCTCCGACTGCCAGCGCCTTGTCCGACGCGCAATAACAATGTCTGATCTCGCACCGGGGATCCACGTCTCCCGATTTCATTCCCTTGTATACAGGGGTTTTGTCTGCCAGGATCCCCCGCAGCACACCGTCAATCTGACAGATTACCGGCTGTCCTTCCACTGTCCCTGCCGCTTCTCCAGCCTTCACCAGATCGCCGATCTCTTTCAGCTGACGGAATATCCCATCGGCGGGCGCGCGAAGGACACGCTCTCCGGCAAAGCCTCCGATGAGACCGGGAATATTCGTATTGGGCTGCGCGCAGCCTTCTAAAATAACACGTCCCAGATAATGTCCCCGCATGGTCTCCACGACCGCATGCCAATCCACCCCTGCCGTAAATCCCGGCCCGGCAGCGATCACCACCGGGGCATCGGTGATTCGGGTCCCCAGATTTCGCTTGGCAAGGATGATATCCGCCACCACATCCGGATGCAGCTGCCGGATACAAGCAGCCTCCGGATCGCAGAGAACAGCAATCTCCCCGTTTTTCAGAATCTCCCAGACCTGGTCCGGCGACGGCGCCAGACGCGCAGTGACATCTTCTACCCGATAGCTTCCATAGATCACTGCCTGGGAAAAACAGACGGTCCGGCGGATCGACGTGGGATGGGGCAGTTCTGTCATAACCACCTGAAAACCTGCACGGTACAGCCGCAGCGCGGTACCAGTAGCCAGATCTCCGGCTCCTTTGATCACGATAAGCATTGTATCTCTCTCCTTCTCAGACTCCCGGCGTAGACGGACCAGCCTTTCAGTCCGGCTGCCAGCTCCCGCGCCTGCGCCATCTGCCATGGTTCTTCACACTGATTTACCAGGACTACAGGCCGGCCGCCTGACGCGAAACACTCTTCCGGCACCCGCCCCTTCATGGCGTCAAAATCCAGGCGCAGCATTCCGGCCACACTGGTCGGAGAGGTGTCCTCCCCGTTCCACAGCTGAGGCCGATGAACGCATTGTTCCACCGGCTGGCCGAATCCGGAGGCTCCCACCAACCAGATCACCTGCCCGGTTCCCTCCGGGATCACCGGTTCCCAGGAAGCGTGGGCCTTCAGCGGCAGCCTGCGGGAACCGTCTGCCTCCACCAGCACATAATCTGCCTCCCCGGCCAGCTGTTTGACCGTAACCTCCTTACAGGGTCCGATCTTCCCATTCTCGGCCCGGGAACCTGCACAGAATACCCGGGACGTTTCCTCCCGAATCTGGGCCAGGGTTGGATCGTATAACGTAGGATAGACAGGAGACGGAAGTATCCGCGTAGTAGTACAGAGAATCACCCTGCCGGACGATTCTGTGGAAAGTTCTTCCGCCAATACGTGCAGCAGCGTAGTCTTGCCTCCGCTGCCGATCACCGCGGTGATCCCCCTGGAAATCTGAAGCGCTTCAAGTACACTCATCCGGCATTCCTCCTAAATAAACTCATTCCTATGACCGCAGCGATACGGCCTGCCGCTTTTGTGCGAGCACAACGCGGCAGGTTTTTCCTGCGCGAAATCCGCAGCGCATGCTCAAAACCTCCGGTTTTTCGCTCACGGGCTTTCGCCCTATGACCGCAGCGATACGGCCTGCCGCTTTTGTGCAAGCACAACGCGGCAGGCCGTATCGTTGCGGTCGCGCTGCTCATTGCTTACGTGCATCATACCATGAATGGGGAGCGGCTTCAAGCGGCTGGTGAAAACGGTTGGTGAAAAAGCCCTTGAAAAAGGGAAAAAAGCATTATACAATGAAAAATACAACGGACCACAGGAGCGCATTATGGCAGACAATATCGTATTTTGCAAGGGCGGGGGATGTACCGCCAAATTGGGGGCCGGCGTGCTGAGCCGGATCCTGTCCCGGCTTCCCAAGGGGCCGGATGATCCTCATCTTTTAGTAGGCTATGACAGCCGGGACGACGCGGCGGTCTATCAGATTTCCGATGACACAGCCATCGTTCAGACGTTGGATTTCTTTCCACCCATGGTGGACGACCCCTATATCTTCGGACAGATTGCCGCCGCCAACGCCTTAAGCGACGTCTACGCTATGGGCGGTCAGGTGAAAACGGCACTGAACATCGTATGTTTTCCGGAAAAATGGGATCTGAATCTGCTGGGAGAAATCCTGAAAGGCGGTTCGGAAAAGGTCCTCGAAGCCGGAGCGGTACTTGCAGGCGGACATTCCATCGCTGATGACGGCGTAAAATACGGGCTGTCCGTTATGGGCGTCGTTCACCCGGACCGGATACTGACCAATAATCACGGGCGGCCGGGCGATCTTCTCATTCTCACCAAGAAACTGGGCGTGGGAATCCTGTGCACCGCCAACCGGGTAGAGGAAGCATCCGCCGAAGCCATGGCGGAGGCCGTCGCTTCCATGACCACGCTGAACAAATACGCCGCCGAAATCGCAGCCGATTATGAAATCCATGCGTGCACCGATGTTACCGGCTTCGGACTGCTGGGACATCTGCGGGAAATGCTGGACGGAAAACTCTCCGCCAGAATTTCCTGGAAACAGGTTCCCGTTATCCGGGAAGCTGCCCGCCATGCCGATGAATTTCTGCTGACGGCCGCCGGACAGCGGAACCGGAACTTTGCGGGAGACGCCGTTCATTTCCAGGAAGTGCCCTTCTCTATGGAAGAGATCCTGTTCGATCCCCAGACCTCCGGAGGGCTGCTTCTGGCTGTCCGTCCGGATCAGGGACCTGCTCTGGAGGCGGCTCTTCAGGCGGCCGGGCTTCCCGCCGCAATCATTGGCTGCCTTCTTGAACGGGAATCCGCCGAGATTACGGTAGAACCATAAAAAACAAACTACATCACACAGAAAAGCACAGAAGAAAGGAAATCCTTTTATGAAAAAAACAGTAAACGCAATGGGAGACGCCTGTCCGATCCCTGTCGTCAAGACCAAGGAAGCCATTCGGGAGCTGAGCGGCCAGGCAGGCACTGTGGAGACACTGGTGGATAATGAGATTGCGGTTCAGAATCTGACCAAGATGGCCGTCCAGAAGGGGTACGGCGTCACTTCCGAAAAATTGGGAGAAAACCAGTTTCGGGTGACCATGACCATAGCCGGCACGGAAACCGGCAGCGGGGACGTTCAGAACCCTGAGGGGGACGACACCCGGACCCTTCCAGAGGAGCCGGTCTGTATTCCAGATGCCCGCAGAAAACATACCGTCGTGGCGATCTCCTCTTCCGCCATGGGCAGCGGCAGCGACGAGCTGGGCACCGCGCTGATGAAAGCGTTTCTCTACGCTCTTGCCCAGCAGGACACCCTTCCTTCCACAATCCTGTTTTACAACGGAGGCGCCCGCCTTACCTGTGAAGGAGCCGCCACTCTGGAAGACTTAAAAGCGCTGGAAGCTCAGGGAATAGAGATCATGACCTGCGGCACCTGTCTGAATTTCTACGGTCTCACGGAGAAGCTTCAGGTGGGAACCGTCACCAATATGTATGCCATCGTGGAAAAACTGACGCAGGCCGATCTGGTGATCCGGCCATGATCTATCTGGACAGCGCCGCAACGGCATTTCATCGTCCTCCCCAGGTGGAACAGGCCATCTGCCGGGCGCTTCACACCATAGGGAACGCCGGCCGGGGTGCTCATGCGCCTACCCTCGTCGCTTCCCGTATGATCTATGAGACCAGGGAAAAGCTGGCCGTGCTGTTCGGCGTCTCGGATCCGGCACGAGTGATATTCACCGCCAACGTAACCCAGGCGCTAAACACGGCCATCGAAGGCCTGATCCGTCCCGGCGACCATGTAATTACCACCGTATGTGAACACAATTCCGTTCTCCGGCCCCTCTACCGCAAAGAAGCGTCCGGCACTGCACTGACCATTCTCCCTGCCGATGAGCTGGGCCGGGTGGATTTCGGCACCCTGAACACCGCCCTGCGGCCCAACACCCGGGCAGTAGTCGTCGGCCATGCCTCCAATCTTACGGGAAATGTGGTCGATCTGGAAGCTATCGCTTCTTTCACCCAAAGCCACGGCCTGCTACTTATCGTGGACGCGGCCCAAACCGGCGGGACCATTCCCATTTCCATGGAGCGATCCGGCATCGACGTACTCTGTTTCACCGGACATAAGGGCCTGATGGGCCCCCAGGGAACAGGCGGGATGTGCCTTCGTCCGGGTCTTGTGATTCCTCCCCTGACCGTCGGCGGAAGCGGAATCCACAGCTTCAGCCGGACTCACCCTTCCGTGCTTCCGGAAGCGCTGGAGGCAGGAACCCTGAACGGCCACGGCATCGCCGGACTGGGCGGCGCCCTGGATTATATTCTGGAAACCGGCGTAGATTCCATCCACCGCATCGAAGATCATCTGGCCCGCCAGTTTGCCGCGGGAGTAAGGGAGCTCCCCGGAGTAACTCTCTATGGGGATCTGGAAGCGCCGGTCCGCGCTCCTATCGTCACCCTGAACATCGGATCCGCAGATGCCGCCGAGGTTAGCGACCGTCTGTGGGAAGAGGCCGGAATCTGCGTCCGGGCAGGCGCCCACTGCGCCCCTCTCATGCACCAGACGCTGGGCACCGCCGAACAAGGAGCGGTGCGGTTCAGTTTTTCCTGTTTCAACACAGAGGAAGAAATCGACCTTGCGATCCAGGCGGTATCGGACATGGCGTCAGAAAACTGTGATGGCCTGTCCGAACAGATCCGGTAACAGAAAGGAACGATATGCGCGAGAAAAAACATTGTACGGTGCTTGCATTTTACACAACCACAGACGCCATCGCCATGGAAAAAAAATGTGCGGAGCAGTCGATTCCTGGCCGCCTGATCCCCATCCCCCGGCAGATTACCGCCGGCTGCGGTCTGGCCTGGCGCATGACCACAGAAGAATACGAGCAGTTCCGCATGGATTTGGAGCAGCTGGGAATTCCCATTCAGCAGACTGCGGAACTGCCTCTTTATTAAATACGAGCAGAGCGTCACTGGCGCTCTGCTCGCATACTGACGTAGTCGCCGCCACCCGTAAAACGGGTGGCTCGGACGCGGGCTATAAGCCCGCACTACTCGGCCAGCGTCTAAAGGCG
>CANQBN010000060.1 GCA_947588855.1 uncultured Lachnospiraceae bacterium
TACTGACCCCCACTCCGCAGATCCTCGCCACATCCTTAATGGTAATGCTGTCCATGCCATACCCCTTCCTAATAAAATCATAAACCCATCATAGAGGGCAAAATACCTTTTGACCCCAACATCATAACATGTTTTCAAACCGGCTGCAACCGGCATCAATAAGAAAACTTCCCGCCGCGAAAGGAACGGGAAGCAGAGAGCGCCGGACCACGTCCGGCGGGAAATCCTTCGCTCAAAAGCTGGTTCAGGTTATCTCATACTCCCGAAAATGGTCCTGTCCCGCGTCCAGATAGCCCCATGCCTTCACCGGACAATTCTTCTCAATCTCCGCGATCTGGAATCCTCTGGGCAGAAAATCCATATGAGGCATAGCTGCCATTCCGTTGATCACTGTCAGCCCATGCCACTCATATTTCCTGGCATAACAGTGAAGATGGCCGCTGAACATACAATCGAACATTCCGCTGGCGCCCAGACGCTCCATCTGACTCTGATCGTTCAGGATCTCCGGCTGATGGTGATGGAGAAGAATTCGGACCGGCTCCGTCTCTTCCCGGGAATCCGAGGATTTCTCCTCTGGAAATTTCTCCTCTGAGGATTTTTCTTCCGAAAATTTCTTTTCCAGAGATTCCTCTTTCCGGGATACGGCATCGTCTCCGGCAGCCTCCGCCAGCTCCAAAACCCGGTCAATATCCTCCCAATCCAGCCAGGCATCGTCAAAGCGGGCCAGAGAGGTCTTCTTACAGCAGTTCAGGGAAAACACCTGAACTCCGTCCGCCGTGACAACTCCCTGATCCGGAAGCTGCCCCGGACCGTAAAAATCCTCCAAGAACTGCCGATAATGATCAAAGGACGAACCTGCATAGATCGTATCCGAATCATGATTGCCCCGGCAAAAAAAGAAATGGTTCTTCCGGACTCCCAGCATATGGGACAGCCTGGCCAGCACCTGGCCCGCCCGGGCGAACTCTTCCGTCTCTCCGTTCTTACAGAAGTCGCCGGTGAGAACCACCATATTCACAGGCCGTTCCCTGCAGGCTGCCTCCACCGCTTTTAAAAACCTGTCCCAATATCCGTCCTCCTGCTGCGTATCGGAAATCCATCCCATATGCAGATCCGAAATATGTAAAACTCTCACCATGCCGCACCTCCGTTCATTTATATAGTGATTCCGTATTCTTACTTATCAAACATAAACTCACTGAGCACATAATTGCTGATGTCAATGCCAAAGTCCGTCAGCCGCACCCAGGGACTTTCCACCTCGATCAGCTTATTCTCCAAAAGCCTGTGAAGAGCATCGCCATATACATTCCACATATTCAATCCAAAGCGCTTCAGAAACTCGCTTCCGGATACGCCCCGGCTCATACGAAGCCCCAGTATCATGAATTCCTCCATCTGCTCTTTCTCTGAAAGCTCTGTAATATTCTGATGCAGCAGCCGGTCTGCGTCATCGCCGTTCATATGGATTTTCCGGTACTCCTCCAGATCCTCTTCATTTTTGAACCGAAAATTCTGAATATAGGAGGACGCCCCCAGACCCAGACCCAGATATTCCACTCCGGTCCAGTAACCGATATTATGGCGGCATTCAAATCCCGGTCTGGCATAGTTGGAGATCTCATACCGCTCATAGCCCTGTTCTTTCAAAAACGCCTTGGTAGCGTAATAAATCTCTCTCTCCTCATCCTCGGAAGGCAGAAGTTCCGGATGATCATGATACATATCATAAAAAGGAGTCCCCTCTTCGATCATCAGACTGTAGGCGGAAATATGTTCCGGCTTCATCATGGTCACCTTCCGAAGCGTTGCCTTCCAGGAACTCAGCGTCTGCCCCGGCAGGGCCGACATCAGATCCACATTCACATTCCTGAATCCGGCTACACGAACCCGCTGGTAAGTTTTGAGAAAATCATCAAAAGTATGGATCCTTCCCAGGGTTTTCAGCTCTCTGTCATCGGCAGACTGAAGTCCCAGGCTGATCCGGTTGATTCCGCAGGCCAGATAGGCTTCCAGCTTTTCCTGATTCACGGTGCCGGGATTAGCCTCGATGGTCACCTCTGCACCGCGGTCAACCCGGAAATTCTTCTTCACCGCCTCCATGACAGCCTGAATATCTTCCGCCTTCAATATAGACGGTGTTCCTCCGCCGATAAATACAGTAACTACATTGTACTCCCGATAATACTCACTCTGGCGCTTAATCTCTTCCAGAAGCTGCTCCACATAGCCGTGGCAGACCATCTCGCTGGCTGTCTGGGAGAGAAAATCGCAGTAGAGGCATTTCCGGGCACAGAAAGGGATATGAATATATAGTTCCAATGGTCTTCTCAAAGCCTGCACCTCACTCTGCCATCCTGCCCTTCCCCCGGTCTTACTCCTCGTCCAGCTTCAGCACGCTCATAAACGCCTTCTGCGGAATCTCCACATTGCCGATCTGCCGCATGCGCTTCTTGCCTTCCTTCTGTTTCTCCAGAAGCTTCTTCTTGCGGGTAATATCGCCGCCGTAACACTTGGCAAGCACATCCTTGCGCATGGCCTTCACCGTCTCCCGGGCGATAATCTTGCTTCCGATAGCCGCCTGAATAGGAATCTCAAACAAATGGCGCGGAATCTCGTCCTTCAGCTTCTCACACATCTTCCGTCCTCTGTCATAGGCCGATTCCGCGTGGACGATAAAGGAAAGCGCATCAATATACTCATTATTCACCAGGATGTCCAGCTTCACCAGCTCGGACTGCCTGTACCCCTTGATATCGTAATCCAGCGAGGCGTAACCTCTGGACCGGGATTTCAGGGCGTCAAAAAAGTCGTAAATAATCTCGTTCAGCGGCAGTTCATATCTGAGAATGGCCCTGGTAGCTTCCATATATTCCATACCCAGATACACGCCCCGCCGTTCCTGGCACAGGGTCATGATGGCTCCTACATATTCGGTGGTCACCATGATCTCGGCACTGGCGATGGGTTCCTCCATAAAATCAATCTCGGACGGGTCCGGCATGTTGGAAGGATTGGTCAGGTCCAGAACCGTTCCATCCTTCTTATGAATCTTATAAATCACGCTGGGCGCCGTCGTCACCAGATCCAGATTGTACTCCCGCTCCAGCCGCTCCTGAATAATCTCCAGATGGAGAAGGCCCAGGAAACCGCAGCGAAATCCAAAACCCAGAGCCACGGAGGTCTCCGGCTCATAGAACAGGGACGCGTCATTCAGCTGAAGCTTCTCCAGGGCGTCCCGCAGATCGCCGTACCGTGCTCCGTCTGCCGGGTAGACGCCGCAGTAGACCATGGATGTAACCTTTTTGTAACCTGGCAGTGCTTCCGCACAGGGATTATTCTTATCGGTAATGGTATCTCCTACCGCTGTATCCTTCACATTCTTAATGCTTGCAGTAATGTAACCTACCATGCCGGCGCTGAGCTCCTCACAGGGGATGAACTGACCTGCGCCGAAATACCCTACTTCCACCACTTCCTCCTCGGCGCCGGTGGCCATCATGCGGATCATGGTGCCTTTCCTCACAGTGCCGTCCACAACGCGGCAGAAAACGATAACGCCGCGGTAAGAATCGTAGAGGGAATCAAAAATCAGACATTTAAGAGGCGCATCCGGATCACCTTCAGGTGCCGGAATCTTCTTCACGATAGCCTCCAGCACATCATCTACATTCAGGCCTGTCTTGGCCGAAATCCTGGGCGCGTCATGGGCCTCCAGACCGATTACATCTTCAATCTCCGCCGCCACCCGGTCCGGCTCCGCGCTGGGCAGATCGATCTTGTTGATGACCGGGAACACTTCCAGGTCATGGTCCAGGGCCAGGTACACGTTGGCCAGAGTCTGGGCCTCGATACCCTGAGCGGCGTCCACCACCAGGACGGCTCCATCGCAGGCAGCCAGGCTTCTCGACACCTCATAATTAAAATCCACATGTCCCGGAGTATCGATGAGATTGAAAATATACTCCTCACCGTCTTTCGCCTTATATACAGTGCGGACCGCCTGAGCCTTGATGGTGATGCCCCTCTCCCGCTCCAGATCCATGTTGTCCAACACCTGGGACTGCATCTCCCGGCTGGTAAGAAGGCCGGTCCTCTCAATGATGCGGTCGGCAAGAGTGGATTTGCCATGGTCAATATGGGCGATGATGCTGAAATTTCGGATTTTGGTCTGGTCAATTGCTGGCATGTATAAATTCCTTTCATTTGCTCAGGTTTTGGTCTCTTCAGGCATTATACATCGGTTTTGCGAGTTTGTGAAGGGCAATGTCAGGCGGCGCAAAAGAAAATTTCGATTCGCTCTTTTTATCCTCCCAGCACCATATCCAGAAGTTCCGCCAGCGGCTCCATGGAGTTTCTGGCCTCTTCGTATGTATTGGTCTGGGCTCCCACCTCGATCAGCGCGGACCGGGGACGCACATGAAGATTATAGCGGAGCCCTTTCAGATAGATTTTTCTGGTAAATCCCGGATAGTAAGCCGCCGCGTTCAGCTGCAGCTGGAGACTGAACGCCAGATTGTCCTCTCTATAGGGATTTGGCAGATATTCAATAGAACCCTCTGGTGTCTGGCTCATACCGTTGAAAAACATGATCGGAGCCATCTGCTTCCCATCCGCCGTCGCGACCATGTGAAGATTCTCGCTGACCCCGTCACGGTGGATATCCAGCACTACCTGAATGGAAGGGTTTTCCTCCAGGATTTCCGTAATTCCGTCCAGAGCATAATTGTACGCGTGATTCCGGTCCAACTCTCCCGCCATCATATCGTACGGGCTGGTATCATGAATGACATTGTATCCTTTTTCCGTCAAAAGTTCCGCCAGATAGCTGCCGATTCCCACGACCGTAGCTTCCGGATTATCCGCCCCGTAATCGGAGAATTCCTCCTGAGAATGGGTGTGATAAATAAGTATCTGCGGTTTCCCTATGTCTTTCTCAATGGACAGATCCTTTGCCAGAAGCTCCTTCACGTCCATTTCGTCCCGTCCGGCAGTAGTAGACGGATGAACACTGTAAAAATGACTCATGAGAAAGTCATAATCCATCAGCTGTTCCACCATATAGGCTGTTCCGGTAACTTTCCTGTCGCTGAGAATACGATAGGCCGGCGTCAGGCGGGTCATCTCGCGAACCGGGATATTCTGAACATATCCGCCCGGGGGGTCCGGTTCTTCCACCTGATCAGCCCGGCTGTTTTCATCTCCATATAACAAAAAGTATCTTAATTCCTCCCTAAGTCTCTGGTTTTCCATATAACCGGCGTAAGAGGGATCCTCATCCCGGTAACCGCTCCCGGCCTGAGCTCTGAGCAGCTTTCCGACCGGATAAGTTCCGGCCAGCCAGTCGGCCAGGCCGTCAACCAGCCAGTCTTTCACCGTCAGAGCTTTACAAAGCCAGACCAGCATGAAGGCCAGCCCGGCAATTATCGCCATCCATTTCAGTGCGTTGTCAATTCTACGCAGCCTTCCTCTCATATCCGTTCACCAACTTCCTTTTATCAGGATATGAAAGTCTTCCGTTCATCTTGCGGATTTTCGTAAAATGCCAGATGAATCCCCTCAGATATGGTATAACTCAGACGCTTTATCGTCTGGTCAATATCCGGCGGCGTCACATAGAGGCTTCCAAATTCCGGCTCCAGAAGTTCGCAGATCAGCTGATACTGATCGTCCGGGGACAGCTGCTCCAGAAAATCCCCCATGCCTCTGGTCTCCATATGGCTGGACAGGGTCTGAATCATAGTAGAGATTGTGTCATGGACGATCGCCGCGGCGCCGACTACTGTCGGCACGCCTACCGCCAATACTGGAACTCCCAGGCTGTCCCGTGTCAGGCTGTGCCGGTGATTTCCCACGCCGGAGCCGGGCTGAATGCCTGTATTGGTCAGCTGAATGGTTGTCCCAAGCCTGCGTATGCTTCTCGCGGCCAGAGCGTCTATGGCGATGAGCAGATCCGGCTCCGTCTCATGAATAACTCCCCTCAGTATTTCCGCCGTTTCCATGCCTGTCTGAGCCATGACGCCGGGAATAATTCCGCTGAGAATCGACGGCTGCCTTTTTCCCGGCGGATCCGCTATAGAACCGGAATTTCGGTTCATCCGCAGATTGCCCAGAACCTGCGGTCCCAGCGCGTCGGGCGTCACGGAAGGATTGCCCAGACCGACCGCCAGTACGTTCAGCGGCCCTCCTTCCGCTATCATATGGTTCCTTTTCAGCTCCTTCACCATCCGTTTCAGCTGCGCGGCCAGCTCTTCGGACACTTCGCGGTGGTAATCCTCATCCTGCCAGTTCAGATTTTTTGCCTCCATGGTCAGATATGTGCCCTGGGGTTTTCCCATAGCCTTGGCCCCAACCTCATCCAATATAACAACCTCTGTCAATTTTACGGAGCTCGAGGCTTTTCTCCATTCTCTTAAAGAAACTCCGGGCATCTGTCCGCCCCCGCTGACACAGTTTTCTTTCTCCTCCACCGCAAGATCCGTACGAATCTCAAACATATTTTTCATCCCTTCTGAATTAAGATTCCCCCATGCAACATTTTTTGCTGTTTCGGCGAAAATATGTATTGACATTCCCCCGGCAATCCGCTAAAATACTAGCGTATGTTTACATCCAAACTGTCCGTGTCCAGGCTTTGATGCAAACCAGTATAAATAAGACCAATATATCGGAGGTGTGAAAGGTTGGCAAATATTAAATCCGCAAAGAAGAGAATCTTAGTAAATGAGACCAAGGCGGCCCGCAATAAGGCAATCCGCTCCAAAGTCAAGACTTATACCAAGAAGGTCGATGCTGCTGTCGCTGCCGGCGATAAGGCTGCTGCGCAGGCTGCGCTGTCAGAGGCTATCTCTGTGATTGAAAAGGCTGGATCCAAGGGCGTGTATCATAAGAACAACGTTTCCCGCAAGGTATCCCGCATCAGCAAGGCCGTTAATTCCATGGCTTAAGCTGACAATCGCATAAATTCAGGACCTGTTCCATTTCACCGCTGGGACAGGTCCTTTTTTGAAGCTTTCAATATCGTTTTGTAATCAGAAGTTCCACCGCCAGCTGATCGTCCAGCTGGCCGGTCTTAACCGCCTCTTCCATCTCCACGCACAGGGTTACGCAGGACAAAATCTGTTCCCGGCTGAAACCTCTTGCCTGCTGGATGATCTTTCCCGCGACAAACGGCTGCAATTTCAGCCTGGAGGCAATCTCATTTCTGCCGGTTCCCCGCTCCATCAGCTCTTTTACCTGAAGAATCTGGTTAAACTGCCTGGCGATCAGGAACAGAATCCTCATAGGCGGCTCCTTCAGCGTGAGCAGATCCTCATAAAGATCCATCGCGCGTCTGGGACTGCGGTTCACAATAGCCGCTACCATATCAAAAATCTTATTGGTGACCCGCTCCGTACAGATTTCTTCTACATCCGCATCTGTAATAACATCCCGGTCCCAGGCGTAACAGATCAGCTTTTCCAGTTCCATACGGATATTTTCCATATCGTCTCCGGTCTTGCCCAGGAACAGTTCCATGGTGCGCCTGGTAATACGCTTCCCCGATTTTGCCAGAATCCGCCCTGCCCAGTCGGCAAGCTTTCCAGCATCCTGGCGCTCCATTTCCACGGCGGCTCCCTTTTCTTTTACCAGCTTGTACAGACGGTTTCTCTTATCTACCTGCGACTCCACAAAAATCATGCAGGTGGTATCGGGCATCTGCGGCAGATATTCAACCAGCGGCTCCGCGCCGCTTCCCTTGAACAGTCCGCTGTCTTCTATGAGGATCAGCCTTTTTTCTCCGAAAAAAGGCATGGTATCGGCCAGACTGATGATCTCCGGAAGATCCAGTCCCTTTCCCTCAAAATAGTGAAAGTTCATGGTATCGTTTCCGGACACAGCCGTCTTCAGCTGATTTTTATAACTTTTCTTCAGAAAGTCTTCTTCTCCGAAAATCAGATAAACCGGCTTAAACTGACGGGTCCTGATATCCTGATCCAAAGTTTTCATACCGACCTCCCACCGCTGTGTCTTATTCCCAGCGAGTCCGCCCACTGTTCTGTGTAAAAAGCCGAATACGCGATTCCCTTTTTTCTCCGGTAACCGCAGAAGCACTGATTCCAGATCATGGACGGCAGACCGATGAAGAGCAGGTACACCGGCCCCAGCATAAGGGACTGAAACGTATGGCCATACTCATGAAACACCATTTTCCTGCACCAGTCCTCTTCCAGATCGGGAGTGAAGATAAAAAGTCCCAGAGAGATTCCGTCGCGCCGGGGCCATCTGGTATGCACCGCTCCCAGAAAATCCTCGTGAGGCGCATCCAGATACCAAAGATACACGCAGAATCCCAGAAGAGTCTGAGGCAGCCCCCAAAGGCACTGAACCAGCCTGTACAGCCATTTCCGCATATTCGCAATCTCCTTACTCTCCGCGGGCCGTCACCCCGTTCTTTGGGCAGATATCCTCCAGAACACATTTGTCACAGTAAGGCTTCGTCCTGGCTGTACACACGTCTCTGCCATGCATCACCAGACGATGACAGAAATCGCTGCCTTCCTCCGGCGGAATGATCTTCCACAGCGCCATCTCCACCTTCTTGGGCTCTTTCACATTATCCACCAGTCCCATCCGGTTGGTCAGGCGGATGCAATGAGTATCCGTGACAATGGCCGGCTTGCCGAACACATCGCCCATAATCAGATTGGCGCTCTTCCGTCCTACGCCGGGCAGCTTCAAAAGCTGGTCAAAATCTCCCGGCACCTTTCCGCCGTACTGATCCCGAAGCACGCGCATACAGGCGCTGATATCCCTGGCCTTGCTGTGTCCCAGGCCGCAGGGCTTCACGATCGCCTCGATGTCCTCCGGTTCCGCCGCCGCAAGGGCATCCACATCCGGGTACCTGGCGTACAGTTCCTGCACCACCACATTGACCCGGGCGTCGGTGCACTGGGCCGCCAGCCGGACGCTGACCAACAGCTTCCACGCCTGGTCGTAATCCAGCGTACAGTCCGCATCCGGATATTCTTTCTTAAGTCGTTCGATGATCTCCAAAGCCAGTTCTTCTTTTGTCATAACGAGGCCCTCTCACTTTCTCCTCTGCTTTCGGAAAACAGTACCGTTTTGACACAGATTATACCACGCCTTCAGGTCGCCTGCAAATACTTTTCTGACGCCCGGCATCTCCCCGGCAGAATCCTCTTGTCATCCCGGCATAAGAGGCGTACAATATAAGCAAACAAAATCCTTATCATTTCAGGAGGTATTACAGATGAACGAAGTTTATGATTTTTTGAAAGAATGTGGCGTCTATTACCTGGCAACCACCGAGGGGGACCAGCCCCGGGTCCGTCCCTTTGGCACCATCGATCTGTTTGAAGGGAAGCTGTACATCCAGACCGGCAAGATCAAGCCGGTGGCACATCAGATAAAAACCAATCCCAAGATTGAGATCAGCGCCATGAACTCTGCCGGGAAATGGATCCGCGTAGCGGCAGAGGCCGTTCTGGATGAGAATATCGCGGCCGCAGAACATATGCTTGACGCCTATCCGGATCTGAAAGCCATGTATCAGCCCGGCGACGGCAACACGGAAGTCTATTATCTCAAGAACGGAAAGGCTCAGATCTGCTCCTTCACAGAAGCGCCAAAGACCATCGAATTTTGACAACAAAGGGGGCCGTTGCAGAATGCAGTTCAAGTTCTGCGACAGCCCCCCGTTTTAGCTCAGCACCTCCGGCAGAAACTCCGCCAGACTGTAATACACTTTTCCGTCCAGGCCTGCGGCCCGTTCGGCGCAGACCATGGAATTCAGAATGGCCTCATTGGCCGCTTCGGCAGCCGCCTGGAAAGCCTGATTGATCAGGTCCTCGCGAATCACCGTTCTTGTCATCAGTCCACGCCGGAAATCAGAACTCACCGTGTTCTCATTCTGTGCAGCAGAATCCGCCGTTCTCTCATCCCGCCCGGCAGAATCTGCTGCCGCCGCGCGTTTTATCCACTCTTCCGTCGGCACCCGGTTGGCGGTAGTGAAGCCAATCATCACCTCGCCGCTTCCGTGGCCGGTATAGGCGCCTGTCCGGGCGATTCCCACAGCTGTGCGCCGAAGGATACGCCGGAGCTGGCGGCTGTCCACCGGCAGATCTGTGGCCAGAATCGTCATGATGGAACCCTTGTCTTCCCGGGAAACCGCCATGTCGTTCCTGGCTTCCTTCATCTTAAGGATCTTTTCTCCCGCCATCTCCCCGTTCAATACCAGATCGATGGTAGAGCCGAAATTGGACTGAACCAGCACGCCGATGGTATAATCGATCCCGCCTATGGTCACGATCCGGGAGGCAGAACCGATTCCGCCTTTCAGACCATAGCAAATGGTTCCGCTGCCGGCGCCTACATCGCCTTCCTCAAAATCCTTTCCCGCTGTCCGAATCGCCTCCAGCACGTGGGACTGCTTCACCACCCGGTCCTGGATACGGCTGAGGCTGCTGTCATTGCACTCACCCACAATGGGATTCAGGCTGGTGGCATTGACGCCCTCCCGCCTGCACTGGTCAATGACATACTCCGCGATTCCGTCCCAGACCAGGCCCACGTTCAGGGTACTTGTAAGGGCAATGGGCGTCTCCAGCGTCCCCAACTCTTCAATCTGAACCAATCCGGCGCTCTTGCCAAAGCCGTTGTGAACATAGCAGGCCGCCGTATATTTGTTGACAAACGGATTGTCCTGACCGGGCATAATGACGGTCACACCGGTCCGGTGATCCGAATCCTTGATGGTAACCTGGCCCACCGTTACTCCCGGCACATCCGTTATCTTATTTCTATTACCTGTCTTTATTCTCCCTACGGAAACTCCGTAGTCACGGATACGTTTTCTCTCCATATGATCTCCCTGGCTGCCATTACGTCATTATTTCGCAATATCTTCCATATATTTCGCACGGAATCTGGCAATGGTCTCCGGATCCTTCATCCCTGCCGGCTGACCGTCCACTTCCATGACGCGCATGCTGGGATGACTGGTACTGGTCACCAGGATCTCATCGGCCGCCTTCAGCTCATCCAGCGTAAAAGCCCTTTCCTCCGCCGGAATTCCCAGCTCCCTGCAGTAAGCCAGAAGATGCTTCCGCTCAATTCCGGGCAGAACCAGATTGTCCGCCGGATGGGTGATGAATACGCCGTCCTTCACGATGGAAATGTTGGAGTGAGAGCCCTCCGTCACCATGCCGTCGCGGACAAACACCGCCTCCTGGCAACCGTTCTCTTTGGCCGTCTGAATCGCCAGCACATTCAGCAGGAGATTCAGGGTCTTAATGTTGCAGCAGTGGAAACGGATATCTTCTACGCTCTTCAGCTTATACTCATCGGACATCTCCACGCCCTTACAGGGCTTGCTGTAGACGTACAGGTTGCTGGGGACCTGAGCCGGGAACAGATGGTTCCTTGGCGCCGTGCCTCTGGTGATCTGCCAGTAGAGGAATTGACAATCGTTTTCCACCTGATTTACCAGGTCTGTGAGAATCTCACCAATCCTCTCCTTGGAATAGGGCAGCTCGATCCGCACCATGGCCGCGCTGTTGGCCATCCGGTCCAGATGATCCTCCAGAGCAAAGATTTTATGATTATAGACCATAGCAGCCTCGTAAATTCCATCGCCGAAATAAAAGCCTCTGTCGTTGGCCGGAATCATCATATCGTTGATCGCCGTAATCTTTCCATTATAATAGGCAATATCATTCATCACCTGATCATCCTCCTGTCACTTATTTCATATACAATCCTTCCGCCCGTCACGGTCATCAGTACCCGGGTATCCAATATTTTTTCCGGCGGCGTTTTCAGAATATCCTGGGACAGAACGGTCAAATCCGCCAGATATCCTTCCTCTATCCTGCCTTTCCTGTTTTCGTCAAAGGACAGGTACGCGCTGCCGGTCGTATAAAGACCCAGGGCTTCTTCCGCCGTCAGTTTTTCCTCCGGATGGGGAATTCCCACCGTTCTCCCGGAAGCGTCCGTACGATTTACCACGCAGTGGATTCCCCAGATCACATCAAAGGGCTCCACCGGACTGTCGGAACCTCCGCCCAGCTTGATGCCCATATCCATCATGGTCTTCCACCGATACCCGCACCACTCCCGTTCTCCCAAACGGGAAGGCACCATAGGCGCATCCGACACCGTAAAGGGCGGCTGGATATCCGAAGCGATTCCATTAGCCGCCATCCTTTTAAGCAGCTCGTCATCCGCGAACTGACAATGCACTACCCGGTCCCGGAGACATATTCCGTCAGACTGACGGGCTTTCTCAAAAGCGCTGACACACTGTTCCACCGCCCCGTCGCCAATGGCATGGCAGGCCACCTGCATTCCGGCTCTGTGGGCCGTCAGCACCATCTGGTCCAGCTCCTTCTGGGTATACACGGCAATTCCCCGGCTGCCGGGATCATCTGCGTAATCTTCACGCATAAAAGCCGTCCGCGCCCCCAGAGAGCCGTCGGCAAACAGCTTGATATTGCCGATTCGGAAATAATCTGTTCCGTCGCCGGTCCGCAGGCCATACTTCAGAAAACAGTTCAGCTCCGGAAGCCAGGGAGCACGAATCTCTTCAAAGATCCTCAGATTCAGCCTTCCTTCCTGTTCCAGCTGACGGTATGCCTCCAGCACGGTATCCAGATCCGCCTCTCCCAGATCGTCAGTCTGAACGGAAGTGACGCCGCAGGCATTATATCTTGCCGCCGTCTTCTCAATGAGGGCCTTCGTCTCCTTTACTCCCGGTCTCGGAATCATATCCGTAAATTTTTCCAGCGCTGCCTCTTTCAGAACTCCCGTCAGGCGACCCTCGGAGTCTTTCTCGATCTCGCCGCCTGTAACCTCTGTATCCTTCGTATAACCTGCAAGCTCCATGGCCATCGCGTTGGCGGCTCCTACATGACCGCAGATCCTCTCAATAAACACGGGATGTCTGGCAGAAATGGCGTCCGCTGTCCTGCCGTCAGGCAGCACGTTCCTGGCAAACAGGTTCTGGTCGTAACCTACTCCGTGAATCCATGTCCCCTCAGGAATCCTGCGTTCTTTAATATAACGTCTGCCTCTCTCAACCAGTTCCTCCAGAGAAGCCGCACCCCTCAGATCCAGAAGTTCCATATTAATCCCAGTAGTCAGCAGATGACAGTGGCTGTCATTAAAACCGGGAACTACACAGGCGCCCTTCAAATTCACAACATGGCAGTCATGTCCGGCCAGCTTCAACATCTCCCCGTCCGTTCCGAGCGCCTGAATCAGGCCGTTCGATACGGCCACCGCCGAGACATCCGTTCCCGTCATCGTATGGACAACGCCGTTATAAAAAATCAAATCCGCCATATAAGCCACCGCTTAAATCCAGGACACATTCTTATCCATGTCATAGGTATGAGGTTCTTTTGCGACTGCCTTATAACCTACTGCGACTGCCACCTGATACTCATATCCTTCCGGGAATTTAAGAGCCCTTGAAAAATATTCCTTTTTGCCGCCTGACATGGCGTCACGGATACAGCCGATAATCAGGCTGCCCAGTCCCAGGCCCTCTGCCGCCAGGCAGATATTCTCCACCGCAATACCCGCGTCCACGGCAGACCAGTGAAAACCGGCGTCTCCGCTGAGGATCATTACCACGGGAGCCTCATAGTAGAAATTGTGGGGCGGAACCATCCCTTTGTTTCTCTCCGCTTCAATCTCCGCCAGAATGGGATTCTGGCCATCCACAACCGTAATATGAATCTCCTGGCGGTTGGCCGCCGTCGGCGCCTGAAGTCCTGCCTTCAGAAGACACTCCATCTCTTCTTTTGTCGGCCGTTTCTCCATATAACCGCGGGTAGAACTTCTCTTTTCTATCGCATCCAGAATATTGCTCATTGATGATACCTCCTTTTTATTCACGAACATTTTACTCCCGAAACAGGCTTCTGTCAAATCAAATACTTATTTTACCGAAATACGATTGCGCATTTTGAGAAGAACGCTTATAATGATAGCCGGCATGCGTATGCTATACGAAAACGAATTTCAAAAAGAGGTCGGCTATGAATCAGAAGCTGAAACGGCTGGGGCTGGAGGTGCCGGAAGAGCACTTCTATACCAGCGCCCTGGATACCCTGACCAAAGCTACCAACCTGGTCCTTCAGGGAGCCCGGCTGATCGGCGCTAACTCCGATGTGTCGGGTCCTATTGAAAATGGAATTGCTCCGGCCTGCAGAGCCCTGGTGGCTCCCATTGAACTGGCTACCGGCACCAAAGCCTACTTCTGCGGCAAGCCCAATCCTCTCATGATGCGTACCGGACTGCGCCTTCTGGGCTGCCATTCCGGCGAAGCGGTCATGATCGGAGACCGGATGGACACCGATGTCATCTCCGGCCTGGAAAGCGGTATGTCCACGGTACTGGTTCTCTCCGGCGTATCCACGATGGACAACATCAATCCCTATGCCTACCGTCCCACCGTCATCCTGAACGGCGTGGGAGATATCGCCCATCCGCCCAGGAATATTTAAAGACACCGATTTTATTCTCCGCGAGAATACCCACCGGAGGATTGTCACCCTCATTCCTTCAAATGGAATACTACAAAAAGACCAGATCAATGTAGAAATGCCGCAGAGTGTTTTTGCCGCTTTTCTGCGGCTCTTTCCAGGTGGAAACACTCTGTTCCATTACGGTCTTCAAATTCCCGATTCATTTTATATCTGTTTTTCCATTAAAAAGAATTCGCCTTTTCGCCAGTGAGCAGTGCCAGTCTTTCGATAGCCATTATCCGCGTACAGCTTCAGCGCATACGGATTCTCGCAGAATACGTCGAGCCGAATCGCTTTGATTCCGAGGGATTTCAACTCCTTTTCAATATGAATCAAGGTCGTTCGCGCAATTCCTTTGTTTTGATAATCCGGAGCGACACACAGCCGATGAACCACCCTATAATCCTCACCTGTATATTGCCAGTTTCCGTTTCCGTATTGTTCATCACATTGTTTATTCAGGACATAGACAACTGCGATTTTATCATGAACAACACCTATATACAGCTGATTTTTCCTAATATCATTTCTGAAGTCTTCCTTTGCAGGGTAAATACTGTCCCATTGAAAAATCTCTTCCTGCTCCATTTGCTTCACGGCGCACTCAATTAACTGAAAAATATCATCCAGATCATTGCAGCCTGCCAACCTGTATGTTATTTCCATAGCCACTCCCCGTTTTATCAGTACCGTCTCCGAAGAAATATTTTCTAATTCCCTTCTTCGGTTTTGGTGCTGGCAATTCCTCATACATGGCGTTAAATAAACCCGTCAAAAACTCTCTATTATCAACTTCGTCCACCAACAACATCCCTTTTGCTCCCTCATAGGGTAATTCATAGGTCGCTGTTGGCATATAGCTGATTGCTGCTTTTATTGGTTTTACAAGCAACCTGTCATCATAGATACCGCCTACGATTTTGCCACGGTAATAGATGATAAATTCTCCCATCATAGCCCGATATGTAATTTCATCCAATTCGGATAATTGCCCTAAAATAAAATCTAAATATTCTTTACTTGA
>CANQBN010000061.1 GCA_947588855.1 uncultured Lachnospiraceae bacterium
TTCCCAGTCCTACGTTAGAGAAGCCCATACCGGCGATATACTGACCCAGAGCCATGCCTTCACGGCCTTCCGGCGTATTGTTCACAGCGCCGCGCAGGTTTTTGGCAATGATCTCGATAGCCTTCAGATGGAACATATCGGTCATCTCCCAGGCTCCCTTGGTAATATAACCCTCGATGGCGTGAGTCAGGGCATCCATACCGGTTGCGGCCGTCAGGCCCTTGGGCATAGAGCTCATCATATCCGGATCGATCACTGCGATGGCAGGAATATCATGGGTATCCACGCAGACGAATTTTCTCTTCTTCTCCACATCGGTGATAACATAGTTGATGGTCACCTCAGCGGCTGTTCCGGCTGTGGTGGGAACGGCAATAGTGGGAACGCAGGGATTCTTGGTAGGAGCTACGCCCTCCAGGCTTCTCACATCCGCGAACTCCGGGTTCGTGATGATGATGCCGATGGCCTTGGCCGTATCCATGGAGGATCCTCCGCCGATGGCAATGATGTAATCAGCGCCGGACGCCTTGAAGGCCGCCACACCGGTCTGTACATTCTCAATGGTGGGATTGGGCTTAATGTTGGAATAAATTTCATAAACCAGGCCTGCCTCGTCAAGGACATCCGTCACCTTCTTGGTCACATTAAACTTAATCAGATCCGGATCGGAGCAGACAAAAGCTTTCTTGTAACCTCTTACCTTCACTTCCGCAGGAATTTCTTTAATAGCGCCTGCGCCATGATAAGAAATCTCGTTCAATACGATTCTGTTTGCCATGATTAAACTCTCCTTTTCCACAAATTATTAAAGCAGAAATTCTGTCCTGCCTATGGATATATTGTACCAATTTTCCGTCAAAAAGAAAAGTATTTTGTGAAAAATCTTGAAACAAAGCGCAAAACATTGTAAAATACGAGACAGTTCCCTTACCGGTCTTTCAACGGTTCCAGACCGCACCGGTCATCGGACACCGTATCCCGAAACTGCTTAAATATAGAAGGAATTTTTATGGATAGCAATCTGTCGCAACCGGCGGATAACAGGATTTCCGCCGCCAACTCAGGAAACGCCAGAAACCTGTCGCTGGACCTGCTGAAGGGCATCTCTATGGTATTGGTTGTCTTTTTTCATAACGCGCAATTGAACCCGGACAGTTTTATCGACAATCTGTGGATGCTGGCCTGCAATGCGGCAGTTCCATGTTTTTTTCTCGTATCCGGAGCCGTATTTTTTCAGCGGCCTTTTCATTTGAAGCGGCATATCGAGAGATTGATTCGAACCTACCTGGCTCTGGTCGCCTGGCGCGGTCTGTATCTTCTGTTCTACGGCCTCGGGCTTGGAGCGGGGACCGGCGGTTCCCTGCGCGCTTTCCTGTCTTATCTTCTGACATTCCAGAGCATTGACGGTATTCCAACCGGACTGTTCTGGTTTATGGAAGCGCTGCTGGTTGTGCTTTTTCTCGCCCCTGTACTGCGATTGTGCCGGGAAAACAGCAGAACGCTTACAATCTATCTGCTGATCATTCTTTTTCTGTTCAATCAGGTGATGAATGACAGCCAGCTGCTGATTACCCTGCTGTCCCGATACGCCGACCGCGAAGTGTGGAATATCACCTCCTTCGGTCAGATCAATCCAGTCAATAACAGCTATTCCAATTACGTCCTGTATTTTCTTCTGGGGGCGGAGCTGTGGAAGCGGAAAGACCGCATTTCATCCAAAGCCGCCCACAAAATAATCCCCGCGGCAATGATGGCCGCAGGGATCACGGGTATGGCTATTGTTAAATATCTTCAGTCAGGAACATTTTTATGGGAAAATACACATATCACCAGCGGCTACTACCTGTTTTCTACCATGCTGCTGGCCTGCGGGATGTTCCTGTCTGTCTGCCTTCTGCCGGTAAATACACTTGCTCCGCTGAGATGGTTCTCTAAAACAGTGGGGTCTTCTACCATGGGAGTCTTCTACCTGCACACAATTTTTATCACGATTCTCAGTTCATCTCTCATGGCATCGCTGAGACCATGGAACAGCTGGCCGGTAAACCTGCTGGAAAGCTGCGTCATCACGGCAGCCGCCTGCGCCGTCACATGGCTTGGGAAAAAACTCCCCCTCATCCGCTGCCTGTTCTAAAAATTTATTCCAACGCCTCGATAGCCGCAGACAGCTGACTGTCCAAATACATGGAAGAAACATATCTTATATTACCTGTCGCTTGTCTCTTTTTACTGGCTTTTATGATAAATATTTTACTTAATTGTGGGCCAGAATAGGCTATCGTTTACCGTACTGAACCACTCGCATCCATGTTCTGTAATTAGAACTGTATCTTCAATATTGAATGCACCATAAACATTACTATAGAACGGTACTTCTATCGACATTACCATTCCCGGCAAAAAGCCAGTATAACCAGAATTAGGACCTACTGCCACAAATGGTCTTTCCTCTACAAAAATATTACATCCGACTGCATGTCCAAAATGTCCACGTTTATACCGCTCAAATCCCGCTTTACGAACCGTTTCCTGCATAACTTGAAAAACAGGAGCGAACGGTATTCCTGGTCCTATCATTTTCTTTCCTGCATCAAATGCCTGATATAAAGCCTCAAATATATGTATTGCTTTTTCTTCTGGCCTTCCCACCACAAAAGTTCTCGCTATATCAGCCTGGTAACCATTGATATTTGCGCCTCCATCCAAACGGATAATTTGGTTCTCTTCTACATAAATATCTCTCGGTATCTGTACAATCGAATAATATGGACCAATACCACTAACTGTATACGCCTGAATCACTTCCTCATCCTGAACAAACGCCGCATCTCTATAAACAGACAAAATCTCCAATTCACTCATGCCAGGCACAATCTTATCCGCTGTTATCCGCATGGCGTTTTCTGTAACTTTTGTAGTACGACGAATCAGATCCGCTTCCCAACGTGTTTTTATTGCTCTCGACCGAATTAAAACACTCTCGCAGTCAAACAAATGCGCAACACCAATTGTCTCTTTCAAAAAATCCCAAATATCATGAGGCATTGATGAACTTTGCACACCTATATTTTTTTCACCTGCTCCAATGATATCCAAAGCGATTCTAAAAGGGACCATTAAATCCGGCTGTTCCGGTTTCTCCAAATCATTATCATCTATCCCATCAATGTAAATCCAAACGGGATAAGTCTCCAAACGAATATCTTTACATTGATTCTGCGCAGTCTGTTTTTCAATTTCATTTAAAATCAATGTTACGGGACCCTCTTTCATTACAACAGCAAGAGTAGTTCCAATTTTTCTGGAATCATATAAGAAATGACTGGCAAAGCCGCTAGAATACAAAATTGCCTCTGGTTCTGTGATAATCATTGCATCTATTCCCTTTTCCATCATTTCTTTTTGCAGTTTCTCCTGAATTTCCAATTGATTTCTGTCTTTTAACATTTTCTCCTCCATATGCTATCCCTTTACCGCACCACTCATCACGCCCTCGACAATGTATTTTTGAAGTGAAAAATACAAAATAAGTATTGGAATCATTGATAGTGTAAATGAAGCAAATGCCAAATTCAGCTCCACATTATACTCACCAAAGAAACGGTATAACATAAGTGGGATAGTCTTCATTTCTTCCTTCATCAAAATATTTAACGTAATCGTAAAGTCATTCCATGAAAACAATGCATTAATGATAACTGCCGTACACAACACCGATTTTAAAAGTGGAAATACTATTTCAATAAAGGTCCTTATCATCCCTGCACCGTCAATTCGCGCTGCCTCCTCCAACTCCAATGGAACAGATTTTATAAAACTTGTAAACAACAGGATATTAAATGAGATATTAAAAGCTGATCGAACCAATACAGCCCCCTGATAAGTATTTAAAAGTCCCGCTGTTTTCAAATTCATATACTGTGGCAGCATAATCGACTGGTACGGTATTAAAAGCGCAGTTAAGAACATCGAATAAATTATATTATATATTCGACCACCATTTCTGGCCAATACATAAGAAGCCATTGGACATATAACAATCAAAAGGATTACCGTCGGGACTGTCGTTATAATACTGTTTCGAAGTACCTGGATATAATTGGATGCCTCTATGGCTCTAATATAATTTTCCCAATGGAATTCCCGAGGCAGTCTGAGTCCTGTAAATGTAATCTGTTCCCGTGTTTTCACCGAATATACAAATGAGATATAAAACGGTGCCATCATAATCACTGCGGCAATCAACAGAAATATTTTCTGCACAACGACATACCATCTGATCTTTTTCAAACTTCTACCTCCTTACTGCGCAGGAAGTTAGCCACCGAAAAACTAATGACTGCCAAAAATATCGTAAATACAATGGCCGCTGCCTGCCCGTATCCGGCCTTAAAATAGACAAATATATTTTTATAAATATACATTGCCAAACTCTCTGAAGAAGAACCAGGTCCCCCTCCTGTCGTTACCATCGGATACTCAAAAACTTTCAGTCCCCAGGAAAGAACTAATGTTGCATTCGTTGTAAATGCAGGAATAATCAACGGAAGCGTAATCTTAAAAAAGGTATGAATCGCAGAACTCCCTTCCACTTTCGCCACTTCATAGTATTCTAATGGTATCATTTTGATTGCTGCTAGAAATATAATCATACAGTATCCTGAATCCTTCCATACAGATATCAGTCCCAGACCCCAGATTACTGTTTTCGGAGATGCCAAAAGGTTTTTAATTCCAAGCATCATATATCCCACATCACTATATATGTAAGACCATATATAGGAGGCAAGTACTATGCTAATAACATAAGGCATAAAATAGATTGTCCGCAAAAAACGGTTTAATCTTGTATTATTACTAATTCCTAAGGCAAACAGAAGCCCCAGCAAATTACTGAAAACAACTTCAAAAAAGGCAAATTTCAGTGTATTAACCGCCGGTTGTACTATGCTCCCGTCAGTAAATACATTAATATAATTCTGAAAACCCACATAAGAATAAATCGGACTGAATCCATCCCATCTACGGAGGGAATATGGAATTCCCTCTAGGAAAGGCAGGATAACAAATATGATAAATATTGCTGCACACGGTGCCAGAAACAGGATGTTAAATCCAATCTTTTTCACATTCATTTTTTTCCTGCATTCCATATTCCCTCCTCCTTTCTTACTGAGAAATTCCTGCAAAATCTTTTTCTAGCATTTCGATCAAACCACTCGCGCCAATTTCCGGTGTGGCGGCAAACAACTGTAAATCGCTTTCAAATTTTGATTTATATTCTCCGCTAAAATATGGATAGCTATCTTTGCTGACAACTCTACCTGATTGAATAATTGCATTCATATCTTCAAAAATAGGATCCAAATTGTCAGCTTCTACCGCAATCATCGTAGGTGCCTTAGCATTGTCAGACCATTGTTTTACACCTTCAGGAGATGTAAGATGTGTAAAAAATTTTTCAACTTCTTCTGGGTGTTTCGTCTGGGCACTCGCCATAAAAGCAGTGTCAACACCAATCGGAAGCGTGTTCTCCTCCGGATTGTCTGACCAGGGTGTTGTAAAGAAGCCAAAATTACCTTCTGGATTATTTTTGCGAATATCACCAATTGCCCAGGAACCAGTAATGCACATTGGATACTGACCACTAGCAAAAAGCTGATTTGCTCTTGCCGCATCTGTTCCCAAATCATCATCCCGAATAGTCATTAATCGCTTAGCATATATATCTGCTTGAAGCTCAAACATTGGGTAATCACTGAATTTTTTCTCACCGCTTTGAATCTTTTCATAGAATCCTTCATCTTCCTTAGCAACCAAACTGCCAAAGGAACTATCAAAATCCACACGTGGATAAATATTATCTTTATATGCACGAACAAAAGGAACTATCCCATTATCTTCAAATGTTTTAATAATCTGGTTGAATTCTTCCAGCGTAGCTGGAGCTGTCAAATCATATTGGGCAAATATATCTTTATTATAAAATACGCCAGCAATAGAACGGTCTATAGGAACACCATATACCTTTCCATCAACGCTTACCATTGAGCGATCTACATCTGTCAACGAATCCAAATAAGAAGCTCCTGTCAGTTCCATTACCTGCCCTGCTTCAACAAGTTGAATAAATTGTGACGGTTTGCCCATAAAAATATCGGGTGCGTCTCCTGCCGCGATACGTGTTTGAAGAGAAGACGCGAATTGAGCCCAAGGTGTAACAGCCTGAACTTCAATTTCAATTTCTGGATATTGAGCTTCAACAGACTGTACCCATGCATCAATTCCGCTACGCTTAGTTTCTTCTGCCGCATAATGCATCAATAACAGTTTTACTTTTTCATTCGATGCTCCCTGCTCCTGCTCAGATGCAGCTGCCTCAGTCACCCCTGTCTCCTGCACAGCTGTAGTTTTTTCTCCTGTCTGAACATCTGTTTTTCCTCCTCCACATCCTGATAACATGAGTATTGCTAATGTACCAAGTAACATAATTCCTGTTTTTCTCACAGCTTTTTCCTCCTTTTTTGGTATACGTTTCAAAGTACTTATAGTATATTAAGTTTACTTTACGAATGCTATACGATAATTTTTGTATTTTATTATATATTTTTTGATTTTAACATTAATATTTGTGAGTTTTCTATCTCTTATTGACTTTAAATAAGTCATGCAGTATTCTAAAACAAAAAAAGATTGGAGTGGATTTTTTTGACTAAAACACTCAAATATTATCTGAATTTAAAATTTAGTGATAAAATATTGATTTTCTTTCTTATTATTATTTCTATTACTGTACTTCTAATCAGCAGCGCAAATTATATAGTTAGCAACATATTAATTACCCGATATGCCACAAACTATTCAGCCGCAATATCAAGCCAGATTACAGATAACTTTTCTTCCAGAATAAAAAGCATAGAAGAAACGAACTTTATAAAATATCAAAATATTCAGGCCTTTAATGCTTTTCCTACTACTTTGGAATCGACACCCATCCAGAACAGGCTTCTCTATCAGTCTGCTGTTGATGAACTGTTATATTCTGTTGATTATTATAAAAGTATATGCTTCATAGATAACAACAATTTTTTGTATACGTCTGGTCCTGTATCGGATTTTATGAAACAAGAAGCTTTTTCTGAAAAACAAATTACTGAAATCCGTAGGGCCTGGGGAAAATGCATCTGGGCCAAAAGCTCTGACAGCAGACTGCTTCTCAAAAGAGCTCTTTATCACCTCCAATCTGGCGCTTATATCGGATGTATGATTATAGAAATCAACAGCCGTTACCTTTCTGATGTATATGCTCAATCTATTGCTTCCTATGGCGGCAGTATTGTCGTCTTTAATGCTGAGTTAGACACCATTCTCTCAGGAGGAGAAGAATTTACCGCTATTGCTTTGGATGCCATCTCTAATAATGCTTCTTCTGTCAAATTTCACAACGAAAAATACATTACCACTGTATCTGAATCCTCTGACGGTCAATGGTTTTTGATTCATATCATCCGTTTATCACAACTGACGAATGGTTTGATTGTTATTGGTTACTGGATTATCATCATTAGCATCATAATTTTCTTATTAGCAATTGTACTGGCTTATCTAATCTCTAATACTATCACACAAAATCTTAATCTTCTGCTTGATAGTATGAAACAGCTTTCACTTGGACATTTTGATAAAAGAATAGAACCTATGAGTCATGACGAATTTGGCATTATCATTGACAATTTTAATATTATGGCACAGAAAATCAAAGAACTCATGGAGAAAATATCACTGGAACAGGAACAGAAACAACAGGTAAAATACCAGATGCTTGAATTTCAATATGATTCTCTACGTGCAAGATTAAATCCTCACTTTCTTTACAATGTACTGGATTCAATCAGTAATATAGCAAAACTTAGAGATGAATATGAAATCAGCGAGTGGATTTGCCTGTTAAGCGATATGCTACGGGAGAGTATTGGACAAACAAAACGTCTTGTTCCTCTGGAAATAGAATTATCATATGTAAAGAAATATACTACATTATATCAGATGATGTATAAAGATAGAGTTAACATTCTGTACAATACCGATTTGAAATTAAGCCAGATATTAGTACCTACCTTTATCCTTCAGCCCATTGTTGAAAATGCTATCGTTCACGGCATTGAATGCAAATCCGGTCCGGGTATTATACAAATCAATAGTTATTCCCAACATAATCTGCTGATTTTAGAAGTAAAAGATAATGGAAATGGCATTCCTGAAGATGTTTTAAGTAAAATCCTGACCACAAAACTAAATATCAACCAAGACAACACCCCATACACACAAAGAGACAGACATACAAAAGTTGGACTGGCCTCCATTCTAGAACGAATTCAATTATTGTATGGTCCTGATTATGGACTGAAAATTATTTCACAAACAGGAAAAGGTACAAAAATACAGATTTTTTTACCCCTTAACAGTTAAATATTTCCCTGCAAGAAAGGATATCTTATGTATAAAATTATAATCATCGATGATATCGAACTGACAAGAAAATCTATTGCCAAGACTATTCAGCGAAATCTTCCTGACTGCACGGTAGTAGGAGAAGCCGCAGACGGTCAGGACGGTCTGCAAAAAATCCTGACTATCGTGCCAGATATTATTATCAGTGATATTAAAATGCCTAATCTGGACGGTTTGTCTATGATTCAACTAGTCAAAACATCCTTTCCAAATACACAGGTAATTTTTATCACAGGATATCAAGATTTTGAAAATATTCACACCGCACTACAATTGCATGCAAGTGCATTCCTATTAAAGCCAATCCATGAGTCCCAACTAATTGATGCCATTCGACAGGCGATAGGCAATATCCACAAAAACTCTTTGTCTATATTTCAAGAATTGCAGAATATAAAAAACCTACTCCTCACTGAAAATGATTCTCTTCTGGAACAAGCTTTTTCACGCATATTAGAACAGGCCGATTATCAGGGACATTCGGATCCTTCTTTTCTGCTAAGCTGCATTCAACAGGCATGCTCATTCATGCTTCATTACTATTGGAATTTATCACCCAAACGAATTAGTTTGGAACAAGAAACTGCTTGGATTTACGAACTGCACAATGTTCCTCCCAGTAGAGATGAACAAATCGATTTCCTTTTATCTTATCAGAATCGTCTGTTTCTGTTCTCACATCGTGAACATGAACGTTACAGCCTTATGATTACTCATGTCCTGCAATATATCCATGATAATTTCCGGCATGAACTCACTTTAAGTGATACCGCACTACATTTTTCAATTAACGCTTCATATCTTAGTAGTCGAATTAAGAAAGAAACTGGTCAAAATTTTACTGATCTGGTTACTACTGAACGACTTCATTATGCAAAAAAGCTACTCCGCAATCCCCAAAAACGAATCAATGAAGTAGCAGAACAATCCGGTTTTCGTGATTATACGTATCTCTATCAAGCATTCAAAAAACATGAAGGAATTTCGCCGAAAGAATACCGTAACCAGTTTTTATAACTTTTGCCTTCTTTCCATTTATTATATTTTTTTCTTATATTTCTATTTCTTATTATAAAGTATGAATTTCTTCACGCTTCGAGCATTCGGAATTCTAGCATCATAATTATAATTAACGCTAATTATTCCTCACAAGTTCAACAGAAATTGATACAAAATGCAGCACTAAAATCGGAATATCCTTAACTTTACTACTAAGTGAACTCACAAACGAAAATGCAGCATGATTGAAATCACGCCGCACTCCCAAAAAACAATTCAAACATATTTTATTAACTCCCCCTCATCCGCTGCCTGTTCTAAAAATTTATTCCAACGCCTCGATAGCCGCAGCCAGCTGATTGTCCTCCTCATGGGTAATCACCGCTTTATTCGCCAGCTCATCATCCAGTTCCACCTTCACATCCGGTGTCACGCCGGTCTCATGGATACAGACGCCGCTGGGAATAAAATATCTGGAAGTCGTCAGTTTAATAGCGGTTCCATCCCCCAGGGGAATCAGGTTCTGAACGATTCCCTTGCCGAAGGTCTGGGTACCGACAATCGTAGCCGCATCGTAATCCTGAAGGGCACCGGAAAACAGCTCCGATGCGCTGGCGGAATTTCCGTTGACCAGAACCGCTATGGGAATATCCAGCTGATGACCGTCCTCCATAGGATACTTAGGGTTGGGTACCTCGCTGGCGCTTTCTCTTATGACCTGGCCATCCCTGCTGTAGTATCGATCTCCCTTTCCATCCTTATCCTCCGTATAGATCAGCAGACCGCCCATCTTATCTTCCGGCAGAACATAGGCCAGCATCTCCACGGCCGTATCCAGAATACCGCCGGGATTATCACGCAGATCTATGACCAGTTTCTCCATGTCCTGCTTCTCCAGTTCCTCCACAGCCTCGATAAACTGGGCCCCCGTCACTTCCTCAAACTGCAGGATATTAATGTACCCCACATTGTTCTCAAGCATCTCATGTTCTACCGTGGGAACCTCCACCTGCCGCCTCTGGATCCTTAAATCCACTTCTTCACTCTCATCGCCCCGGACTACCGTAATTGTTACATAAGTACCTTCCTCACCGCGGATATCTTCATTAACCAGAAGATCCAACTCCTTGCCTGCGATATTTTCTCCGTCCACTTTATACAGAATATCCCCGGGAAGCATACCCGCCTCATATGCCGGAGCGCCTTCAAACACCTTGGTTACCGTCACCAGACCGGTGATCAAGCTCTGCTGCACCATAGCTCCTATACCGCAGTATTCTCCCTGAGTATCCTCCTGAAACGCCTTAAAATCCTCCTCATTATAATAAGCCGCATAGGGATCGCCGAGGCCATACATCATTCCGGTATAGATGCCGTCCTCCACATCCTTCTCATCCTCATCAAAAAGGAAATACTGATCCACAATTCTCTGGATATATTCCATCTTCGCGCCGATCCGGGCAAAATCGTCATCTGACACCTTCGCACTGTCCTGCTCGGTCTGCTGGCTCTGCATCATCTGAGCCTGATTGTCAATGACCGCCCTTCCGATGATAAAAATACCTGCGGACAGTCCCACAATCATCAGACCCACAAACGACATAACCAGGGCGCCTACCAGGACGCCCTTCCAGAATTTATTCCTTGCTTCTCTGTTATCCATAATCAGACTCCTCTCATGAGCCGCTCCTCATCTGCACGCTCCGGCCCACGACAACATGCGCTTATTAGATAAATATTCCCAGTCCATGCCGGTTTATACTTTACACCTTCAGATGTTTCCTGATCGTGAAAAAGCTGGCGAAAAAACCAATGCCCAAACCCAGCAGCATGGCCGTCACGGCCATATAGGGGAAAATTGACTCAAGCGGCAGAAACTGAAAAATTCCTGACAGGATCTGGAACCGCTCCTGCATGTAAATTATCGCCCGATGATACAGATAAAACATAAAGCACAGAGGGATAATCGCCCCCAGAATTCCAATGATCACGCCCTCTACCACAAAAGGAGCCCGGATCATGCCGTCAGTGGCTCCGATATATCGCATAATCTGGTTCTCGTTCTTGCGAAAAGCCGCAGCTACATTGATGGTATTGCTGATCAGGAACACGGACACGGCCAACAGCACGCCGATAATAACCACTGATAGAAGACCTACAACCGTATTAAAACTGGTCAGGCCCGCCGCCGCGCTGTTAGAATAGTTCACACGCCTTACACCGGGCAGGTTCTCAAGATAGGCCACAAACTGGCTCTGAAGGGAGATATCGTTCAGGAAAATCTGATAGGAAGAAGAACCGGCCATAGGATTATCCTCCTCGAAGCCTTCCGCCAGCTCCTCAAGACCTTCAAAATAATCCTCCTTCATGATCTCCCAGGCCGCCTCCTCTGAGGTGAACTCCATCTTAGCCACCTCAGGCCGCCTGCCGATCTCCTCACCGATCGCCTGGATCTGTCCTTCCGTCAGGTCCTCGTCAAAAAACACTGTAACGCCAACGGTAGTTTCAGCAATCTGCACCACATGCTGAACATTTACCATTATGCTGAAAAACATACAGAACAAAAAAATACATGCAGAAATCGTGGCAATGGACGCCAGAGAAAACCAGATATTCCTGCATATATTTTTCACGCCCTGCTTCACACAGTACCAGAATGTACTAATTCTCATATGTATCGCCATCCTCTGTCATCTGTCCGTCTTCTGTCTCCTGACGGCTGTCTTCCGTCTGTCCGCCGCCATCCTCCGACTCTTCGTCCGTCTCCGGCTCATCATAAATCACCTGCTCATCATAGGCTGACAGTTCGTCATAGACTGCCTGTCTGTCATATACCGCCTGTGCGCCCTCGATCTCATCGCTCACCACACAGCCTCTCTCCATACGGATGACGCGCTTGCCCATCATCTCCACGATCTCCCGGCTATGAGTGATAACTATGACCGTAGTTCCCATCTCATTGATATCCTCGAGAAGCTTCATGATCTCCATGGCGTTGCGGTTATCCAGGTTACCTGTCGGCTCGTCAGCCAGGAGCACCTCCGGCCGGTTGATCAGCGCTCTGGCTATAGCCACACGCTGCTGCTCGCCGCCGGACAGCTGCTTGGGATACATCTTATACTTGGCGGAAAGCCCTACCATCTGAAGCATCTCAGGAACAGCTTCTTTAATTCTTCTGGTAGAAGCGCCAACCACCCTCTGGGCAAAGGCGACATTCTCATAGACGTTCCGGTCTTTCAGAAGACGGAAGTCCTGGAATACAACTCCCAGTCTCCTCCGGTACTTGGGAACATATCTTCTGGGCATCTTGCCCAGATTCATATCGTTGACCACAATCCTGCCGGAGGTGGCCTCCACTTCCTTCAGAAGCAGCTTGAAGATCGTAGTCTTGCCGGAACCGTTAGGTCCCATGATGAAGACGAACTCTCCGTCTTCAATGGTAATATTAACGTTGCGGAGAGCGCGATTGCCCTCCTCATACGTCTTGGATACATTTGAAATCTCTATCATGTCGGTCCTCTTAGAAATCAGAATTTTCCATATACTTCATATATTTTACTACCATAAGAGCGATCTTGAAGGTGATCGCGTCCTCAAATACCCGCAGATCCAATCCTGTGCCCTTCTGCAGCTTGTCCAACCGATAGACCAGAGTATTCCTATGAATATACAGCTGTCTGGAGGTCTCAGACACATTCAGGCTGTTCTCAAAAAACTTATTGATGGTAGCAAGAGTCTCATCGTCAAATTCATCAGGAGACTTACCCTCGAAAATCTCCTTGATAAACATACGGCAAAGAGGAATCGGAAGTTGATAAATCAGCCGGCCGATACCCAGCTTATTATACGCAATGACATTCTTGTCACTGTAAAAGATCTTACCCACGTCAAGGGCCATCTTAGCTTCCTTGTAGGAGCGGGACACCTCCTTGATCTCCCCGACTACCGTACCGAACGCCACATGAGCCTTGGTCATAGCTTCCGTGTTCAGCATGTCCAGAATAACATTGGCGGTCTTTTCCAGATCCTCATAGGTCTCTGTAGGCTTCACTTCGCGCACCAGAATGATATTCTTCTCATCCACTGCCGTTATAAAATCCTTGGTCTTGCTGGCAAACAGAGTCCGCACTGTCTCCAGAGCGTTCGTATCCTTCTCATTCTTGGTCTCAATAATATAAACCACTCTCTTCACACTGGTCTCAATGTGCAGCTTCTTGGCGCGGTTATAAATGTCAACCAGCAGAAGATTGTCCAGAAGAAGATTCTTGATAAAATTATCTTTATCAAAACGCTCCTTATAAGCCACCAGCAGATTCTGAATCTGAAATGCGGCCAGCTTACCTACCATATACACATCATCGCTGCCGCCCTTGGCCAACAAAATATACTCTAACTGATGTTCATCAAACACCTTGAAGAACTGGAAACCCTGAATCACCTGACTGTCTGCCGGAGAGTCCACAAACGCAAGGATAGCTCTCTCATCTTCCTCTGCCTCGGAAAACGTCGTAGCCAGAGTTTTGCCTTCCGTATCACTGATACACAAGTCAATTCTGGTAATAGCTTTTAACCCGTCAAGGGTACTTTGAAGTATCTGATTTGAAATCATGGCACACTCTCCTTTTCATATCTGACGTAGTCCCGCGCGGCGGGACACAAAAAATACCCATATTCTATCTTATAGCAAACAGAGGAAAAATGCAAGCAGATATACGACAAAAAGAAAGCGTGCCTTACGGCACGCTTTCCAAATCTTAATTACAAACTAGTTAACAATCACATTCTCCGTATCCTTATCGAAGATATGCAGCTTGCTCAGATCCAGAGCAACCTTAACGGTGCTTCCAACTCTTGCGGGAGTCTTCGGATTAACCGTAGCGGTAAAGTTAGAATCCTCGACATCGAAGTACAGGTTAACAACGGAACCAAGAAGCTCGTATACACGAACAACTGCGGTGATAACGCTCTTCGCGGATTTCTCCAGCCACCAGTCGTCATCATGCAGATCCTCAGGACGGATACCCATGGTAACGGTCTTGCCAACATAGCCCTTAGCTTCCAGAGCTTTTGCCTTCTCTTCCGGAAGGGTGATGGTGTTGCCGCCAAAGCTCAGGGTAACTTCGCTGCCAGCCTTAGCAACCTAAGCGTCAACCATGTTCATCTGCGGAGCGCCGATGAATCCGGCAACGAACTTGTTGCAGGGTTTGTCATACAGATTCTGAGGAGTATCCACCTGCTGAACAACGCCGTCCTTCATAACAACGATTCTGGTACCCAGGGTCATAGCCTCGGTCTGGTCATGTGTTACGTAGATGATAGTTGCCTGCAGTCTCTGATGAATCTTGGAGATCTCAATACGCATCTGACCTCTCAGCTTAGCATCCAGGTTGGACAGCGGCTCATCCATCAGGAATACCTTGGGCTCACGAACGATAGCACGACCCATGGCAACACGCTGTCTCTGACCACCGGACAGAGCCTTCGGCTTACGATCCAACAGATGCTCCAGATCAAGGATTCTGGCAGCCTCATGAACCTTCTTATCAATCTCAGCCTTCGGAGTCTTGCGCAGCTTCAGGCCGAATGCCATATTGTCATATACGGACATATGAGGATACAGAGCGTAGTTCTGGAATACCATCGCGATATCTCTGTCCTTCGGCTCTACGTCGTTAACCAGCTTGCCGTCAATGTACAGCTCGCCGGAAGAAATATCCTCCAGACCAGCGATCATACGAAGGGTGGTGGACTTTCCGCAGCCGGACGGACCTACGAAAATGACGAATTCCTTGTCAGCGATCTCAAGGTTGAAATCCTTAACTGCTACGAATCCGTTGGGGTAAGCTTTCGTAACATTTTTCAGTGACAAACTTGCCATGCTAAACATCCTCCT
>CANQBN010000062.1 GCA_947588855.1 uncultured Lachnospiraceae bacterium
CATTTCGGAGATGGGACGTTTCTACCGTCATGTGCTGATCGAGGGCGGATTCCCCCATCACGGGGCAGTGGCCTTCGGCCATTACGGCAAGGCTTTGTTTGAGGTATTTAAGTATCTGGGCGCGGAGAGCATCGGGTTTAACCAGCCCAAGGGGATGCTGTATCCGTCAGAGAATCCTTTTGCGAAATAAAAGTTGTGAAGGGGCTGCTGCAGGATGCGGCAGCCCATTTCCACGCGTTTTGTGCTCTCGAAATCTGATCTCATTATAAAATCAGAAAAATATATTATGAAAATGAGAATGGAGTGTATTATGACAGAGTCGATTGAGCGATTTCAGGAGAAAATACTGGAAAGAGAAGTGAATCTTCACAGTTTTCTTCTGATGGAAGGGGGGCGGATTACGGCTGAGTGGTATCGTCCGCCTTACAGCCGCGAGACCAGACACCGGATGTTTTCTATCACCAAGAGCCTGACTTCCCTGGCCATAGGACTTTTGGAGGAGGAGGGGAAGCTTTGCCTTACGGACAGTATCTGCCGGTATTTTCCGGAGTTTGTGCCGGAGGACGGAGAAATCCATCCTTGGCTTAAAGAGTGTCGGATCGTGGATATGCTTCGCATGGAAAGCTGTCACAGCATGACCACGTACAAGCAGATTGCCACGGACCGGTGGGTGGAATCCTTCTTCCGGGTGAGGCCGAATCACTGCCCGGGCACCGTGTTTTCCTACGATACGTCTGCCAGCATAGTGATGACTGCTCTGGCAGAGAAGCTGAGCGGGCGGAAGCTTCTGGATTATCTGCGGGAAAAGGTATTTGACGCCGTGGGAATCTTTCAGGACGCCTGCGTGTCTGAGACGCCAGACGGAGTTTCCAACGGCGGTTCCGGCCTGATGGGTACCACCGAAGATCTGGCATGGCTGGGACACCTGTTGAACCATCTGGGGAACTGGCAGGGGAAGCAGCTGCTTCCGGAAAATTATCTTCTGCGGGCGTTGAATTATCAGGCTGGAAACGGGCTTCAGGGCGTGGTAGATGAGCGGAAGGGATACGGTTACCAGTTCTGGCTGAACCGGAAAGGCGGTTTCGTCCTGTACGGCATGGGAGGTCAGCTGGTCATGTGCTTCCCGGAGTACGACGCCGTGTTTGTAACCACGGCCTACACCCATGGAGACCCGGCGGGGCAGCAGAGCATCTATGATGCATTTTACGAGTACATTTATCCGGAGATTGTGAAGAAAAGCGCCGGTCCGGCTCACAAGGCATGGACCCAGGCGGATTACCGGAGAAGCTTTCTTTTTGCCGGGACGGAAGCGGTTCGAGACGGCCTCGGACGGACCTACGTGCTTCAGGAGAATCCGGCGGGCTGGAAATCCTTCCGGCTGGAGATAAGTGAAGATGTGAGTGATCCTGCGCAGAAGGATGGTTCGGAGCCTCCGCTGCAGGGCAAAATGCGCGGCAGCCTGCGGTATGAGAACCGCAGGGGAAGCTGGGAGATTCCATTTGTTGTGACGGACCAGCCTGCCGACAACCGTTCCTTTGAGCAGGGAGAGCGGTTCCTGCTGGAGAACCTGGAGGACACGCCGGCTATGGCCCAGGCGTGGATCGGTCCTGCCAATCAGCTGCTGCTTCGGGTGGAGCTGCTGGATGAGGAGCCGGGAGTTTTGTGGATGGAGTTTGGATTCCGAGATGACGAGGCGGCAATTCATCTGAAACGGAGCCGCGAACTGTACCTGGAGGATTACGAGGGATTCTGTTCCGGGGCGGCCTGTGAGGAATAACCTGTTTTCCTGCCGCGGAGATGTTCCCCGGATGTTTCCAGGGTGTTCCCGGCGGGGCAGGATAATTTGAACGGACAATTCAAGAGAAAACCATAGAATGTTGTTTGGAGGGGAGAAAGGATATGGACGGACGCAGAGAGGCAATTGCGGAAGGAAGGACGGTGCTGGGACTTGAATTTGGCTCTACCAGGATCAAGGCGGTTCTGGTGGACGAGACCCACACCTCCATTGCTTCCGGTGATCATGAATGGGAGAACCGGCTGGAGAATGGAATCTGGACCTACAGCCTGGAGGATATCTGGACAGGACTTCGGGACTGCTACCGTCATCTGGCGGAGGATGTGGAAGAGAAATACGGCGTGAAACTGACCCGGATCGGAGCCATGGGATTTTCTGCCATGATGCATGGCTACATGGCTTTTGATAAGGAGGACAATCTCCTGGTGCCTTTCCGCACCTGGAGGAACGGCATTACCGGTCCTGCGGCGGAGGCCCTTACGGAGCTGTTTCATTACAATATTCCCCAGAGGTGGAGCATCGCCCATCTGTACCAGGCGATTCTCAATGGGGAGGAGCATGTGGAGCATGTGGCGTTTTTCACCACGCTGGCAGGCTATATCCACTGGAAACTGACCGGCAGAAAGGTGCTGGGAGTCGGCGACGCCTCGGGAATGTTTCCCATCGATCCGAAGACGGGCAGCTACGACGCTTCCATGATGGAGCAGTTTGACCGGCTAGTGGCAGACAGGAATTATCCCTGGAAGCTTGGAGACATTCTTCCGGAGATTCTCACTGCCGGAGAGCCGGCGGGAGTCCTGACGGAAGAGGGGGCCAGGCTTCTGGATGAAAGCGGCATTCTTGAGGCAGGCGTGCCGGTCTGTCCGCCGGAGGGAGACGCCGGAACCGGAATGGCCGCTACCAACAGCGTGGCTGTGCGGACCGGCAACGTGTCGGCCGGAACCTCTGTATTTGCCATGATCGTGCTGGAAAAGGGACTGAAAAAGGTGCATCCGGAGATCGATCTGGTGACGACTCCCGATGGGAATCTGGTGGGAATGGTTCACGCCAACAACTGCACTTCCGATTTGAATGCCTGGGTAGGGCTTTTCCGGGAGTTTGCGGAGAACTTCGGCGTGAAGGTGGATATGAACCAGCTGTACGGTACTCTGTACCGGAAAGCCCTGGAAGGCGACGCGGACTGCGGAGGGCTTCTGTCCTACGGTTATCTGTCCGGCGAGAATATTACCGGGGTCAGCGAAGGGCGGCCACTGTTTGTCCGGTCCCCGGAGAGCAGCTTTAATCTGGCCAATTTCATGAGGGTCCACCTGTATACGGCTCTGGGTGCGCTGAAGGTGGGCATGGACATTCTTTTGAAAGAGGAGCAGGTGAAAATCGATTCCATTCTGGGCCACGGCGGCCTGTTTAAGACCAAAGGCGTAGGTCAGGGAATCCTGGCTGCCGCCATCAACGCGCCGGTGACGGTGATGGAGACGGCCGGCGAGGGCGGCCCCTGGGGCATGGCCCTGCTGGCATCTTATATGCTGCGCAAGGAGGAAGGAGAGAGCCTGGGGCATTATTTGTCCGAGAAGGTGTTTGCAGGCGCCGCAGGCGAAGAGATGAAGCCGGATGCGGCTATGGCGGCTGGTTTTGAAACATTTATTGAGAGATATAAGAAGGGGATTCCCATCGAGCAGGCGGCTCTTGACTATCTGAGATGAAACGGCGGATAGAGCTGCCTGGCGGGAGACGAAGCAGCGGATGAAGCCGCCTGGCAGGTGACGAAGCAGCAGATGAAGCTGCCTGACAGGAGACGGTCAGGCAGGGAGACGAACGGCTTGAGAAAAGGAGGAGATTGTCTGTGCTGGAACAGCTGAAAAAGGAGGTATATGAGGCCAATATGCTGCTTCCCCGGTATGGTCTGGTGACATTTACCTGGGGAAACGCAAGCGGGATCGACCGGGAAAACGGGCTTTTTGTCATCAAGCCCAGCGGCGTGGATTATGACAAGCTGACGCCGGAAGACATGGTAGTGATGGACCTGAAGGGAAACCGGGTGGAAGGAAAACTGAATCCCTCATCGGACACGCCGACCCATGTGGTGCTGTACAATCGTTTTCCCAATATCGGAGGCGTAGTGCATACCCATTCGTCCTGGGCGGCCAGTTGGGCCCAGGCGGGAAGAGGGATTCCCTGCTACGGAACCACTCACGCGGATTATCTGTACGGGGAGGTTCCCTGTGTGAGGAATCTGACAAAGGAAGAGATTGAGCAGGATTACGAGAAGAATACGGGAATCCTTATTGCAGAGTATTTTGAAAAGAATCATCTGGATTATGAGGCCATGCCCGCAGTGCTGTGCAAAAACCACGGCCCCTTTACCTGGGGCAAGGACGCCCACACGGCGGTACACAATGCGGTGGTATTGGAAGAAGTAGCTAAAATGGCCGCCCGGTGCGAGTGGCTGAATCCGGACAACAAGCCTGCGCCGCAGGAACTGCAGGACAAACATTATTACAGAAAACACGGTGCGAATGCCTATTATGGGCAGGCAAAATGAGAAGAGGAGAGACAATCTATGAAAACAATACAGGAAAATGCCGTAAACGCCATCCGAATCCTTTCAGCGGATGCGATTCAGAAGGCCAAATCCGGACATCCGGGCTTGCCGCTGGGGGCTGCGCCTATGGCCTATGAGCTTTGGGCCAATCATATGAATCATAATCCGGCGGAACCGGACTGGCCGGACAGAGACCGCTTTGTACTGTCAGGCGGTCACGGATCGATGCTTCTGTATTCCCTTCTGCATCTGTACGGATACGGAAATCTGTCAAAAGAGGATATTATGAATTTCCGTCAGCTCGGTTCCATGACGCCGGGACATCCGGAATACCGTCATACGGCAGGCGTGGAAGCGACGACCGGTCCTCTGGGGCAGGGGCTTGGCATGGCAGTGGGAATGGCTATGGCAGAAGCCCATCTGGCCGCCGTATTTAACAAAGAAAACTATCCCGTTGTGGATCACTATACGTTTGTGCTGGCCGGCGACGGCTGCATGATGGAGGGCATTTCCTCGGAGGCTCTCTCTCTGGCCGGTACCCTGGGACTGGGAAAACTGATCGTTCTCTATGATTCCAACGGAATTTCCATTGAAGGAAGTACGGATATCGCCTTTACTGAGAATGTGCAGGAGAGAGTGAAAGCCTTCGGATTCCAGACCATCACCGTAGAGGACGGCAATGACCTGGAGGCTATCGGGGCCGCCATCGAACTGGCCAAGTCTGATTTGTCCAGACCGTCCTTCATCACGGTTAAGACGCAGATTGGCTATGGCTGTCCGGCCAAGCAGGGCAAGGCCAGCGCTCATGGAGAGCCGCTGGGCGAGGACAATATCCGCGCCATGAAGGAATTCCTGGAATGGCCGTCTCAGGAGCCCTTCTATGTGCCGCAGGAGGTCTATGACCATTACCATCAGATTGCGTTGGAGAAGGCGGATCAGTGTGCCGCATGGAATGTGATGTTTGCGGCTTACTGTGAGGAATATCCGGAGATGGAGACCCTGTGGAATCAGTATCATGATGAGCATGAGGCCGAGATCTTCTGGGATGATGAAGAGTTCTGGAAACCGTCCGGGAAGCCGGAGGCCACCAGGGCCATATCCGGCCGGCTGATCAATTATATGAAGGATAAGCTGCCCAACATGATCGGCGGTTCCGCTGATCTGAGTCCATCCAACAAGACTGCCATGTCCGGGATCGGGGATTTCTCCAGACAGACTCCGGAAGGAAGGAATCTCCATTTCGGCGTGAGAGAGCAGGCTATGACCGCTATCGGCAACGGTCTGGCTCTTCACGGCGGCCTGAAGCCCTACGTGGCTACATTCTTTGTGTTCAGCGATTACACGAAACCCATGGCGAGACTTTCTTCTATTATGCAGCTGCCGTTGACTTTCGTATTCAGTCACGACGGCATCGGCGTGGGCGAGGACGGTCCTACTCATGAGCCGGTGGAACAGATGGCCATGCTGCGTTCCATGCCGAACTTCCATGCGTTCCGTCCGTGCGACAGCGTGGAGACGGCGGCTGCCTGGTACAGCGCCATGACCTCCACAAGAACCCCCACAGCGCTGATTCTCACCAGACAGAATCTGGACCCGGTGGCAGGCACCGGAAAAGAGGCCCTGCGGGGCGGTTATGTCCTTGACGACTGCGAGGGAACGCCGGATGTGATTCTCATGGCCAGCGGCTCCGAGGTGAGTCTGGCAGTAAAGGCCAAGGTGGTTCTGGCAGAGGAAGGCATGAAGGTTCGTGTGGTCTCCATGCCCTGCATGGATATTTTCGAGGAACAGAGCGCGGAATATCAGGAATCGGTTCTGCCAAAGAGCGTCCGCAGACGTGTGGCGATCGAAGCGCTCAGCGATTTCGGCTGGGGCAGATATGTGGGACTGGACGGAGCCTGCGTGACCATGAAGGGCTTTGGAACCAGCGGTCCTTACGCGAAATTGTTTGAGCATTTCGGATTCACGGTGGACAATGTAGTGAATACGGTGAAATCGTTGTAATCATTAACAGCGGGGCAGACTCAGGTCCGCCCCGTTACAGCGGTACTGATTACAGTGGCTCTGATAACAGCGGCCCCGATTATGGCGGCCTGCTTGTACGATTATGATTGGAAAAGGAGGATTGTATTTATGAAATTTTTTATTGATACGGCCAATGTGGACGAGATTCGGGAGGCCAACGACATGGGGATCATCTGCGGTGTGACCACCAATCCATCTCTGATCGCCAAAGAGGGCAGGGATTTTAACCAGGTAATCGCGGAGATTGCCTCTATTGTGGATGGCCCCATCAGCGGCGAAGTGAAGGCAACCACCACCGACGCGGCGGGTATGATCAAGGAGGGCCGGGAGATTGCGGCCATCCATCCTAACATGGTGGTAAAGATTCCCATGACTGCGGAAGGACTGAAGGCGGTGAAGGTCCTCAGCGCAGAGGGGATCCAGACCAATGTAACGCTGGTGTTCACTACGGCTCAGGCTCTTCTGGCGGCCCGTGCAGGAGCCGCGTTCGTGTCCCCCTTCCTGGGAAGGCTGGATGATATCTCCACGCCGGGGATTGAGCTGATCGAGGATATTGCGGATATTTTTGCGATCCACGACATCGAGACCCAGATCATCGCTGCCAGCATCCGCCACACGATTCATGTGATCGAGTGCGCCAGGGCAGGAGCCGACATCGCCACCGTTCCCTACAAGGTGCTGATGCAGATGGTGAAACATCCGCTGACTGACCAAGGAATCGAGAAGTTTAAGAAAGACTATCTGGCAGTATTCGGAGAGCAGGAGGAAAGGCAATGAAGACCATTTTGTGTTTCGGAGATTCCAATACCAACGGCAGCAATCCGGACAAGGTTCCGTTCCGTCACCCCTATGAGGTACGGTGGCCCGGCAGGCTGCAGCGGCTTTTGGGAGACGATTACTATGTGATAGAGGAGGGGCTGGGAGGACGGACCACGGTATGGGACGACCCGCTGGAGCCCGACCGCTGCGGCAAGGATTTCCTGCCGGCGGCGCTGCGCACCCATCGGCCCCTGGATCTGGTGATCCTGTCGCTGGGAACTAACGACTGCAAGAGTATTTTCAGCGCCAGTCCCCGGACCATCACCCGGGGCATGAGCGTGCTGGTGGATATTGTGAAGCGGTTTGATTACGGCCCTGAAGGCCAGGTGCCCCGGATCCTTCTGATCTCGCCCATTCATATGGGGCCGGACGTAGCCAACAGCATTTTCGAGACCTTCAATGAAGAATCAGCGGAGAAGGTGAAGCAGCTGGCAGCCCTTTATGAGAACCTGGCTGCCCAGACCGGCTGTGAGTTCCTGGATGCGGCAAAGGTAGCCGGGCCCGGTTCCGATCAGCTTCATATGGATGGCGAGAGCCACAGAAGGCTGGCGGAAGCGCTGGCGCCGGTGATCAGAGAGATGCTGGGGTGACACAGCACCGGATAAGGTTATTCCTCATTCATTTCCTCAAAAGAAATCAGGCGAATATGAGGATTCTCTCCATAGCGGTGATATATGGCGTCCTGGAATCCGGATTTTGAGAAAAGGATGTGCCATTTGTCCGGATAGGAGAACAGTTCGCTGTGTTCCAGAAGTTTTTCCACGGTGTCGGAACCAACCGCTTCGTTTCGCCATTTGCATTCACAGAACAGAGCGGAATGGCCCTGTACGGACATCAGATCGATCTCTTCCTGACATTTTTTCATGGGATTGGTTCCCCACCAGCGTCCGATGTTGCCTAAAGAGAAGGGAAGAGATGAATAAATGCGGGGAAGATACAGATATTGCCGGCATATTTCCTCAAATATGCCGCCCATGAAGTTGTCAAGCGCAGGTTTGACAGATGTATCATAAAGAAGTTCTCCCATACCGCTGACAATGGGGCTTAAGTTTGGCCGAACAAAACGATACCAGAACAGGAACATGTTATCAGCCAGCTGGTACAGAGTGCGGCGGCTGGATGGACTTTCGGTGACGGGGGTCTCTTTGTGGACAAGACCTATGGAAATCAGGGATGACAGCTGATTGCTGCAGCCGCTGGTTTCCAGACCGGTTCTTGTGGCGATTTCATTCAGACGGCTGGCTCCTCCGGCGATGGCTGAGATAATAGACTGGTAAGTAGCCGGTTCCCGCAGTTCTTGTTTTAGGAGATTGGACGGCTCTTCAAAAAGCCGTCCGCTTTCGTCAAAAAACAGCTGGACAATATTGTCATCCAGTGATCTGTCTGGCCGGATTCTTGACAGATATTCCGGCACCCCGCCGGTTACGCCATAAAGAACAGCCTGTTCTATGTCCGAAAATCCGGAAAGCATGGCCTTGGATTCAAAATATGTGAAGGGCTGAATCCTGAATTGAGAAGTTCTTCTGCCGTACAGGGGACTTTTATAGCCTAATACCTGGTTCTCCATGAAGCTCATGGAGGAACCGCACAGAATCAGGAATAGCCGGCTGTCCTTCCAGCATTGGTCAATATGACTCTGAAGCATGGAGGAGATTGCGGGGCAGGAAGCAGCCAGGTACGGGTATTCGTCGATGACCAGTATCAATCGTCTGGTCTGGCAGATCTGGTCTATACAACTCAACAGCGTTTCAAAATCGCGGAATACCGGCGCGGTGATACCTGGAGATGTCCGTGTCAGAATCGCTTTGGACAGACCCTCCAGGTTATCCTGGGCGGTCCCTTCGACAGCTACATAATAGATGGAGTCTTTACCTTGGAGAAATTGACGGATTAGGGTAGTCTTTCCAATCCGCCTTCGGCCATAGAAGACAGCAAATTCAAAAGAATCCCCATTATAGGCTTTTTCCAGTTTCTGAAGTTCCCGGTCACGTCCGACAAACATAAATGGATTCCTCCTGTCTGACAATTGATAAATAAATTACTAATCATACAATTAGTAATTATTCAATTAGTAATTGTATGATTAGTATATTATAATTAAGATAAGTTGTCAAGAGGAACCCGGTTACTCCGTGTTCATCAGTCTCCTCACCTTTGCCAGCGCAAAATTATAGTTTCGGATTCCCATATTCCGGTAATTGTTTCCGGCGTGAAGAGCGTAGTAGGAGGAAAACCAGCTGTTGGGACGGGCAAGGGCGTCGTCCGGGTTTTGTGCCACATGAGCGGCAGAAGCATCGGACCCGGAATCGCGGGAAGCGGGGCCGTCAGGGGCGGAATCGTACGGAGCAGAATCATCAGGGGCGGGAAGCACTGTAACGGAGAAAGGCAGCACAGTCTTCACTTCTTCCCAGGTCAGATTCAGAGAAGCGATAGCCGGCGCGGCATCTGCGCTGAGACCACGGATCAGAAACCGGATGTCGGATTCGCTGATAGTCTCCCGGTTCAGATGGGAGACGTAATCCCAGCCTATGACGGAGCCCGGTTTGCTCCACACCAGGGTCAGGTAGAAGATGGTTACCACGGTCAGGCTGAAGCGGAACAGAGGAAAACGCGGCTTCCAGATGATGAGGGCGACGCCCGGCAGCAGCACGGCCAGCATGGCCAGGAACCACAGCACTATCAGGCGGAGGTAAGTCAGGTGATAGGTGCCGACGTAGAGCATCATCCGGTAGACGGCCGAAGCCAGCATGATGGCGGTGCAGCCGCAGATGACGGTCAGGAGTACGTTCAGAATCCGGCTGGCGCGGATATATTTCAGGCAGCACAACACCATGACCAGATTGAGAAAGGCCACGAACAGCAGCTGGAAGAATCCCTGTCTGGCATAGGAGGAGTAGGTGTATCCTTCCGGCAGGCTGCCTTTTCTCAAAAACAGGCAGTAGATCTGGATGGCGCAGAAGACTGCGTAGACCAGAGTGATGCTGCCCATGAAGGCCAGGGCCGCCAGAGGTTCCCCGATTCTGCGGTCTTTCACCTCCGGCGTCAGGGACTGCGTCTGACAGCAGCAGATGAGGCAGTACATGGCAAAAAAGCCAAAGCAGACCATAAAAAGAATGTGAAACGCAGTCATGGGACGCATCCAGCTCAGGACGATTTCATGGACAAAACCGGAGAACACCACATCGGCCCGGCTTAAAAGTCCGATTAGGATAAAGAGAGCTGGAACCGCAGCCAGGATTCCTGCGAGAAATGCGGCTGCGCGGCGCATTTTCCGGTTTTCCTGCTGTTTCAGGAATACTTTCAGATGCCGGAAGGGAAGGGGGAGTTGTGTCAGGGCATGGAACAGATACAGCAGAATCGAAGAGAAATATTTCCCCATATTCCAGTCGGCGTCTTCATAGAACTGGTGGATGCCGAAGACACAGCCCAGAAGCACCAGAGCCAGGCCGTTGGCGGCAATCAGCGCCCACTCGGCAGTCCGGCAGGTGCCCATGCCCAGAAGGATGGCGGATCCCAGCAGAAACCAGCTTCCCCGTTTGATGGGACGGCCCAGTTTTCGGCAGGCCAGAACCCCGCAGAGGCAGGCTGCCGTCACGAACAGGGGATAGGTGATTCCCCCGGGATTCTTATACAGGCAGAAGGCATAGATGAGGCCGAAGGCCAGACTCAGGCCGGCAAAGTAGGTGAAATTCAGCCGGACAGGCTCCAGACGCCGGTTTTTCAGCTGCTCATCCGCAGACAGAAGGGCTGCCTCGGCTGGATGTTCTTCGTTCGCTGCTTGTGCCATCTCCGAAATATCCGGTTCTCCTGGAATCAGGATGTTTTTATTCATATTCATAGCAATACCTCCCTAATCTTTTTCGTATCTTATGATGTCTCCCGGCTGACAGTCCAACGCTTTGCATAGGGCCTCCAGGGTGGAGAAACGAATGGCTTTTGCCTTGTTATTCTTCAGAATAGACAGGTTGGCCATGGTAATATCCACTTTTTGTGAAAGCTCGGTCAGTCCTATTTTTCTTTTCGCCATGACCACATCCAGATCGATAATGATTCCCATAAAGCGCCTCCTTCTATATGGTCAGGTCATTCTCTTCCTTGTACCGGATGGCTTTTTCAAAGACCTGGCACAGGACCAGGCTGAACAGTCCGGCGATGGAGAAGACAATGATAATAATGGCAGTAGCGGGTGTCGGCATGAAAAAGAGCCGAATCAGGGACAGAAGAGCGATAATGAAGCTGCAGCCGGCCATTTTTTTCAGGGATTCGGCGTTGGAGGGGACAAAAGCATCGTCTGCCAGGACCGTGCGGAACATTTTTCGCAGTTCCAGCACGATCAGGAGACTAAAAACGCCGGACAGCATGTAGAGAATAGTCAGCGGTCCATAGAAAACCTTGAATTCTGTGATGTAATTTCCTGCCCACCGGAAGAAAAACGGCAGAATGGCAGTGACCAGAATACCCAGGCAGAACATGGCGTCCAACAAAAATTTGGTAAATCGGGTTAATCGCTGATTCATGAAATTGCCTCCAATCATAATGAAAATAATTGTTCCGAGATGAAACCTCGGACCTTCTATTTACCATCCTAGCACAGAGGTTATCAAAAATCAATAGAATTTTATCGATAATCAATAAATTAATATTGTTCCATGATAAAACTTAAGAAAATGATAAAAATTTGAAATTCTGGTTGCATTTTCCATGACGGCGTAGTATACTACCTAACGGTTAAATAACTAACTATCAGCCAACTAACTGCATGGCTGTCGTACAGGAGGTGAAGCGTAATGGACGAAGACAGAAAGCGGGGATCAGCGACAGCAGAGGAGAGGATGCTTCACAAGTATATGAAGGTGGGCCGCTGCCACCGGTCGGTGCTGGAGAGGTGCCTGAATTCGACAGGTGTTTACCGGAGCCAGCACCGGATTCTCATGTGCATTTCAGACCATCCCAATATTTCCCAGACAGAGTTAGCTCAGTTAAATGATGTGACGGCGGCTACCATAGCGGTGACTTTGAGCAAGCTGGAAAAGGGCGGCTATATCTGCCGGGCGGTGGACGAGTCCGATAAGCGGTACAATCAGATCATCATCACGGAGAAGGGCGAAAAGGTGGTGAAGGAAAGCCGCCGGATCTTCCAGGAGATTGAGACGACCATGTTCAGAGGATTTACGGAGAGGGATTTCGAGATCATGCTGACTCTGTTTGACCGGATCCTGGAGAATCTGAATTCCATCGACCCGGACCGGTGTCGGGAGGACGCGGGTTCAGGTTCCGGACCTGTCCAAAGGCAGACTGGATGAACCGGGGGAAATCCGGCCCTGGATTCCCTGGATCATATGACAGAAAAGGAAAGCGAGGTAACACAGTTTGAAACGATATAAGAAATACATTATGCCATATCTGGCGTCCTTTATCCTGGCGCCGGTTCTGATGCTGTCGGAGGTGGTGGGCGAGGTGGCTCTGCCCAGGCTCATGTCCCTCATCATCAACAATGGCGTGGCAAATCATGATACAAGCTATATTATCGCCGTGGGCCTGTGCATGATCGGCATGGCACTGGTGATGATTATCGGCGGCGTGGGAGGGGCCTATTTCTCCTCCAAGGCGTCCATCTGTTTTACAAGCGATCTGAGAGACGATCTCTTTGCCAAGGTGCAGGAGTTCTCTTTCAATAATATTGACCAGTTCAGCACAGGTTCCCTGGTGACCCGGCTGACCAACGACCTGCAGCAGATTCAGATGGTTGTCATGATGTTTCTGCGGATGGCCTTCCGGTCCCCGGGCATGTTTGTGGGAGCGCTGATTATGGCCCTGACCATGAACGCCAGGCTGGCGGTCGTGATCTTGGTGGTGATTCCCCTGCTGTCGGCAGCCATCGCCTTCCTGATGATCACGGCCTATCCGCTGTTCGGCGTCATGCAGCAGAAGATCGACCGGTTGAATTCCGGCATTCAGGAATCCTTGACTAACGTGCGTGTGGTGAAATCCTTTGTCCGTGAAGACTTTGAGAAGGACAAATTCCGGGCCATGAACCTGGATCTGAAGGAGAGCAGCTTAAAGGCCATGAATATTGTCATCACCACTATGCCGGTGATGATGCTGGCCATGAATATTACCACTCTGGTGGTGGTCTGGAACGGCGGCAACCTGATCATTGCCGGCGATATGCCTGTGGGAGATTTGACGGCCTTTACCACTTATATTGTCCAGATTCTGTCCTCTCTTATGATGCTGTCCATGGTGTTCTTAAACGGCGCCCGCGCCATGGCCTCTGTGAAGCGTATCAACGAGGTTATGGATACGCAGATTGATCTGACAGACGAGAACGCAGCCCGGAAGGATCTGCAGGTGCAGAAGGGCCGGATAGAGTTTCAGAATGTCAGCTTCAGCTACAGCGCCGACGCTGACGAGAAGGTGCTGGAGCATATCAGCTTTACGGTGGAGCCGGGGAAGATCGTGGGCATCATCGGTACTACCGGAAGCGGCAAGACCACTCTGGTGCAGCTGATTCCCAGGCTTTACGATGTGACAGAGGGCCGGGTTTTGGTGGACGGAGTGGATGTGCGGGATTATTCCCTGAGAAACCTCCGAAACGGCGTAGGCATGGTTCTCCAGAAGAACGAGCTGTTTTCTGGAACCATCGAGGAGAACCTGCGGTGGGGCGATGAGCAGGCCTCCATGGAGGAAGTGCGCAAGATGGCCGAAAGCGCTCAGGCAGACGAGTTTGTTCTGTCCTTTGCGGACGGTTATCAGACGGAGATTGAGCAGGGCGGCACCAATGTATCCGGCGGACAGAAGCAGAGGCTGTGTATCGCCAGAGCTTTGTTAAAACGGCCCAAGATTCTGATTCTGGACGACAGCACCAGCGCTGTGGATACGGCCACGGAGGCAAAGATCCGCGAGGCGTTCCACACCACCCTGAAGGATACTACCAAGATCATCATTGCCCAGAGAATCGGTTCCGTGGAGGAGGCCGATCAGATTCTGGTCATGGACGATGGAAAGATCATCGGCATGGGAACTCATGAGGAGCTGCTTGCTTCCTGCGAGGCTTACCAGGATATCTATTATTCCCAGAGAGATCAGGAAAGGCAGGTGAGCGCGTGATGAGCGGAACAAACGGGAAAATTGAAAACCGTGTGGAGAGTCTGAAGCGCCGCTACGGAAAGCACGCGCCGTCTTCTATGGGAATGGGAGGTCCCGGCAGGGGACCTGGCGGTCCGGGACGGAGAGGCGCCCAGAACCTTCCTAAGGTGAAGCCCAAGAATACGGGAAAAACCATTAAGAGAATCTTCGGTTATCTGGAAGAAGATAAGCTGAAGATGATGACAGCTTTTCTGTGTGTTCTGGTCAGTACCGTGACCAACCTGGCCGGTTCTTATATGCTGCGGCCTATTATCAACACCTACATTGCGCCCACTGACGGTAGCAGGGGCGACGCCAGGGGACTTCTGGGAGCCTTGTTTGTGATGGCGGCAGTCTACGCGGCCGGAGTAGCGGCCAACTACATTCAGGCCAGGACCATGCTGACCATCGCCCAGAACGCCCTGCAGCGGATCCGAAACGACCTGTTCGCCAAGATGCAGGAGCTGCCGGTGCGGTTTTACGACAACAACAATAACGGCGATTTGATGAGCCGTTTTACCAATGATGTGGATGTATTGGGACAGATGCTGTCCAACACGCTGGTACAGCTGTTTTCCGGCGCCCTGAGCATTGTGGGAACCCTGGTGCTGATGATCTACACCAACATCTACCTGACGGTGGTTACCCTGGTCATGATCCCGGTCATGCTGAAGGCAGGCGGAGCCGTGGCCAAGCGGAGCCGGAAATATTTCTCCGCCCTCCAGGCGTCTCTTGGCGCAGTCAACGGCTATGTGGAGGAGACGGTCAGCGGCCAGAAGGTAGTGAAAGTATTCTGTCATGAGGACATTGCCAAAGAGGAATTTTCCATTCTGAATAAAGATCTGCGGGAAAATCAGATCCGGGCCCAGTTCTTCGGCGGGATCATGGGGCCGGTCATGAACTGCTTAAGCCAGGTGAATTACTCCCTGACAG
>CANQBN010000063.1 GCA_947588855.1 uncultured Lachnospiraceae bacterium
CCATAGACCGGCTGATGGATATTTACGCGGTGGGAAAACCCTTCGTTCCTTTCATCAAGGAGGCTATGGCCATGAAGGGAATTATCGATTATCCGACAGGTACCGCGCCGATGCCGAAAGCTGCGCCAGAGCAGAAAGCCAGACTGCAGGAAATCATGGAGCGCTATGAGAAAAGGGGCTGAAGCAATTCTGCGCCAGCCCCTCATTTTTGAATATGCAACTGTGTATGAAGCCGCAGGACTTAACTGCGGCTGTTATTAACCCGCTCTTCTTTCAGTTTTCTGGCATCTTCCTCATCCGCCTTTTCCACCTTGATTTCCCAATGTATCAGGAAGGTCAAGGCCGCCCGCAGGGCGATGATGGCGGCAACGGTGGCTACTTCGCTTAGATCCCGGACAATGACAGTTCTCAGGATCTCGCTGCCCAACTTGAATTCCAGTCCCAGAGCCATGCCTGTGGCCAGGTTTAGCCGTATCTCCGGGTTATGCCTTACATAATCCATGATTCCCCGGCAGCCGGAGACAATGATGACAAACACGCCTACAAACTCGAAAACCAGTATGGCGATATCCACCACATGAGTCAAAAGCTGTTCCAAAAGTTCGTATAATTCCATACCCGTGTGCTCCCCTTATAAAAGAATCCTGCAGCGCGAGCGTGCCCGCAGGGGATATTAGACAGACGACTCTTCGGGATTATCATTGTATCTTACTTCGACTTGACTTCTTTCCACATATCGTTATAGACGGAGTCCACCTCATCTCCCAGGTACTGGAAGACTTCGCAGTTTTCCAGGGAATCGATGTCCGGGAATACCGCCTTGTTGTTCTGCAGCTCTTCGTCCAACAGGTCGAAGGCGCCCTTGTTGGGGGTGGCGTAGGTGATATACTCGAAATTCATCTTGGCGATGTCCGGGCGGCACAGGAAATCAATCCATTTCTCCGCATTCTCCTTGTTCTTGGCGTTGGCCGGAATAACCCAGGAGTCGATCCACACGTTGGTGCCCTCCTCGGGGATAACATATTCCAGAGAGTAATCCAGTCCCAGGTTCGCCACCTCTTCCTGAATGTAAAGCATCTCACCGGAGTAGATGACGCCGATGGCTGCCTCGCCGCCGATCATCTTGTCCCGGACCTGGTCGATGACGTAGGCCTGAACCAGAGGCTTCTGCTCAATCAGCAGATCCCGGGCGGCAGCAAGCTCCGTCTCATCGGTAGTGTTCATGGAGTAGCCGAGAGCTTTCAGGGCCACCATGAAAGCGTCCCGGACGCTGTCCTGCATGAGAATCTCGCCGCTGAACTTCTCATCCCACAGATCCATCCATTTGGTGGGAACATCCTCGGGAGCCACCATGCTGGTGTTGTAAAGGATTCCCACAGTACCCCAGGTGTAGGGCACGGAATATTTGTTCTCCGGATCGAAGGCCTTGGAACGCTCGATATATTCCAGATCGATCTGGGAATAGTTGGGAATATTGTCGAGATTGATTTCCGCCAGAAGATCGTTCTCGATCATCTTCTGGATCATGTAATCGGAGGGGCATACGGCGTCATAGGTCCGGGCTCCCGCCTCGATGATGGGATACATCTCCTCGTTGGTTTCGAACATATCGTAGACCACATGGATTCCGGTTTCTTCCTCAAACATGTCGATGACTTCTTCATCGATATATTCTCCCCAGTTATAGACATATACCTCTCCTGCGTCTGCGGATTCGGAATCTTCCCCTGCGGCGGATGAGGAGCCGGCTCCGGAACCAGACGTTCCGGAAGAACCTCCGCAGCCGGTCAGTGCCGCGGAAACGGTCAGAACAGCCGCCAGCGTGCAGGCATAAAATCTTTTTCTCATAATCAGTGTTCCTCCTTTTTTCTGTTTGGTGCAAAATTCGTAATAATCAACAAAGTCAGCACCACCACAAAAATGATGGTGGACAATGCGTACATGGAAGGTTTGATGCCCCTGCGGACTTCGCTGTAGATCAGGGTGGACAGAGTATTGATCCCTGCGCCTTTGGTAAAATGGGTGATGATAAAATCATCCAGGGACATGGTGAAGGCCAGCAGAAAACCAGACAGTACGCCAGGCATAATATCCGGAAGAATCACCTTATAAAAGGCGTAAATCGGTGTGGCCCCCAGATCCATGGCCGCTTCATAGGCGCTTTGGTTGGTCTGCTTCAGCTTGGGCATGACGCTCAGGATCACGTAAGGGATATTAAATGTGATGTGAGCGATCAGAATCGTCTTAAACCCCAGGGAGATGCCGAAAGCGATAAATGCAAGCATCAGGGAAATGCCGGTGACGATATCCGCGTTCAGCATGGGAATATTGGTGATTCCCATCATGATGGTCTTGGGCACCTGCCGCATACTGTTGATGGCAATGGAAGCCGCCGTGCCGATGATGGTAGCTACCAGAGCCGATACCAGGGCGATGACCAACGTATTCTGCAGGGCACTTATGATGGCAGAGCTGTCAAACATCTCCGCGTACCACTGAAGGGAAAAGCCGCCCCATTGGTTGCGTGAGCGGGAACCGTTGAAGGACAAGACCATCAGGGTGGCGATGGGCGCGTACAGGAAGATCAAAATCAGCACCAGATAAAAATTTTCCACGATATACAGGATTCGTTTTTTCAGTGTCTTCATCAGAATGTGGTTCCCTCCCCGTTCTTATCATATTTGGCAATGAGGGCCATACTGATCAGGATGAACACCATCAGAACCAGAGACAGTCCGGAACCTAAGTGCCAGTTGCTTCCTCTGGTAAATTCCTGCTCGATGACGTTGCCGATCAGGAGAATCTTGCTGCCTCCCAGCAGGTTAGAGATGACAAAAGTGGTCAGGGCCGGGACAAACACCATGGTGATTCCGCTGATAATGCCAGGGATGCTTAGAGGAATCCAGATAAACAGCAGGGTCTGCCAGAAACCGGCGCCCAGATCCCGGGCCGCGTTGATGATGTTGTCGTCAATTTTACAGAGTACGTTGTAAATCGGCAGGACCATGAAAGGCAGGAAGTTGTATACCATGCCCAGGACAATGGCGCCCGCCGTATTGATCAGGGACTGAGTCGGCAGGTGGAAAAAGGTCAGGATGCCGTTGATAACGCCGTTTTTCTCCAGAAGAGACTGCCAGGCCAGAGTTCTCAGCAGGAAATTCATCCACATGGGAAGGATGAAAATAAATACGATAAAGCTGCCTTTTCCGATATTACGCTTTCTCAGGATCATAGCCAGCGGATAAGCCAGAAGCAGACAGATGACTGTACTCACGAAGGAAAGCTTCAGGGACAGCCATAGTGCTTTGGCGTGTTCCGGGGTAGAGATGGCGATTACATTGGCCAGGGTGAGTGCGCCGTTTTTATCAGTCAGACCGTAGACGGCGATGAGCACCAGGGGGATGATGATAAAACCGATCATCCAGACAATGTAAGGGCCGGATAACAATTTTTTACTCATCGTATGCAGCCACCTCCTCATCTTCGGAAGCAGGTTTATTCATGATTTGGATATTGAAAGGCTCTACATGTATGCCGACCTTTTTCCCTACGGGACACATGTTGGTGCTGTGAACCAGCCACTCAAAACCGTCTGGAGTGGTGACTTCCATCTCATAATGGACGCCCTTGAAAATCAGATGGGTACAGGTGCCGACCAGGATGCCGTCCTCTGGAGCCACCAGGTCGATGTCCTCAGGCCGGATAACCACGTCTACCGGCGTGTTATTACCGAAGCCTTTGTCCACGCATGCGAACCGGGCGCCGAAGATCTCCACCAGCTCGTCCCGGATCATGGTGCCGTGAAGAATATTGCTGTCGCCGATGAAATCGGCTACAAAAGCGTTCTCCGGCTCATTGTAAATTTGTTCCGGAGTTCCCATCTGCTGGATATAGCCCTGGTTCATGACCACGATGGTGTCCGACATGGTCAGGGCCTCCTCCTGGTCGTGAGTCACGTAGATAAATGTGATGCCCAGTTCCTTCTTCATGCGGATCAGCTCATACTGCATATCCTGGCGCAGCTTCAGATCCAGCGCGCCTAGAGGCTCGTCCAGAAGCAGTACCCGGGGTTCGTTGACGATAGCCCGGGCGATGGCGATCCGCTGCTGCTGGCCGCCGCTTAAGGAATCTACGGTACGGTTCTCGAAACCGTCCAGGTTGACCAGCTTCAGGGCGTATTTGATCTTATCCTGAATGTAGGATTTGGGTTTATTCTTAATCTTTAAGCCGAAAGCAATGTTCTCAGCGATATTCATGTGGGGGAACAGGGCGTATTTCTGGAATACCGTGTTCAGCTGCCGCTTGTTGGGGGGCAGCAGGGAGATGTCCTGGCCCTCGAAGATGACTTTGCCGGTGTCGGCCTTCTCGAAGCCGCCGATGATGCGCAGGGTAGTCGTCTTGCCGCAGCCGCTGGGACCCAGCAGAGTGACAAATTCATTCTCTTTGACGGAAAGGTTCAGGTCGTCCAGAACCAGTTCGCCATCGAAGCTTTTTGAGATATTGACCAGATCAATCAGTGCCTGACTCATGATTGGCTTCCTCCTGAAAATCGTAAGGTTAGTTTTGTGTGATTCTCCACCCCGGATCTCACAGGGAACAAAGAAGGAGATCCATCTTTCAGAAGCTGGGCGGAGAACTGATCCACAGAAGCGCGGCGCCTGTCTTGCTGGACAGATAATGTTTCCGGTCTGCGGTGAAATAGAAAGACTCTCCCTTCTTCGCACGATAGGTCTTGGTTCCCAGATGGATGGAGACCGCGCCCTGAAGGATATAGCCGAATTCTTCTCCCTCGTGAGGATTGTCCGGATAAGTCGAGCCTCCGGCCTCAAGCTTCAGAAGAATCGGTTCCATCACGTTTTTTTGAGCGTTGGGGATAATCCACTGGATTTCATTTTTTAGTTCCGCATCGTATTTTTCAAAATAATCGTCCCTGCCGAATATTACCTGTTCTTCCGGGGTCTCATTGAAAAATTCAGCCGTAGTGGTGCCTAGGCACTGAAGAATATCCATGAGGGTGGCAATAGAGGGAGATGTCAGGTTCCGCTCCACCTGGGAGATGAATCCCTTGGACAGCTCTGCCCGGTCGGCCAGTTCCTCCTGAGTCAGCCCCTTCAGTACCCTGATAGATTTTAATTTGGAACCGATATCCATGCGCCGCCTCCTAATTATCTGACACTTTGATAATTCTAACCTAAAAGTTTAGAAATACTAACTGACAATAAAAATAACCTAAAAGTTTAGAAATAATAAACACAGCGTAAGTATCATTATACAGAAAAAAATATGTATGTCAATAGATTTTTTCGTAAGTATGTGTTATACTCTTCACAAAAGGAATTATTAAGGAGGCCTCTATATTATGAAGGACAGATATGTGGCCTATATCGGGTCATACTCCTATATTGGCAAAGCCAGAGGAATCACAATTTGTGATGTAGATGTGGAAAAGGGGATTCTTATCCCCAGGGACGAAGTGGATGTAGACAATTCTTCTTACGTGGTGTCTTCTCCGGATGGAAGGACTCTATACTCTATAGCGGATGAGGGTGTAGTTTCCTTCCGTATTATGGAGAATGGCTCTCTTTCCAGGATGAATTTGGCCAATATCCGGGGGATGCGGGGCTGCCAACTGTCCGTGGATTCAGAAGGCAAATACCTTTATGTAGCCGGTTATCATGACGGCAAAGCTACAGTTATGAATCTGAACCCCGATGGGAGTATCGGTTCTGTGGCGGCAGGTATCTATCACAAGGGGCTGGGCAGTGTCGCTGACAGGACGTTTCGCCCCCATGTAAGCTGCGTCCGTATGACCCCGGACAAAAAATATATTATGGTGGCGGATGTGGGCGTAGATCAGCTGAAGGTGTACCGGCTGAATGAAGTGGACGCTACGCTGGTTCTGGTAGATACCATTCCCTGCGATTTGGAGTCGGCGCCGAGACATTTTATCTTCAGTTCCGATGGAAAATATATATATCTGATGTATGAGGTGAAGAACGTGATTGACGTTTACACCTATGAGACCGGCGACCGTGTTCCCAAGGTAGAGAAGATTCAGACCATCTCCACTACGGGGGATGAGTGCAGCCTTCAGACGGCTGCCTGCGCCATTCGTTTTTCTGAGGATGAGAAATACCTGTTCTGCAGTAATGCAGGCGATAACAGCATCAGTATTTATGACAGGAATGCGGAGACCGGGCTGCTGACCCAGCTCTGTTGTCTTCCCATCAGCGGAGACTATCCCAAGGACCTCATGGTTTTCCCGGATGGAAAACATGTGGCATCCATCAACCATGAGACCGGTTCGGTCACATTTTTTACTGTGGATTATGAGAAAGGGCTGCTGGTCATGTGTGCAAGACCGGTGCATATCGATGAGCCCAACTGCTGCGAACTGGTAAAACTGAGCGGGGAGGATTGACAGATGGCTGGATCTGCATGGGGAACCCTGCTCACCATGACAACATGGGGAGAATCCCATGGGAAAGGTCTGGGCGTGGTGGTGGACGGCTGTCCTGCCGGCCTGGAGCTTTGTGAAGCTGACATACAGAGATATCTGGATAGGAGAAAGCCGGGACAGAGTCGGTTTGCTACTCAGCGCCGGGAGGGAGATCAGGTGGAAATTCTATCCGGCGTGTTTGAAGGGCGTACCACAGGGACGCCCATCTCTCTGATTGTGAGGAATACGGATCAGCGTTCCCGGGACTACAGCCAGATTATGGATATCTACCGGCCGGGACATGCGGATTATACCTTTGATAAGAAATACGGTTTTCGGGATTACCGGGGAGGCGGACGCTCCTCCGGCCGGGAGACTGTGGGCCGGGTGGCCGCAGGGGCCGTAGCGGCAAAGCTTCTGGAAAGCCTGGGGATTACCGTGACGGCTTATACCAGAAGTATCGGCAGGATTCAGATTGATTATAACCGGTTTGACGCGGCGGAAGCCGGGCGGAACCGGGTATGTATGCCAGACCGGGAGGCGGCGTTGAAAGCGGAAGCATATCTGGAAGAACTGATGGAACAGAAGGATTCTGCAGGCGGGGTGATCGAGTGTGTGGTGAACGGACTGCCTGCGGGAGTCGGCGAACCGGTGTTTGAGAAGCTGGACGCAAGACTGGCCCATGCCATTATGTCGATTGGCGCCGTGAAGGGTGTGGAGATTGGCGATGGATTCCGGGCGGCGGAAAGCGCCGGCTCTGAGAATAATGATGGTTTCCGGGCAGCAGAGAGAGCCGGTTCTGAAAAAGACGGCGGTTTTCGCAAAACGGAGGGGATTGGTTCCGGTACCGGGAACGGTTCCCGCGGAGTTGTCAAGACGTCCAATCATTCCGGTGGGATTCTGGGTGGAATCAGCGATGGCAGCCAGATTGTGTTGCGGGCGGCATTTAAACCGACGCCGTCCATCGCGCAGCCTCAGCAGACCGTAAACCGGCAGGGCGAGAATGTGGAGATTTCTATCAGCGGACGTCACGATCCGATTATTGTGCTCCGTGCTGTAGTGGTGGTGGAGGCTATGACAGCATTTACAGTGGCGGACATGCTGTTGACAGGCATGAGCAGCAGACTGGACCGGATTCAGGCATTCTGGGGCCGGAGCGGCAGCTGATTTTAATCTGAAATCTCATCAGCAGATTACTGTATAAGGAAAGGACAGCGGAAGGGGAAGTTGCGAATTGATGAAGATTGCAATTGGAAATGACCATACGGCCATCGAGATGAAGATGGCTGTTAAGGCCCATCTGGAAGAGAGGGGCATTCAGGTAATAGACCTGGGAACCAATGAGACGGGGAGCTGCGATTATCCGGTATATGGCGAGAAAGTAGCCCGTGCAGTCGCGGACAGACAGGCAGATTTGGGAATCGCAATCTGCGGTACCGGTTTGGGAATCTCCCTGGCGGCTAACAAGGTGAAGGGAATCCGGGCCTGCGTCTGCAGCGAGCCGTACACGGCGAAGATGTCCCGGTTGCATAACAACTGCAATGTGCTGTGTTTCGGAGCCAGAGTGATCGGTGTTGAGATGGCGAAAATGATAGTTGACATCTGGCTGGATACGGAGTTTGAAGGTGGCCGCCATCAGAGACGCGTGGATATGATCATGGACATTGAAGGGAGATAAAATGAAGAACGTATTGGTTACGATTCCGGTGAATGACAGGCATAAGGGATATCTTGAGAACATAGGAAAGGACTGTGAGTTTTATTATGTGCCTGCGGCCAAAGTGACGGAGGCGGATGTGAAACAGGCCCAGATCATCATCGGAAATGTGCCTCCGAAGATGATTCAGGAGTCGCCTCAGCTTCAATGGATCCAGCTGAATTCCGCCGGCTCCGATGCATACTGTAAACCGGGCGTTCTGAAGCCGGGAACAATTCTGACCAATGCCACAGGAGCCTATGGACTTGCCATCTCAGAGTACATGGTCGGAGTATCTATCATGCTTCAGAATAAGCTGTATATCTACCATAAAAACCAGCTTCAGCATGTTTGGAGAGACGAGGGGGATGTGACTTCCATCTATGGTTCTACGACTCTGGTTATCGGTCTGGGAGATATTGGCGGCGAATACGCAAGGCGCATGAAGGCTCTGGGCAGCTATACCATTGGCGTTCGCCGGACCCAGGGAGAGAAGCCGGATTATCTGGATGAAATTTATACGACAGATCATCTGGATGAACTTCTTCCCAGAGCTGATTTTGTGTCTCTGTCTCTGCCCAATTCACCGATGACCAGACATATCATGAATGAAGAACGGATGAGGAAGATGAAACCCACCGCCTTTTTGATCAATGTGGGCCGGGGAGAGGCCATTGATACGGATGCCCTGTGCCGGGTATTAAAGAGCGGTCATTTGGGTGGCTGTGCCCTGGATGTAACGGACCCGGAGCCCCTTCCGGATGATCATCCTCTGTGGGACGCCCCCAGGACGGTAATCACTCCCCATATCGCCGGTAAATTTCACCTGCAGGAGACCTTTGAGAGGATTGTGCGGATTGCCGGCGGCAATCTGGAGAAATTCCTGGCAGGGGAGACCGGCGATATGAAGAATCTGGTGGATTTTGCGACCGGATATCGGAAACGCTAAAAATGCCTGTTATACATCATATTCCAAATATGCGCCCTTCATGGGGCTTGCGGCGTGTTCAGAGAACAGTCTGAGCACGCCTTTTTGATAGCGGCGGGGGCGAGGCCTCCAGTTCTTTCTGCGTTCTTTCAGGATCTGGTCAATCTCGTTGGCGGTGAGTCGTTTTCCCCGGACGCCTACGATATTCAGCTTTCTGTCGAACACATCAATCTCGATCAGATCCCCTTCTTCTACCAGAGCAATGGGACCGCCGTCGGCTGCTTCGGGACTGCAGTGGCCGATGACCGGACCGGTGGATGCGCCGGAGAAGCGTCCGTCGGTAATCAGAGCAATGCTGCGGCCCAGTTCCCTATCGCTGGAAATGGCCTCGGATGTGTAGAACATCTCCGGCATGCCGCTGCCTTTGGGACCCTCGTAGCGGATGAAGACGGCATCCCCTTTTTCCACCTTATGGTGGAGGACTGCGTCCAGGCATTCCTCCTCGCTGTCAAAGGGACGCGCCCGGAGAACTGCCTGATACATCTCTTTGGGGCAGGCGGTGTGCTTGATTACGGCGCCTTCGGGGGCCAGGTTGCCTCGCAGGACGGCGATGCTGCCGTTGACACCGATGGCTTTGTCAAAGGGGCGGATAATGTCCTCGCGGGTGACGGAGCAGTGCTGTCGTTCATTGAAATCTTTCAGCCATTTCTCACAACGTTCATAGAAGCCGTTTCGTTTCAGTTCTTCCAGATTCTCTCCCAGAGTTTTTCCGGTAACAGTCATTACATCCAGATGAAGGAAGGGCTTAATTTCTTCCATAATGGCGGGAACACCGCCTGCATAATAGAAGCATTCGGCCGGCCAACGGCCTGCGGGGCGTACGTCCAGAAGGTAGTGAGCGCCCCGGTGGAGACGGTCGAACGTATCGCCGGTAATCTTGATGCCCAGCTCATGGGCGATAGCCGGCAGGTGCAGCAGGCAGTTGGTACTACCGGAGACAGCCGCGTGTACCAGGATCGCATTCTCAAAGCTTTCCATGGTGACAATATCGCTGGGACGCATATGATCCATAAACGCCAGTTTCACTGATTGGCGTCCGGCTTCCTGGGCATAGGCCAGAAGATCCGGACTGGTGGACGGCATCAGAGCGCTTCCGGGAAGAGCCAGACCCAATGCTTCCGCCATGATCTGCATGGTGGAAGCGGTGCCGATGAAGGAACATGCCCCGCAGCTGGGGCAGGCGTTTTGTTTGGCCCAGTTCAGTTGTTGTTCACTGATCTCGCCCCGTTCAAATCTTGCGCTGTACATGCCAAGCTGTTCCAAGGTCAGCATTTCCGGGCCGGCGCTCATGGTACCGCCGGGAACCACAACAGAGGGTATATTGACTCGCAGAAGTCCTATTAGGCTGCCAGGCATTCCCTTATCGCAGCTGGCCAGAAATACCCCCGCGTCGAAAGGTGTGGCATTGGCCTGAATCTCGATCATATTGGCAATAATTTCCCGGCTGACCAGGCTGAAATTGATACCGTCGGTTCCCTGGCTCTCTCCGTCGCACATGTCTGTGCAGTAATATTTGGCTCCATGACCGCCGGCTTCAGCAATGCCCTTTCTTACCTCCTCCACCAGAATGTTTAAGTGTCCGCTTCCGGGATGGCTGTCGCCGTAGGTACTTTCGATGAACACCTGGGGCTTAGACAGATCCTCCGGTTTCCAGCCGGTACCCAGCCGAAGAGGGTCAAGCTCCGGAGCCAGGGTACGCATTTTTTGACTTGTTAGTTCCATGGTACAATCTCCTTTTATGATAAAATCAGCGAAATTTTGTTGGTTTTGCAACTGCTCCTATTTTAACAGAAAGACTGATAAAACTCCAGAAAATCCCTTGACAGAGACGGATTTTTCTGCTTTCATGGGATAGAAGAAATGAATTCGAGAGGAAAAGGCAGCTTGTTTAAGATAGTTCAATATGAAATTACCAGTTCCAGACTGCCGGAAGAATTTAATGGGCTTCGCATGGTTCATCTTTCTGACCTTCATGGGAAGCGGTACGGAAGACAGAACAGGAAACTGATAAAGGCAATTTATGAGGAAAAACCAGATTTGGTCGTAATGACAGGAGATATGGCGGATACATCGCGGGGAGCAGTTTCCCGGCTGCTGGAATTAAGCCGTCGTTTGACACGGCGATATCCGGTGTATTTTGTCATGGGTAATCATGAGCAGGCTCTGAGATGGCCGGTTCAGACCAGGCTTTTGAGACAACTTAAGAAAACGGGTGTGATTCTGCTTGACAATACATGCCGGCAGATGCGGCGGGGGCAGGGCTGTATAAATCTTTATGGACTGGCGACACCCATGGTTTATTATAAAGATCCGCTGGGAGAATATGAGCGGGGAATCCATTTCTCGGTGAGCGATGCAAAAAAGCTTTTGGGAGAGATTGACGGCGATCATTTTAATATACTTCTGGCGCATAATCCCCTTTACTATCCGTCTTATCGGGACTGGGGAGCAGATTTGACATTGTCCGGACACATTCACGGAGGCATAATCAGGATTCCCGGAAAGGGAGGCCTGCTGTCGCCGGATCTCACCTTTTTCCCAAAGTATGACGGAGGCCTGTTCACGGAGAAAGGACGCTGTCTGGTAGTCAGCCGGGGTCTGGGGAATCACTTCCTTGTACGTGTGCGGAATCCGGAGGAACTGGTGGTGGTGACGCTGCGGAGGCAGGTTACAGCCCCGGAAGGGGATAATGATATCTCCGGCACCTGAAGCCGCTCCAATTTCAAAAGTCGTTGGAAAAAACGGAGGACAATATGAATTACATTAGTATTTTTGACGTTATCGGTCCCAATATGATAGGGCCGTCCAGTTCTCATACGGCGGGTGCGGTAAATATAGCTCTTATGGCGAGACAGCTGTTTCACAGGCCTGTCGCAAAGGCGGAATTTACACTGTATGGTTCCTTTGCCCAGACCGGAAAAGGGCATGGGACCGACAAGGCTCTTCTGGGAGGCGTTCAGGGGTTTGCCACCGATGATGTGCGGATACGGGACTCCTATGCTATTGCCGATGCTGCCGGATTGAATTATTGCTTTATCTGGGACGAGACAACCAAGACCAGACATCCGAACACGGTAGATATATTGCTGGAAAGCCCGTCAGGAGAGAAACAGACGGTGCGGGGCGAATCTGTAGGCGGCGGTAAAATACGGATTGTGCTGATCAATGGAATCGAGGTAGATTTTACTGGCGAGTACAGCACGCTGATTGTCCGGCACGGAGACAGGCCGGGCGTGGTGGCGCACATGGCCCAGGTTCTCAGCCATCATGGCGTCAATATTGCGTTTATGCGGCTTTACCGTGATTTCAAGGGCGGAACCGGTTATACGATTATGGAATCGGACGAGAGCATACCGGATTACTTTCTGGAGGAGATTCAGGAAAATCCCCTGGTTTATGAGGTTATGTTGATTCAGGCATAAGTTTCGGACAGAAGGAGTCAGATGAATATGGATTTTACAACAGGAAAAGAATTGTTGGATTTATGCACGGGTCAGAATCTGCCGATTTCTGCCGTTATGCTGAGGCGGGAGATGGAGCTTGGGAAATGCAGCGAAGAAGAGATACGGAAAAGACTGGCCCGATCCCTTCAGATTATGGAAGAGGGTACCCATGAGCCTGTCAAAAAACCCAGAAAGTCTATGAGCGGGCTGGTAGGAGGAGAGGCAAAGGCATTCTATGAGACCGCGTTTTCAGAGATACAGCCAGAGGCGGCAGACAGCGGTCCTTCCTGGGATTTGGGAGGTTCGCTGTCGGAAGCAGGAAGGCTTTGCGGCTCGGTTCTTTCCAAAGCAATCGCCTATTCTATGGCTGTTTTGGAGGTAAACGCTTCTATGGGATTGATTGTGGCGGCTCCCACAGCCGGTTCGGCAGGAGTTCTTCCGGGAGCCATGATGGCTGTGAAGGAATCCTTTGGAATGACTGAGGAAAGAATTCTGGACGGCCTTCTGAATGCGGGAGCGATCGGTTATCTGCTTATGCGGAATGCGTCTGTTTCGGGGGCAGAAGCAGGCTGCCAGGCCGAAGTAGGGGCGGCATCAGCCATGACGGCCAGCGCTCTGGTGGAGCTGATGGGCGGTTCGCCGAAACAATGTTTCTATGGGGCCAGCCTGGCCATATCCAATCTGCTTGGACTGGTCTGCGATCCGATTGCAGGTCTGGTTGAAGTACCGTGCCAGAGCCGGAATGCCGTGGGCGTGGCCAATGCCTTTACCTGCGCTCAGATGGCGCTGAGTAAGATTGCCCATCCTATCCCTTTCGATGAGATGGCGGAGGCTATGTATCGGGTAGGGCGCTCCCTTCCCTATGAATTGAGAGAATCCGCCAAAGGCGGAAATGCAGGGACACCTACGGGCTGCCGGTGGTGTGGTAAGGCAGATACGGTATAAGAAATCTGGTTACAATTTGAGGATGCTGGAAACCGGAACGTTTCCTGCGTAGAGCAGCAAAAAGTTCAGGTTGACAGCATCCTCTTTGTAATGACGCAATCGATTATTCAGACATTAGTTTCTGGTAAGTCATGTGCTGTTCCAAAGCCATGGTCATCTTAGCCATCTCGGACAGATCTCCCAGGAGAATCACGCCGCACAGGCGGTTGTTCAGGAAGAAATATTTCTTGTACTGGCCTTTTCCCATGTCACGGAATTCTACCGTCTTGTACAGCAGATTGGGGTTCTTGCCATTGTCCCCGGCGGCGAACAGGGCTGTGTTCATGCCATGGAAGGTAAGGGCAGCAGAGACAGGAACGTACTCTGCTTCATCTCCGGCAGCGTTGGTTCCGGCAACTTTTCCCTGTTCTGCGGCTTCCGGCCAGATGGCCAGATTCAGGCCCTCGTACTCAGCGCAGTCGCCGCAGGCATAGACATCGGAAAGGCTGGTCTCCATACGGTTATTCACCTTGACGGCCCGGCCGATCTCCAGATTCATGGCGGAAGCGACCGCCGTATTGGCCCGAACGCCGGTAGAGATGATGACCATGTCGGCATCAAACAGTTGTCCGTCTGCCAGGCGGACGCCGGTTACATGGGAAGTGGTTCCGTCTGATGTCGCCTCGATTTCCTGAATGTTGGCGCCGGTGAGGATCTGAATGCCCTGCTTTGCCGCAAGATTCTGCAGGATCTCGGCGGAACCGGCATCCAACTGACGGCCCATGAGAACCGGAGCGGCCTCCAGAACCGTTACATTCAAGCCGGCCTTCTTAAGTTCCCAGGCGGCTTCCAGTCCCAGTACGCCGCCGCCGATAACCACAGCGGATTTGGACTGTTTCATCAGGCTTTCCACTTTGCGGACATCATCCAGACGACGGATAACGGCGACCTGAGGAAGATCGGAACCTTTGATGGGCGGCACGAAGCATTCGCTGCCCATAGCGTAGATCAGTTTTGTATAATGAATTTTCGCTCCGTCGTCCAGGCACACTTCCCTGGCGTTGGTATCTACCGATACCACCTGCTTGCCCAGCATCTGATAGATTTGGTTCTTCTCATGCCATTCGGCGGTCTCAATGGCGATCTGGTCTGCCTCCAGTCCGGCAACAAGCGCCTTGGTTAGCATGGGACGGTTGTAAGCGGTATAATTCTCATTGGAAATCATGATTACCGTGCCGGTCTTGTCTCTCTCCCGGATGGCCTTGGCTGCATTAAATCCGGCAGCGCCGTTGCCCAGGATGACGTAGAAATTCTCTGTGTTGTTGGAGAAATCGGATTCCTCCACATCTACGGGTACAAAATTCTCCTTGCCGACGCCGCAGACTGGACAGACTTCGATGGAAGAATCGAAGATCTCGCCGCAGACCAGGCATTTCACCAGCTGGCGGGCGCCCTTCTTCTTTGGCAGAGTCACTTCTTTATTCTGTACCTTGCAGCCGAACTGATAGCCGAATTCATAGGCGGTTACCAGGTCCGCTTCGCTGGGTTTGAAACGGATTCTCAGGCCGTCGGTGACCTTCATCTTCAGCTGTCTCAACCGGTCAATGATATTGGGAACGCCCTCGCCGCTCCAGCCATAGCTGCCGAAAGCGCTGGCGTGCTTGCCGCCGTGAGTACCCGGGAACATGGAGATGACCAGATCCCA
>CANQBN010000064.1 GCA_947588855.1 uncultured Lachnospiraceae bacterium
CTGTACGATATCGGCCAGGATTCCTCCACCACCCCCATCGCCGCCGCCAAGGAGTATCTGGACGGCAAGGGAATCGACTATGTGGAGCGCACCGGAACCACCGTTGACGAAGTGACTCTGGCTGCCCAGGCGCTGATTGCGGATGAGGTGGATGCTATCTTCACACCCAGCGACAATACCATCATGACTGCAGAGCTGTCCATTTACGAGATGCTGGAAGAGGCTGGAATTCCTCATTACACCGGCGCGGATTCCTTCGCTCTGAACGGCGCGTTTCTGGGATACGGCGTTGACTACGCGAATCTGGGCGTGGAAACAGCCAACATGGTCAGCGGAATTCTGGTGGACGGCAATGATCCGGCGGCAACTCCGGTTATGACATTTGACAATGGTACCGCTACAGTCAACAGTGAGGTCTGCGAGGCTCTGGGAATGAATTACGATGAGATTGAAGCTGCGTTTGCCCCCTTCTGCACCAAGGTACAGAGTATTGTGACGGCAGAGAGCTTTGACGACGTGAACTAAGCGGATTACATGGCGGCGCCGGATTGCGCAGGATGGCTCTGAGGGCCCATATCTTTGGAGGTCCGGCGCCGGCACGCAGGTATATGACAAGTGATTTTCACAATAGACAGGAGACGAAACCATGTCCTTTGATTCTGTTTTAAGCCTGACCCAAACTGCCCTGGAGCTGGGACTGATCAGCTCATTGACAGTGCTGGCTCTGTTTCTCAGCTATTCCATGCTCAATGTCTGCGATCTGTCCACTGACGGCTGCTTTACGCTGGGAGCCACGGTGGGAGCGGTGGTGGCTATCTCTGGACACCCCTATCTGGCCATTCCCGCGGCTATGGCGGCTGGAGTCGCTTCCGGCTTTAGCACAGCCCTTCTTCAGACGAAAATGGGCATCGACAGTCTGCTGGCCGGCATTATCGTAAACACAGCCCTGTATTCCGTCAACATTGCGGTTATGGGCAATTCTTCTCTGCTAAACATGAACAAGACGGATACCGTATTTACCATCATGAAGGATGTGCTAGAAGGGACGGCTGTGGCGGAGCAGTACCGGGTGATCGTGGCGGTCATAGCAGTGGCGGCTGTCATCCTGTTTCTGTCCCTGTTTCTGCGGACCAGGCTGGGCCTGGCTATCCGGGCCACAGGCAACAATCCAGACATGGTGCGTTCCTCTTCCATCAATCCGGTGTTTACCACAATCATAGGACTCTGTATTTCCAACTCGTTCACGGCCCTGTCCGGCTGCCTTCTGGCACAGTCCCAGCGGTCGGTGAACATCGATATCGGTTCCGGCATGGTTACCATTGCCCTGGCTTCCCTGCTGATCGGCAATGCCTTTCTGGGCAGGGGGCGGATTCCGGTCCGGGCCATAGGCGCAGTGCTGGGAGCTTTTGTGTTCCGTATGGTGTACACCATTGCCCTGCGGTTCAATATGCCGGCGTTCATGCTGAAATTTGTGTCTTCCGTGATTGTCATTATCGCGATCTCAGGACCATACCTGAAGAGTCAGGTTCCGCTGTTTAAGCGGAGATTGGAGCACCGTCCGGGAAGGAGGAAAGCAGATGCTTAAGATATCACATGTTTCCAAGACCTTTAATCCGGGGACGGTCAACGCCAAGCTGGCTCTTGACGACCTTTCCCTGAATGTGGCGGACGGTGACTTCATTACCATCATCGGCGCCAACGGCGCCGGGAAATCTACCCTGTTCAACGCCATTTCCGGAAGCTTCTTTACGGATACCGGCGAGATTGTTCTGGACGGAGAGGATATCACTCTGATGCCGGAGTTTAAGCGGGCCCGCAGCATCGGCAGACTGTTTCAGGATCCCATGCGGGGCAGTGCGCCGGGTATGAGCATCGAGGAGAATCTGGCTCTTGCGGCGGGACACGGCGGCTGGCTTTCCAGCGTGTCCCGGGCAGACAAGCAGATGTTCCGTGAACGGCTGTCCCTCCTGAATATGGGCCTGGAGAATCGAATGCAGCAGCCCGTAGGCCTGCTGTCCGGAGGACAGCGGCAGGCACTGACGCTGATGATGGCTACCATCAATCCGCCCAAGCTTCTCCTTCTGGATGAGCACACGGCGGCTCTGGATCCTGCCACGGCGGAGAAGGTGCTGGAGCTGACGGAACAGATTGTTGCCGACAGCCATCTGACCTGTCTTATGGTTACGCACAATATGCAGACGGCTTTGGAGTTGGGCAGCCGCACCATCATGATGGATCATGGAAAGGTGATTTTCGATGTGTCCGGCGAAGAGCGGGCGAAGCTGACGGTGGCCGATCTGCTGGAGCAGTTTAAGATTGCATCCGGCAAGGCTCTGGACAATGACCGTATGCTGCTGACGTGAGGAAACGGAGGAATACGCCGTCACTATTGGCAGGGATTTTACGCAAAGTAAGTGATTTCATGCCGTCAGTCTGTGGTGAAAGTCCACAAGGGGCGTAGTTGCCGACGAACCCCAGAGCGACTCCCAAGGTTTGCATTGCAATGATACATTTGCATGAATCTCTAATAAACGGGAACCACCTTCGGATATGGTTATGATTCTGATAAGCGATTTTACTAATTTTGGCATTTCGATAAATAACACTAATTTTTCACTTGTACAGATGCGTAGAATATGTTATAGTATAACTACAGAGGGAAAGCCAGAGACACACGGCCTACCCCCAAATAGTCACAATGTTAAGCCCTTAACGGGCCGCCGTCACTATTGCAGGTAGTGGCGGCTATTTCTTTCCCCTGAAGATCTGATAACAAAGACCCACAAGGGCTACAATGAAGATACCTATCTGAATCAAGTCAGAATATGTAATCATTGGCACGCCCTCCTTTCTTTCGTCTGGAGGGTTAGCCCCTCCGAAAAATGGAGGGTAGGCCGCCTTTATGCGCTCTGGTTTCCCATGTGTCAGATTATAACAAATTTAGGAAGGCATGGCAATATGGTTTTCCCATTTCTATAGGATTCTCAGGTCAACGATATTTTTAATCGGATTCTCTATTTTTGAATTGCGGAAAACTTGCGGAAAACACCGAAAAACAGCGGGCATTTCCAGGGTATGAACACCCTGAGAATGCCCGCTTTTTAGCACCTTTTCAGCGCCTTTCCGCTTACGCTTTCACAAATTGCTTGTCAAATTCCGGATTGAAGTAATAGTAATTCTTGGAATCCAGATCATCCTTGATCTTCTCCAGGGCTTCTCCGAACCGCTGGAAATGGACCACTTCCCGCTGGCGCAGGAACTTTAGGGGAGCCAGCACGTCCGGGTCGTCGATGACGCGGATCAGGTTGTCGTAGGTGGTTCTGGCTTTCTGTTCCGCCGCCAGATCCTCCGTCAGGTCCGTGATGGCGTCGCCTTTGGACTGAAATTCGCAGGCGTTGAAGGGAACGCCTGCCGCCGCAGTGGGCCACAGGGCCGTGGTGTGATCGATATAGTAGGCGTCAAAGCCGGCTGTTTTGGCCTGTTCCGCCGTCAGATTTTTCGTCAGCTGAAAGATGATGGCGCATATCATTTCCAGATGGGCCAGTTCCTCGGTCCCGATGTCCGTGAGAAGTCCGCCCATCTCTTTGGATGGCATGGAATATCTCTGGGAAAGATAACGCATGGAGGCGGCCAGCTCTCCGTCCGGGCCGCCGAACTGGCTGATAATAAGGGATGCGGTTTTGGGGCAGGTTTTGGTGATGTGCACCGGAAACTGCAGCCGCTTTTCATAGGTCCACATAGGTCATCGGCCTCCTTTCACTGCAGCGCAGGCGTTGGCCTCCAGGTCCCAGGGGATGGGGCCGTCGGACCAGGTCCAGTGCTGTTTATTGGGGTATTTGGTCTGAGTTTTGTCGCTTCCGTTGTTTTCCAGGCAGATGCAGTCGCAGGTCAGAGGTTCAAACTGTTCCGCGTATTCCTTCAGAAGCTGTTTCCGTTTTGCCTGGTAGTCGCTGAACTGTTCCATGGCGTTTTCATCCAAGGGATGGGTGTCCAGGTAAAGTTTCATATCGTCCAGCAGAAAGCTGGTCTCGTTAATCTGTTTCAGCATGGTGTTTCTGTCAGCCACGGAACTCACCTCCCGTCTTGTAGAAGGGTTTGTTCAGGCTTGGGAAAATGGTTCCGCACTGCAGGGCCTGTGAAGGCTGATAGGGTTCCTCCCACTGCTGCAGAGGGATGGTGGCGATTGCCAGCTGGGGGATGCTGGGACGGCAGCTGCAGGCTTCATTCTGCTGCCCATCCGAAGTCGGACGGGGTCTTTCTGCTGTCTGGGTGCCTCCGCCGGATTTCGTGTATTCCCGCTCGTAAGTTGCCAGCATACTCATATCGATACGCTCCTTTCTCTAACATAATTGATGGATGTCACAAGCGCTCCGGTTCCCGGCATGTGCTTTTGGGACATCGGATTGACAGTTTCCGGAACAAAATGAAACGCGTTTTTGGCTTCATTCGTCCTTTGCGGAGATAGTATCTGCCGCGCCGGGACAGACTATGTTGGAAAATCAACCAAATACGAAGGCTTTGTTGCGAAAAAAGGAGAAATATAGTAAAATAAATAGAGTTTATGCCTGTATGAATGAGGCGGTATCCATTCGAGTTTTGTCTGTCCGGATGGATACGGCAAATATACCGGGAAAGAGGAAGCTATGAAGAAGAGACTATGGATAAGCACGGTTCTTCTGGCAGCGGCAGTCTTTCTGACCAGCTGCGGAACGGTCCAGGGAGGAAGAACGCTGAAAGTGGGAGTCAAGGGAGATATTCCCAATTTTGGACTCTATGATGAGGAATCCGGGAGATATTCCGGTATGGAAGTGGATTTGGCTCAGATTCTCGGCGAAGACCTGGGTTACGGCAGAGTGGAATTCACGTCCGTGGATACTGCCTCCAGAGAAGAACTGCTGGAGCAGGGGAAACTGGATATGGTGATCGCTACCTTTTCCATCACGGATGAGAGAAAAGAGAGATTTGATTTTTCCGTCCCCTATTATTCGGACAGCGTGTCGGTGATGGTGGAGAAGTCCAGCCTGATCAAGACTATGGCCGATCTGGCAGGCTGCAGGATCGGGGTGATTTCCAATGTCAGCCAGCCGCTGAATCTGGCGGAATATCTGGCGGCCGGCCAGATCATTCCGGAATTTGACCGTGAGACCTTTGACGCGGCGACTTTTGACGGGGGAATCACATTTGTCATGTATGACTCCTTCGCGGAGATTTCCAGGGCTCTGGAATACGGGGATGTGGACGCGTTCATGGCGGACGGCTCGATTTTAAGCGGATATATGCAGGATGACCGGCTGCTTCTTCCCGTGAGATTTTCTCTGCAGCAGTACGGCGTGGCCACGCCCAAGGGGTCCAGGCTGACGGCGAAGGTGAATGAGACTGTAAGGGCCAGACTGGAGGACGGAACCATCGACAGCCTGATTAAGAGATGGGGGAACTAAGTATGAGAAAGAAACCGATCAGCGATAATTCCGGCATCCCGGATCCTTATCATAATAAATATGTCAAAAGAAAGAGTACGCTTGCCGTTCTCCTGGCGGTGATCGTGGTCGTGACATTCATTGTCCTCGTCGGCTATATCAGGCTTAAGATGACTAACGACCAGCTTTATGATACCAACCGCACCAGAATTGAGACTGTAATCAACGGTCTGGAAGCAGGACTTACGGAGAACGATGGGCTGTATAATGAGTACGATCAGCTTTATATCAGCAAGCTGCTGACGACGCACTCTTATTACGGAAATTACTGGAACCGGCGGCTGAACGACAATTTTGCCCGGGAAGTGGCGGAGTATGCCAGAGTGGACTCCGTAGCGATTATTGACCGGGAAGGCAATACATATGGGTCCTGGCAGTGCGACTATGATTTTACCAGAAAGCGCTTTAACATGCTGCGGACCAATATCCGGGAGGACGGCACCACAGAACCCTTCAGCGTGGAGTATGAGGACGGAATCCGGCGGTTCTACGGCCTGGAGCTGGTGGCGGACCGTATTCTGGTCTTTGTCCAGGACTGGACGGCTGTGGAGAACAATATTCGCAATATGACTTCCTGGGAGGCGGTGCTGCGGGGCATGGTCAGCGTGGATACCACATCGATTGCGGTGTCCCTGAAGGACTATACCTTCCTCTACAATCCCATTGACGACCTGACCGGCAAGGATGCCCTTCAGAACGGGGTTCCCATTGAGTGTCTGACCGGCGACGGCTTTGAACAGCAGCTGATGATCGGCGGGATGCGGTGGGCGGCCGTAGGGAAACGGTGGAAGGATGCCATGGTGATCGTTCTGACCAGGGCCAACACGAACCTGGCTAATGATCTGACGCTGATCTTCTTTATCGGGATCATATTTGCCATGTTCGCAGGTCTGGTGGCTATTTACGGAGTCATTATCAACCGGGACAATATCCGGATGGGAAGGATGCCGGAGTTTATTCCTTTGCTGTCCGGACGGCTTAATTTTAACCGGTCGGTGTCGGAGAAATTACTTCCGGTGGCGGTCATGGGAATTCTGGCCGCAGGAGGCCTGACCTTTTATATGCAGTCCATCAATTCCCTGTCGTCCATTGCCAACGAGTCCAACTGGGCTATCAATGAGATTCACAACAAGCTGGCCAATAATCTTCATGATGCGGAGGAGCTGAACGAGGAGTACAAGGAGCAGTTTTCCAGCAAATGCAGCCTGCTGGCGGATATGCTGGAAGAGCATCCCAACTATATCTTCAGCTTCAACCGGGAGGATGAGAAGGTACATAAGCAGCCTGTGGTGAAGAATGAAGAGGGCAGAATCATCGACGGCCTGGACAGCTACGGCAACGAGTGTTATTCCATCAGCCGCCATCCTTTCCTTCAGAAGATCTGCGATATTAACGCCATAGAGAAGTTCATCCTGTATGATGAGTACGGCAGGATCATGGCGACCAATGATGACGACTGGTATTTTGTTCTTTCGGATAATCCGGAGAAGCAGTCTTACCAGTTCTGGGAGATACTGGCCGGCCACATGGATTTCGTGGCCCAGGATCTGCAGATGAGCGACGAAGGCGAATATTCCCAGTATATCGGTACGGTATTCTATTTTTACACGGTGCAGAACGAGGACGGCAGCACGGGGTATGTGTCCCGCAGCGCTTACAAGAAACAGACGGACGGACTGTGGGACGGCAGCCCCATCGAGAAGCATCGGGGACTTCTTCAGATCAGCATCGCCCCGGAACGGCTGCGGACGGTGATGGAGACGGCCACTCTTACTTATGTGGCAGATCACACAACGGTTCACGGAACCGGTTTTGTGGTCATCTGCGATACCAGCGACGATCACGTGTGCATCTATTCGCCCAGATCCAGCGATATCGGAAAGACGGCTTCCAGCTTGGGATACAGAGCCAACGCGTTCAATACGTCCGGAGAAATGTATAATGGCTACGAGACGGTGAACGGCGAGCGCTATTTCCAGACCTTCAAGCTGGCTGATGATTATTATATCGGTACGTCGGTTCCCATGGAGACGGTGTACGCCAACCGGAGCATGATCGGACTGATCGCCTTTGCGGCGGCAGCTGTGGGAATTTTGCTGATCTTCCTTTATACCTGCCTGTTCGGACGCAGGGAAGAGCAGATGTATCAGGAGTTTGCGGATGAAGTGAAACAGAGGAAGGCGCGGAATGAGCAGGATACCATCCTGCTGACCATGCCCTCCGGCAAGACCAGAAAATCCCGCACTGCCGCTTCCCGGTGGGATGCGGTATATATTCCCTGGGGGCAGAAGACCCCGGAACAGAAATTCGCTTCCATTACCAAGGCGGTATTCCATGTATTCGCAATCTTTTTGTTCCTGTGCATCGCAGGTTCCAGAAGCGACCTGTTTACCATTGACGCGATTGATTATGTGTTTGAGGGCGTGTGGTCCAGGGGAATCAATATCTTTGCCCTGACCAACTGCATCATTATTCTGATCATGGTGGTCGTAACAGCCAATGTGGCGGGAATTATCATTGATAATGTGTGCGCCAATATCGGAAGCAGAGCGGAGACCCTGGGGCATCTGTTTGCCTCTGTGGTCCGCTACGGCGTGGCCCTGTTCTCCCTGTTCTATACGTTGTACCTGTGCGGATTGGATACGGGAAGCCTGATCGCTTCCGCCGGAATCCTGTCTCTGATCATAGGCCTTGGAGCCCAGAGCATGATCCAGGATATTCTGGCCGGCGTGTTCATCGTCTTCGAGGGAGAATTCCGAGTGGGCGATATTGTGACCATCGGCGATTTCCGAGGCAATGTGGTGGATATCGGCCTTCGGACTACCAAGATCCAGGATCCGTCCAAGAATATCAAGGTATTTAACAATTCCAATCTGTCCGGCCTTATCAATATGACCAAGGAGGCATCCTTTGCGGCCATCGATGTGGGCATCGAGTACGGCGAGTCCATCGAGAAGGTGGAAGCGATCCTGGAGAAGGAGCTGAAGAACGTAAAGAAGCGGCTGCCTGCCATTATGGACGGTCCCTACTACAAAGGCGTGTCGGCGCTGGCTGACAGCAGCGTGGTGCTCAAGATCATCGCCATGTGTAAGGAGGCGGACCGCATCCAGCTGTGCCGTGACCTGAACCGTGAAATATTGCTGATCTTTAAGAAAAATGACATCAATATTCCCTTCCCGCAGGTTACCTACAGTTTTCTCAATGACGATGCGGAAGCGCCTACGGAGAAAGAGCGGAGAGCCGCCCGCCGATTCGTGGCGGAGCAGAAGGAGAAGAGCCGGGAGTTCAATGTTGAGGATAAAGTGGATGGATAAGAGGATAAAACTGGCCGCAGCTGCCGCTGCGGCCTGCGCACTGGTTTTGGCGCCGGTTAAGACCGGATTAGCCGGCGTTCCGCCAATCGGAGACGAAACGTTTGCCCCGGCGGATACGGTTCCGGCCGGCGAGGCCGCTGAGGAAGAAACGGCGGCCGCTTCGCCAACTTCATCAGACCGCAGCAGTACTTCCGATGCTGTGGTGGGAACAGCGGTGCTTGTGGGGGCGGGAGCCTTCACCTATACCCGCTCCAAATGGAAGGAGAACCGGGAGAAGCAGGAAAATCAGGAATACGTTTATTTTGAGAATCACACGAAGAACGGAACGCTGAAAGATGAAGAACGGAACCAGCTATAAGAACGGAAGGAGCTGCTGCGAATACAGCAGCCCCTTTTTTCAGATAGTAGTGGCTTCATACTGTAGATACTGCAGAAGCAGCCGGTAAGCGTTTTGTTCCCCTTCCTTCAGATAGTTGGTCAGTTCCGATTCCATGGTCAGAAAGATGCGGACCAGTTCCGGCGACAGCCGACGGCCGGATTCTTCTTTAATCCGTTCCATGGCCTGAGGCAGTGTCAGGGGACTGCGGGTGTAGTCCACGTTGTTATCCAGCAGGCGGATGAAGAAAGAAGCCAGGCTTACTATGTCTGTCACCGGCTGATTGGGGTTCTCCTTTCTGGAATAATTCTCCGGATAGCCGTCCTGTTCGTTGTAATACCGGTGATGACCGGCGGCAGTATCTGCGTAAAGCCGGGTAGATTCGCAGCGGGCAAGGATATCCGCACCGATTTTTGTGTGGAGCCGGTACAGATCTTTTTCCTCTTTGAGCCAGCTTCTGGTGGCCATGGAGGTCATCTGAGTGAAGTTCAGCTGACCGATATCGTGAAACATGCCGCTTTCATAGGTAAATTGCGCCAGCCTGTCCCGGGATTCCAGGATCTGTTCTGTCGTGTCAAGCCCCAGGACTCCTGACATAAGGGACGGATTGGATTCCAGCGTTTTTTCCATAAGCATCCTGGAGACAGAGGCCGTCATCTGAAGATAAATGAATTCTTCCGGCATGCGGCAGACTACCAGCTGAAGAAGAAAATCGCTTTGCCTGATGCCGTCAGGGTATTCAATAAATGTCTGAAATACACCCATCAGGTTGCGGATCAGGGAGATGCTGACCTGATCCGCCGGTACACTGCGGACATACCGCAGCATCATCCGGTACATATGCCCGAGGACTTCTTTTTTGGCGTTTCGGTAATGACCGTTATGCGACAGATATTCCGCGTACATGGAGGGAATGAAAATATTGTTGTAGATGCCTTCCAATGTATAATCACTCACATTTCGGCGCATATACATTTCTTCCATGCATGTCAGAAGATAATCCAGAGTGTAGATGCCGCAGTGGTACTGGGCCACCTCGTAGGTCATATGCCAGCGGTTAGACAGCGGCTTCCCGGTTTTTTGGCTGTTCTCCTGCTGATGACGCCATACGTACTCCGCAGACTCCATAACCTCACGTATGCTGACCGGGTCCGTGTTGCCTGCCCGGAGAAATGCCAGGGAGGTGGTACGCTCCTGGTGGCTTTTGTATATATAGACGTCCCACGGCAGGGAAGGAGTTTTTTCCTGATACACCGGGTCTGTCAGAATGCGGAGAGACTGCCGGATAGCGGTCATTTTCCTGCGGTTGGATTCCTCCGTGTCATTGGTGTAGCCAAGAGCCAGATTGCCCATGGACCTGTGAATATAGCCGCGGATTTCCGGAACAGTTATATCGTCGTAAACTTTAATAAATGAAGCTGCCTCCCCGAAAAGCATTCTCATGTTCCAGCGATAGCGGCTTTTGGCGGCGGTATCGATCAGGGACTGAAGGTAGAACAGGGCCATTGCCGTATTGTACAGTTCCCGGATCAGCATGTCCCGCATGTTCCAATGGCGTGCGTATACCACCAGGGCGTTGTGGATCGTGTAGCTCAGAAGATTATCAAGGCGGCGCGCGCCGGGGGTCAGGGCTTCCGCGAAGGAAATCAGATCATTGATCTCATTCTGGGAAGCGGAGATAATATCATCAAGGAGAGGAAACAGCTCTTCCCGCAGAAGAGCGGTATTTTGTTTTACCAGATCTCCGATCAGCCGCCTCTTGTTCTGCCTTTTCTCCAGAAAACTCATGCTGTCTTCCGTAATATCCAGTGAAAGGTCGGACAGATTCAGAATCTTCTCAATGTTGTCGATGTATTTCTGCTGGTATGGTCTCATCGGCTTCCCCTCCCCAGAAACATCTCCAAAGTAGAGCGCACCTGATTCATGTCAAGGGGTTTGGCGATATGAGCGTTCATGCCGGCATCCAGAGAGTTCTTTACATCCTCCACGAAAGCGTTTGCTGTCATGGCTACAATAGGTATGGACTGGGCGTCCCGACAGGGAAGATTTCGGATAGTCCTGGCGGCGTCCAGCCCGTTCATGACCGGCATCTGAATATCCATAATAATCATATCGTAGTAATCCGGGGAAGTTTCGCGAAAACGATCTACAGCCAGCTGTCCGTTTTCCACTGTATCAATCCGAAGGTTCATGATACCCAGAAGTTCCGTGGCAATCTCGCGGTTGATTTCATTGTCTTCCGCCAGCAGAATGCGTTTGCCGCGGAAGTTCAGATCCTGTTGTTCCTCCTCTGCCGATGTTTTTTTGCCTTCGTCGGAAAAAGCGTAAAGCCCCGCCGAGAGTCTGGTACCGAACAGGGGAAGAGGGATGAAAGCGTTGACTCCCGCCTGTGTATAGACATATTCCAACTGGCTCCAGTCATGTTCCGACATAAGCAGAATAGGGAAGTCGGCGCCCATCCGCTGGCGGATCTGGGGCAGGAACAAAAGAATCTCCACATCGTCCGCTTTATCGGCGGTCAGCATGGCAAAATATTCGTCATCGGAGAAAGCCATATCGTTGATAAAATCTACCGCCTGCTCGGCGCTAGCCGCCACATCTGTGGAGACGCCGATTCGGTCCAGCATATCGGTCACGGCGGCAGCCCGGTTCCGGTCGCCGTCAAAAAGAAGAATCCGTTTGCCGTTTAAGACCTGGCGATAGGTTTCGTAGTGATCGCGGCAGGCCTTGAACGGAATGTCCACAAAGAAGCAGGTTCCCTTGTTGACCTGACTTTCTACGGTAATAGAACCATTCATCAGGTCTACCAGGTTCTTGGTGATAGCCATGCCCAGACCGGTGCCCTGTATTTTGTTTGTGGTGGACTTCTCTTCCCGCTCAAAGGGAACAAATACTTTCTGGATAAATTCCGGACTCATGCCGATGCCGGTGTCCTTCACCTGCATGAGCAGATGGACCCGGCCGGATTCGTCTGCCGGAGTGATCTCAAGAATCAGGTCCACGCTGCCCCCTTCCGGAGTGAATTTCACGGCGTTGGACAGAAGATTTAGACAGACCTGTTTCAGTCGGACGCTGTCAGCCATAAGGCGTTCTTCCGCCATTTTTTCCAGATGCAGGTTGAAATGGAGTTGGGCGGCGTCAGCCTGCGGCTTTGCCACGGTCAGTATCTCGTGGAGAAGGTCGGCCATATCGACCTCTTCCTCCTGGATGATGATTTTGCCGCTCTCGATGCGTGACATGTCGAGGACCTCGTTAAGCAGGGACATCAAATGGCCGGAGGCAACCTTGATTTTGCCAAGGCATTCTCTGACGCGGGCAGGCATCTCTTCCTGCATGAGGGCAATATCCGTCATGCCGATAATAGCGCCCATGGGCGTGCGGATATCGTGGGACATCTCTGAGAGAAAGGTGGTTTTGGCCTGGCTTGCCATGATCGCGTCGCTGATCATCTGCTGCGTCTGCTGATGATATTGCGTGACATTGTGAAGTATGCATACTCTGCAGTCCTCCCAGTCGAAGGGGATCACAGAATATACATCAGAATCTATATGAAGAAACAGAGGAACCTCAATCTGTCCGGTGGGGATTTCCGCGGAGCCCAGTTTTTGCGCCATATCCTCCGGCATGATATCTGTCAGAAGGCCGTTGGGGCAGAGGGCGGAGGCCGCGTCATTCTGATAAACAGGCATATAGGTATCTTCGGCTTTTGTCATGATTAAGACCGGAAGAGCAGCTGCTTTCCATGTTTGCACAATATTTTCTTTATTGCTCATAAATTACCTCGTAGAAGCCGGAAATTGACAGGTACTTTCCTAATAATTATATAACAAAAATGACAATATTGCAATAATATGGGTGGTTATCCGTCATTAAGTGTGGTATGATGGGTTACAGTCAGAGAAAGGAGTCGTTCATGAAGGATATATATTTGTGCAGAGAAGATTTTCAGGATTTCTCCATTGGAGAATTTCCTTATGACCCGGATCATTCCGCTTCGGGCGAGTATCATTACGTGAAAAATGAGGGGTACTGCGGCAGATGGCTGGACCAGGTCTGCAACTATACCTATGCAGGCCATGGGCCTTCCTGGATCATCACGGAGCAGAACGGCGTTCATGCCATGGAGTCCATGCGGATTGAGAAAGACAATCCCCACCGGATGTTTCCTACGCTGGAGACCGGAGAGCGATGGTGGAAGGATTACCAGGTATCGGCGACGGTTCGACGCCTGTCCCAGAAAGGAATGGCGGGAATCGCCTTCTGTATGAACCACAGCATCGATACGCTGGTATTTTATCTTGAGGATAAGCAGTGGGCGGCAGTGGCCTACCGTCACAAGGAGGAAGTACAGGTCCTTGAAAAAGCAGCTTTTCCTCACGACTGTGATGATTCCTACCGCCTGACGGCCGATGTGGATGGTAACCATGTAACCTGCTCTATAAACGGAGAAAAGGTTATAGAGTTGGACAGCAGCCTGGCGGGGTGGGGCGGCAAAATCGGCATCACGGCAGACTGTCCGACCCGGTTTACGGATGTGGAGGTGAAGATTTCGGCCGACACCCGAGAGGAGATTCAGCAGGCAAAGGAGGCTTCCCTTGCGGTGGAGGCCCGGGAGATGGCCAGCCATTCCAAAATGAAGCTGTGGAAGAAGATCGATCTTCAAAATTTTGGCACCAGCCGCCAGATTCGTTTCGGCCATCTGAAGGGCGGAGATGAGTGGCACATCGTGCTGGCTCAGATGCAGAAACGGGTCAGCGGAGACGCCTACGGGTTCATCAGCTGCCTGACCGCCATTGATCTGGATGGGAATATTCTGTGGCAGCAGGGGGAGCCTTCCGATCAGACAGAAAAACTGGGAAAGGTATCGGCGGATATGCCTCTGCAGATATACGATATCGATGGGGACGGAAAAGACGAGGTGATCGTAGGACGGGATTTCCAGATCCAGATTCTGGACGGAGAAACCGGCGGGGTGAAGAAATCAGTGAAGACGCCGCTGTCCGACGATGCGGATGAGACGGTTCTCAGTATTCCTTACGGAATCTATGCCTTTGAGCGGATCAATCCCGATGGGATCCGCATCTGCAATTTCCGGGGAAAGGACCGGCCGGCGGATATTCTGATCAAGGATCGGTACTGTCGGATTTATGCTCTGGATGAAGACCTGAACCTGATGTGGAAGTATAAGGGAACGACCAACACGGGCCACTGTCCGCTGCCGGTGGATGTGGACGGCGATGGCAGGGACGAGCTTCTGGTGGGATATCAGCTTCTGGACAGCGACGGAAGCCCGCTGTGGCACTATCCCATCACCGAAGATCACACCGATGAGATTGTGGCAGGAAAATGGATGCCAGGCGATGAGGAAGGGTATTTTGCCTGCGTGTCGGGAACCCAGGGCTTTTTTATCGGAGATTTCTACGGAAATATTGTGGCGAGAGACCGGATCGGTCACGCTCAGAGAGTATCCGTGGCCAATTACTGCCCGAAGAGGCCGGGACTGGAGATTGCAGTGTCAAATTTCTGGGGACATCAGGGAGTCATTTTCCTCTATGACAGTCATGGGAATCCCATCTGGGAGATGGAAAATGAGATGAACGGCAATATTCTGGCGCCGGTCAACTGGGACGGCGATGGCAGCGAACTGATTCTCACCAATGCCGATCCGAAGAGGGGAGGCTTGATGAACGGAGCCCGGGTTCGTGCCGTGGCCTTTCCTGACGACGGACACCCTGTGCTCTGCTGCGAGACGCTGGATCTGACGGGAGATGAGAGAGACGAGATTGTCACCTGGGATTACCATTCCATGTATATCTATACTCAGGAGGACAATCCCAGGGAGCAAACCTACCATCCGGTCCAATTTCCAATCTATAACGCTTCTAACTACCGGGGGGAATATTCCTATCCGGATCAGAGTTATCTGGAGTTTCATGCCGATAAGGAAAAAATGAGGAGAGAATGAGGAGCGTCACGGGCGCCCTTTTGGTATTACGTAATATAAAAGCTGCCGGCCGGAATAT
>CANQBN010000065.1 GCA_947588855.1 uncultured Lachnospiraceae bacterium
CCTGTGGGATGGACGGCCTGCTGTATCATGGAAGTCGCCTATTTCTATCTGCGTTGGGGAAGAAAAAAGCATCGGATGAATACCGTACCGACATAAAAAGAAGCGCGAAAGCATACCTGCAAGTGAACTTGCCGTCAGCTTCCGCGCCTCTTTTTTCGCTGCCTGAAGGGCGATAGTTATTCTTCGGACTTACTGTCTGTTTCCGCTTCCGGTTCCGGAACCGCCGCATTGTGGATTGCGATTACGGCGACAACAATAGCCTCGGGATCGTTTTTGATGGAGATGTCCTTGTCTGACGCGATGTCCAAATCCTTTACGCGGATCACATCGCCGATCTTCATATTGGCCACATCGACCTGAACATGATCTACCAGTGCCGCCGGAAGCGCTTTGTATGAAATCTCGGGAAGTTCAATCTGCACAACGCCTTCCTTCACTTTATCATGGTTCGCCAGGATAACCTCGGCGACGGAATGTACCATTTCGTTGCTGACCAGCGCCTGAAATTCAATTGAATCCAGCCTTCCGGCCAACGGGTTGAAATCCAGGTTCTTGATCAGGACATCATATGGCTGTCCGTCAATCTCAAGCATGATCTGGCTTCCTTTGTGGTTGGATTTTAAGAGCTTGTCCACATCTTTCTTGGTCATTGTGACAGGAATAGAGTCCTTTAACTCCTTTCCGAATACGTTGCCTACGACGTATCCCTCTCTTCTGAGCTTTTTGGCCTTTATGGTCATGTCTCTTTTTTCAGCTTTTAAAGTATTCATTTACCTTTTCCTCCAAAATCTGATTTCCCCGGAGGGATGTTAAACTTGTATGCCCTGTTCGGGCAGATAACAACGGGTTGCCGAACAGATCATCTTTGCCATCTGTTCTATGTGTAATATAACTCGCAATTTTTGGAATGTCAAGGGGACGGGACGCCGCTGTTTGTGAACATTTTGTGATTTTTTCAGTGATTTTTTGGAAAAGATATGAAACAAACGCGCAGGCGCGAGCATACGTAAGAAAAGTTGAAAGACCTCTTGCATAACGGTCTGGAATGGAGTATAATGACTGACGAAACGAAATAAGTTCTTCGGGGCGGGGCGCAATTCCCCACCGGCGGTACAGTCCGCGAACCGCTTCTGCGGCCGATTTGGTGAGATTCCAAAACCGACAGTATAGTCTGGATGAGAGAAGAAACTGCGAGTGATGTGCGGATACATATCAGACAGCGCATGAAGAAGAGAGCCCCGGGATAATTGCCTCCCGGGGCTTTTTGATTACGTCAGTATGCAAACAAAACATCAGCGACGCTTTGTTTGTATTTTCGACGCGTTTGAAAGCGCGGCGCATTGAAAGCATAAGCGTATCCTGCGCAGCGGCGGATTTTTGTATCTGCGCTTCATCGCGGCTCCTCTTGAAGATGAACTTAGAGCTTCTGCCGGGGGCGGCCTGTGCGTACCGGCAAAAAATTCAAGGAGGATCTGAAAATGAGAGAGGAAATGAGAGAAAGAAAACTGTTGTCTGTGAAGCATGTGGTTCTGATGGGAATGTTCGGAGCGCTGGGAGCGGTGCTGATGCTGTTTGAGTTTCCGCTGCCTTTCATTGCGCCATCCTTCTATGGGCTGGATCTGAGCGAGATTCCGGTGCTGGTGGGAGCGTTTTCCATGGGACCGGCAGCCGGCGTGATTATTGAGCTGGTGAAGATTCTGGTGAAGCTGGTGCTGAAGCCTACTTCTACCGGGTTTGTGGGTGAATTCGCCAATGTGTGCATTGGCTGCGCTCTGGTGCTTCCGGCGGCGGTCATCTATCATTTTAACCGAACCAAGAAGGGTGCCATTGTCGGAATGGTAGTGGGGACCATCTATATGTCCCTGGTGGGAGCGGTGCTGAATGCCTTGGTTATGCTGCCCTTCTACTCTAACTTTATGCCGCTGGATTCTATTATCGCGGCAGGAGCGGCCATCAATCCGGCTATTTCCAATGTGTGGACTTTTGTGTTTCTGGCGGTGGCGCCTTTCAATCTGATCAAGGGCGCGCTTGTGTCGCTGATCACGACGCTGGTTTATAAGAGGATCAGCATCATCATTCATGGTTGAATTTGCGTGTGATCCGGCTTATAATGAGGGAATGATGATACCGGAACAGGGCGCAGAGATTGTCGGGACGCCGATTCGGGGAAAGGGACAGATGGTATGAGAGATTTCAGAGAGCAGGCAGAGAAGCTTGTGGATCAGATGACGGTGGAGGAGATGGCATCCCAGTTAAAGTATGACGCTCCGGCAATCCCCCGATTGGGAATTCCAGGATATAACTGGTGGAATGAGGCTCTTCATGGGGTGGCGAGAGCCGGGACGGCAACCATGTTTCCTCAGGCTATCGGTATGGCGGCCATGTTTGATCAGGAGATGCTCAGAGAGATTGCTGATGCAATCGCCACGGAGGCCAGAGCCAAGTATAATGAGCAGTCGGCCCGCGGCGATGTGGGAATCTACAAGGGTCTGACCTTCTGGTCGCCTAACATAAATATTTTCAGGGACCCCAGGTGGGGCAGAGGTCATGAGACCTACGGTGAAGATCCTTATCTGACCTCCCGGCTGGGCGTGGCATTCATAGAGGGGCTGCAGGGAGATGCCTGGAAGATGGAACAGGAGCCGGATCTGCAGAAAGAAGACCGGCAGGACGGCGTTCAAAAAAAAGGCGGCGGATACATGAAGGCGGCTGCCTGCGCCAAGCATTTTGCGGTTCATTCCGGGCCGGAGAAGGAGCGGCACAGCTTTGACGCCGTGGCTTCGGCCAAGGATATGGAAGAGACTTATCTGCCGGCTTTTAAAGCGGCGGTCTGTGAGGCCGGCGTGGAGGCCGTTATGGGCGCTTATAACCGGACCAATGGAGAGCCCTGCTGCGGCAGCGAAACTTTGCTTAAGAAGATTCTGCGGGACAAGTGGAAGTTTCAGGGGCATGTGGTATCCGACTGCTGGGCCATCCGGGATTTTCATGAGCACCATATGGTGACGGCTACGGCCACGGAATCGGCGGCGCTGGCTTTGAACAACGGCTGTGATTTAAACTGCGGGAATACGTATTTTTACATATTGAAGGCTTATGAGGCGGGACTGGTCACGAAAGAGGAAATCCGACAGGCGGCTGTACGGCTGTTTACTACCCGCATGAAGCTGGGATTGTTTGCGGATGATTGCGAGTACGATCAGATCCCTTATGAGGAAAATGATTCCGCGGAGCACAATCAGCTGTCTCTTGAAGCGGCCCGTCGGTCGGCGGTTCTTCTGAAGAATGATGGTCTTCTGCCTTTGAAGAAAGAGAATCTGAAGACCATCGGAGTGATTGGCCCCACGGCGGATCGCAGGACTGTTCTGGAGGGAAATTACTGCGGTACCGCTTCTGAGTATATAACTAATCTGGAGGGAATCCGCCGGATTATCGGGAAGGATTCCCGGATTCTGTATTCCGAGGGTAGTCATCTGTGGAACCGGCGAGTAGAAGGTCTGGCTGAGGCGGACGACCGGCTCAGCGAGGCGGTGACCATTGTCGGCCGCAGCGATGTGGTGATTCTGTGCCTGGGGCTTGACGCCACCCTGGAAGGAGAGCAGATGGATCAAAGCAATACCTTCGACTCCGGAGATAAGCCGAATCTTCTTCTGCCCCAGTGTCAGAGAAATCTTCTGGAAGCAGTGTGCGCTGTCGGAAAGCCGGTGGTTCTGGTTCTCAGCGCAGGAAGCGCTATCGATCTGAGTTACGCTCAGGAACACTGCGATGCCATTCTCCAGTGCTGGTACAGCGGCTCAAAGGGCGGACAGGCCATGGCGGAGCTTTTGTTTGGCATGGCAAATCCTTCCGGAAAGCTGCCGGTGACATTCTATTATGACGGAACGCTGCCGGATTTTCGGGATTACAGCATGAAAGGCCGGACTTACCGATACCTGAAAGAAAAGCCTTTGTATCCTTTTGGATACGGACTCAGCTACAGCAGGTTCCGGTTTGATGATCTGAAGGCGGAATCATGCCTGCGCGGGGAAGGCGGACAACATTCTGCTATTCGCGGCAGCGTCTGTGTGACGAATATAAGTGATTGGGATGGTGCCGCGGTGGTACAGGTTTACCTGGATAAGCAGCCGTTGGAGAAGATGAAAAATGGCAGAAATGCTGAATTTGCAGGGATTTTTGATCCGGATAACCAACCGATTCGCAACCTTGTGTGGTTTAAAAGGGTACAGGTTAAACCCGGCGAGCGCGTCACGGTTCCTTTTGAGATCTCCGAGGAATCTCTGGAGACGGTCATGGAGGACGGAAGCCGGGCGGTACTGGCCGGGCAGTATACACTGTATGCCGGAGGTTCCCAGCCGGATGAGAGAAGCAGGGAGCTGCTGGGAGACACGGACTGGGCGGCGGTTACAATCTCTGCCGGCTATTCAAAGAGTCTCCCGTAGATATCTTCGCAGAGAGAATCGACATAGGCCTGATCAGGCAGATCCTGACCGGTGATCAGATAATCCTGAATCAGTTGGAACCGTTTCAGGCTCAGTTCTTCCTCGGTGAGAGAATCCTTCTCCGGAATCTCCCGGTCCACATCTTCGGCGGAATACTGTTCCAGAAACCATTGGATCAGTTCTTCCGTGTGATGTTTTTCCTGATCAATCTGGGGGGCCAGATTTTTGGCCTCCCGGCTGGTGTTGAAGTACACGGTCAGGGAGAATACGGCCATCAGCGTCAAAGCTCCCTGGAAAATCATTCTGGAGACAACAGCCATCGGCAGACGGATAATGCCTGTCCACAGAAGGACGGACACCACGGCAAGTCCGCAGCCTACTGCCAGGAAAGCGGAGGCGGAGGATTTCAGGTCGTTATACTTCTGAGATTTGTCCACATAGACATAAGTTCTTTCCCGGCGGGGAGGCGCCTGGGCGTCCAGCATAGCCTGGACCTCTTCCGGGGATAGCTTATCCGCGCCGCTCTCTGGATTATCTTCGCTGCCGGTTTCTTCCGTCAGCTCCTCATACATGGCCCGCTCTCTGGCCAGATTTTTTTCTCTTTCAGCGGCTTTCATAGCCTTGGCTGCCTCCTCTGATTCTACCAGAGGACCGCCGCAGTCAGTGCATACGGTAATGCCGTCTACGAATTCCATATCGCATTTGGGACAATAAGGCATGGTAATTCTCCTTTCCTTTTCCTGAATTATATCTCACAAACAAAAATCCGTCCATATATGATTTCATTTTTTACTTCCATTTCCGGGGAAAATGCGATAGAATATACGTGATTCTTTTGCCAGAATGGAGTTTGATCATATGAATCCCAGAAGGATGAAAACTTCGGAGCTGCTGGTCAGGTTCGCTCCCTATTACCGAAAATATATTCCCACCCTTCTCATGGATCTGTTCTGCGCGGCCATGACTACCGTCTGCGAGCTGGTGCTGCCGCTGATCCTTCGCTACATTACCAATCAGGGCGTGGCGGACGCGGCGTCTCTGACGGTGCGGACGGTCTGCGGAATCGGTCTTCTGTATTTCGCCCTGCGGATCGTGGACGCGGTGGCCAATTTCTATATGGCCTATACGGGTCATGTGATGGGCGCCAGGATTGAGACGGATATGCGTCTGGACGCCTTCGAGCATCTGCAGAAGCTGTCGGACAGTTACTTCAACAACACCAAGGTAGGGCAGCTGATGTCCCGGATCACCAACGACCTGTTCGACGTGACGGAGTTTGCCCATCACTGTCCTGAGGAATTTTTTATCGCTTTCGTCAAGGCGCTGGTGTCCTTCGTCATTCTGGCCAGGATCAATCTGCTGCTGACAGTGATCATCTTTGCTATCGTGCCGGTGATGGTGATTTCCTGCACCTATTTCAATCTGAAGATGCGGGCGGCGTTTAAAAAGCAGCGGCATCATATCGGGGAGCTGAACGCCAGGATTGAGGATAATCTGCTGGGGAACCGGGTTGTGCGGGCGTTTTCCAATCAGGATATCGAGATTGAAAAATTTGGCCGGGATAATCAGACGTTTTTGAAGATTAAGAGGGAAATGTATCTGTACATGGCCTCCTTCCAGGATACGGTTCGCCTGTTTGACGGCATCATGTACACGGTGGTCATTGTGGCGGGAGGACTTTTCCTGCTGAACGGCCAGATCACTTCCGGCGACCTGGTGGCCTACACGTTGTATATTTCCACCTTGCTGGCGACCATCCGGCGTATTATTGAGTTCGCGGAGCAGTTCCAGCGGGGAATGACCGGCGTGGAACGGTTTGTGGAGATTATGGACGCGAAGATTGATATCTTTGACGAGGAGGGAGCGGTTCCTCTCCATGACGTGGAAGGCGGAATCTGTTTTGAACATGTAAGCTTTGAGTATCCAGACGACCATAATCCGGTGCTGGACGATATCAATCTGACGATCCGCCCCGGCGAGAAGGTGGCTCTGGTTGGACCTTCCGGCGGCGGCAAGACGACGCTGTGCAATCTGATGCCTCGGTTTTACGATCCTACCTGCGGCAGGATACTGGTTGACGGTCAGGATATCCGCCATGTGACCCTGGAGAGTCTGCGCAGCAATATCGGCGTGGTCCAGCAGGACGTGTATCTGTTCTCCGGAACCGTCTATGAGAATATCGCTTACGGAAAGCCGGCGGCATCCAGGGCGGAGGTGATTGAGGCGGCGAAGATGGCGGGAGCCGATGAGTTCATCAGCCAGTTGAAAAATGGATACGATACCTATGTGGGAGAGCGGGGCGTGAAGCTGTCCGGCGGTCAGAAGCAAAGGATCAGCATTGCCAGGGTGTTCCTTAAGAATCCGGCTATTCTGGTTCTGGACGAGGCCACCTCGGCTTTGGACAATGAAAGCGAGCATCTGGTGTCGGTGTCTCTGGATAAACTGGCTCAGGGGCGGACGACCCTGACCATCGCCCACCGGCTGTCCACCATTCAGGGGGCGGACCGGATTCTGGTGCTGGCAGGCAATCATATCGTGGAAAAGGGCAGCCACGAGGAACTGATGAAGCTTGGCGGCATGTACTATGATCTTTATACCATGGCTAACGCGTCATGACGCTGCCGGAGCGGGACCGTACAGAGGCCTGCGGCAGCAGGCGGATAGTTTGTTCTTTAAATGAAATGAATCAGTAAGGAGATCGATAATGAGAGTAGCAATAGTAGCGGACAGTAACAGTGGAATCACGCAGGAGCAGGCGGGAAAGCTGGGCATGTATGTGCTTCCCATGCCCTTTATGATCGATGGAAAAGAATATCTGGAGGGAATCAGCCTGACTCATGCGGAATTTTATGATATGCAGGTGAATAATCACGATATCAGTACATCCCAGCCGTCACCGGAATCGGTCACCGGGCTGTGGGATAAGATCCTTGAAGAGTATGACCAGATTGTGCATATTCCGATGTCCAGCGGTCTCAGCAGTTCCTGCGCTACGGCCACTATGCTGGCGGAAGATTACGACGGAAAAGTGGTGGTGGTCAATAACCAGCGGATTTCCGATACGCAGCGGCTGTCCGCCATCGATGCTGTGGCTCTGGCGAAGCAGGGACTGGATGCGCATCAGATTGGAGAGATTCTGGACAGGACAAAATTCGACGCTACTATTTATATCATGCTGGATACGCTCAAATATCTGAAAAAGGGAGGAAGGATCACTCCGGCCGCCGCCGCCCTCGGAACGTTTCTGCGCCTGAAACCGGTGCTGACCATTCAGGGAGATAAGCTTGACGCCTTTTCCAAGGCAAGAACCATCAAGCAGGCCAAAGCGACCATGATTGCGGCGGTTGCTCATGACATGGAGGAACGGTTTGGAGACAAGACCGGCGCGAAGTGTCGGCTGGCCGTGCTTCACACTCAGAATGAGGAAGCCGCGCAGGAATTTGCGGCGGAGCTGAAGGTTCATTTTCCGGAGGCGGGAGAGATTCCCATTGACCAGCTGCCTCTCAGCATCTGTACCCACATAGGGCCGGGAAGTCTGGCAGTGACAGCCACGAAAAAGATGGAGGAGCTGGAGAGCTGATTGAGGGAGGGATGTCATTTGGCATTTCAATTTTGGAAGAAGGAGAACTGGAGGCATCTGGATATCAGCATGAAGGTGCTGCTTGCCCTGCTGTTTCTGCTGGTCGGCCTGATCCCCATGGGTGTCCTGGGGCTGATGATGAACCGGTCGTTTCAGCGTACTCAGATCGACGGCCGTATTATCGAGGTGCAGAATCAGAGCCTGATTACCAGTGACCGGCTGACAAGGGCCGATTACATGGGGGCGGCAAAGGGCGACGCTCTGATAGGACGGGAACTGGATACGGTAGCGGATATCTTTAACGGAAGGATCGTGGTCGTAGACCGGAATTTTTATATTGTCAAGGATACGTTTAATCTGTCAGAGGGGAAAATCAATGTATCTGAACCGGTGATCCGGTGCTTTCAGGGAGAACACGGAATACTCAGGGAGGATGAAAAACAGTATTTCGCGGTGACGGATCCTATCTATGATACTACGCCGGAACGGAATATCGTGGGTGTGCTTCTGACTATCGCCTCTACGGAGAATATCCTGTCCAATATATCAAGCGTGGGAGAAAACGCCCGCTTTTTTATGATTATCGCGTTTGTGGTGCTGGCGCTTGTCGGTACGGTGCTGGCGTTTTTGCTGGTGAAGCCCTTTGAACGGCTGCAGCTTTCCCTGGATCGGATGGCTGACGGCAACCTGGGAGAGAACATTTCGGAGAATACATACAGGGAGACCAGAACGATATCGGAGGCCCTGCAGAAGACCAAAACCAAGCTTCAGACCGTAGATCAGTCCAGGGAAGAATTCGTAGCGAATGTATCCCACGAGCTTAAGACGCCGCTTACGTCCATCCGAGTGCTGGCTGATTCTCTTATGGGTATGGAGGAGGTTCCGGCGGAGCTTTACAGGGAGTTTATGACTGATATATCGGAGGAGATTGACCGGGAAAGCAAGATTGTCGACGACCTGCTCTCTCTTGTAAAAATGGATAAATCCGCGTCGGAACTGAACATCGCGCAGGTGGATATCAACGCTTTGATCCAACAGATTCTGAAACGGCTGACGCCGATCGCTCAAAAAAGAAATATCGATCTGATATATGAGAGCATCAGGGATGTTACGGCTGAGGTGGATGAGATGAAGCTGTCTCTGGCTATCAGCAATCTGGCGGAAAACGCGATCAAGTACAATGTGGAAAACGGATGGGTCCGTGTGACTCTGGATGCCGATCATAAGTATTTTTATGTGCGGGTGGCGGATTCCGGAATTGGGATTCCGGAGGATAAGCAGGACAGTGTATTTGAGCGTTTTTACCGGGTAGATAAGGCCAGATCCAGGGAAACAGGCGGTACGGGCCTCGGTTTGGCTATCACTAAAAATGTGGTGCTCATGCATTACGGCTCCATACGTCTTACGAGCAAAGAGGGAGAAGGGTCCGTATTTACGATGCGGATACCCTTAACCTATATTATTTAGGAGGAACAGGTTATGAGGAATCGTCTGTTGGCAGGCCTGTTTCTGCTGATGATCCTGCTGGCAGCCTGCGGCAGCAGGAGGGAGCCGGGACAGGAAAAGGCTAATACATTCCGTATATACTATCTGAATAATTCAATGATGACTTTGTCGCCGCAGGAATATGGAACCGATTCGGAAGATACGGAAGCTTTGATAGCGGAACTGATGAGAGAATTTCTGACCGTTCCCAATGACCTGGATTGTCAGGCGGCATTGCCTGATTCCGTAGGTTACATGGGCTGCAAACTGGAAAACGGCGTTTTGTCCATGTATTTTGACGCAGGGTATTCCAATCGTTCCAATATGGGAGCGGAGAGGGAGATTCTCTGCCGCGCCGCTCTGACAAAAACAATGGTCCAGATTGACGGAGTAGACTTTGTCAGCATTTACGTGGCCGACCAGCCTCTCCTTAATCAGGACGGGAAGCCGGTGGGAATTCTTACGGATATGGATTTCGTGGAAAGCATCAGCGATGTGAATACCTTTGAGCGAAGCCAGCTGACTCTGTTTTTCACCGATGAGACAGGCCAGAGACTTCTGAAAGAAGAGCGTGAAGTGGTTCACAGTATCAACACTTCTCTGGAACGGCTGATCGTAGAACAGCTGATGGAAGGCCCCCATCTGTCCGGACGTTATCCAACGCTTCCTGATGGCCTGGGGCTGCTGAATGTGTCTGTCAGCGAAAATATTTGTTACATTAATTTTGACAATGTGTTTTTAACCAATGCCCTGGAGGTGAATGAATATATTCCGATCTATTCCATCGTAAATTCCCTGAGCGAGCTGTCTACGGTTAACCGGGTGCAGATTACGGTGAACGGTTCTTCTGACGTGATGTTCAGGGACGCGGTGTCTCTGGATACCCAGTTTGAGAGGAATTTGGAGTTTGGACAGTAGGACCGTCCAATTTTGTGTATGAGGCGGCATTTGTGAGCCCTGTAACTGTAAAGCGGCGGATGCGGACTGCCGCCGGAAAAGGAGAATATAATTGAAAAGACCACTGGTATTTGCAGCAGGTGGATTCGTACTTGGAGAGGTATGGCTGTTGCTGCCTGTGGGTTTTAAGGCGGTGGTTCCGGCAGCTGCGCTGTGCGGGATCTATTGCCTTTGGAGAAAACGGAGAAATGAAGGAAAGGTAAGCGGCAGCAGCCCGGCGTTATGGTGGGCGCTGCCGTTTTTGCTGTGCGCATTGTCGGGCGCCGTGAGGTTGGAAACCGACATGCAGGATGAGGACCGTTATGAGCGGATTGCGGAAGAAGCAGAGAAGCTGGCGGAACAGGCGAAGCAGTCAGGAGGGAATGGCCTGATACGGGCGGAAGGAACCATATCTGACATGAAAGGCGGAAACGGGGAAACCTACGCGGCTGTAATGCAGCTGGACCATGTCAGTCTCTACATACAGGGAAGAGCGGCAGGATACGGCGACCTGCTGATCTATCTGGAAGATGAACCGGATCGATTTCAGGTGCGGCCCGGAATGACGGTCTCCGTGTGGGGAGAACTGGAGACGATGGGCAGAGCCACGAATCCGGGGCAGTTTGATTATAGAACCTATTATCATGCGCTGGGAATTGAGGGGAGGATGTTCGCGGATAAAGCGGATATAGTTGAAAGCGTATATTCTCCCTATCTGTACGGGATTCTGAAATTGAAGGAATGGGCCGGGGATATGCTGGATCGGCTGTGTGATTCTCATGATAAGGGACTGTTTCAGGCTGTGATTCTGGGAGATCGGACAGATTTGGACGACGATGTCTATAATCTGTACCGGAAAAACGGAATCGCTCATCTTCTGGCGGTCAGCGGACTGCACGTCTCTCTGCTTGGTCTGGGACTTTACCGTCTGATCAGGCGGATGGGAGCCGGGTTCGAAGTATCCGGCGTGCTGGCCGCGGCTTTTACCGTCAGTTATGGCGTCATGACCGGCTCTTCCGGCAGTGTGGTTCGGGCGGTTCTGATGGTATGCCTGCAGCTTCTGGCCGATAAACTGGGAAGAACCTACGATCTTCTTACTGCCGCGGCCGTGGCGGCTGTTCTTCTTCTGGTCCAGTCGCCGAGTCTTTTGTTCCAGGCAGGATTTCAGCTGTCCTTCGGCGCGATGCTGGCCGTTGGGGCCGTCCTTCCGGTTCTGGAGAACTGGCTTCCCGGCAGCCGGCTGTGGGCGGCGGGACTGGCCATTCAGATTGTTACGTTCCCCATGATCGTGTATCACTTTTTTGAATATCCGATCTACGGTTTTTTCCTGAATCTGCTGGTCCTCCCTTTGATGGGATATGTGCTTATGTCGGGAATTGCCGGACTCTTTCTGGGAGCCCTGTGGGTTCCTGCCGGAAGCTTTGCCATAGGGACCGGACATTATATTCTGCTGCTTTATGAATGGCTGTGCCGCGCGGCGCAGAGACTGCCGGGAGCGATTCAGATCATGGGAAGGCCAAGTTTCTGGCAGATAGGAGGTTATATGGCGGTATGGACTGGAATTCTGGTGCTGGCGAATGGGGAGAGGCTTCGGACTGAGAACGAATCGGAAACAGAAGAACCGGAGACGGCAGGGGTGGTGATCAAACCGGTTTTTCGGTATTTGATATGCGCTGCCGGTCTCCTTTTGGGATTTCTTCTTCTGCGGCCGATACCGCCTTCGGGACTTACCGCTTCCTATCTGGATGTGGGACAGGGAGACGGTATCTGTCTGGAGACGGAGGATCTGGTGATTTTAATCGATGGAGGAAGTACCAGCAATAAGATGCTGGGAGAGCAGGTGCTGGAGCCGTTTTTGAAATACAGCGGCATTTCGCAAATAGACTATGCCGTGATCAGTCACGGGGACGAGGATCACATATCCGGAATCCGGTATCTCCTGGAGTCAGATCATGGGATTCGGATTGATACGCTGATTATGCCATGGCTGGGAAAAGAAAAGGAAACGTATGAGGAGCTGGAGAGGCTGGCGGAACAGGCCGGTGCAAAGACAGTCTGGATGAAAGCCGGGGGACAGATTGCGGGAGATCTGACGCTTCGGTGTCTCTACGCAGGAGATGAGAATTACAGGGATGACACGAATGACCACTCTCTGGTGCTGGAAGCCGTCTACGGGCGGACGAGGATGCTGCTGTGCGGAGATATGAGCTCGGAAGGTGAAAAACGATGGCTGCAGGAGATCCGGCCGCCGGCATCCGGAGAGGAAGAAAAGGCTCTGCCTTTATCGGGACCCGTTCAGGTGCTGAAGGTTGCTCATCACGGTTCGAATTATTCGACCTGCCGGGAATTTCTGGAGTATGCGGATCCGGACTGGGCGGTAATCTCCTGCGGAAAACAAAATCGTTACGGCCATCCCGGAGCGGATACCATGGAACGGCTGAGGGAGCAGAACGTGAAAAGCTTCCTTACTATGAGCAATGGGGCGGTCATAATAACCACGGACGGAAAGGAGATGCGGGCGAAAACTATGCTGGGAGATGGGAAAGCTGCAGATTAAAGTGGCAGCCGGATGCGTTTTGTGGTATGCTGATGATGAAATGTATATTGAAATTGCGGTTCCGCAGATGAAGTTCAGCGGAAGGCAGGAGGAATTGAAAATGGATATGGTGGAAAAAAGAATCGCTGTGATCGGTCTGGGCGGCGTAGGCGGATACTTGGCCAGCATGCTGCTCCAGAGGTTTCCCCATGTAACCCTGGCAGCCAGAGGGGAGAGGGGCCGGTCTATAGGAGAACGCGGACTGGTCCTGCACAGCGAGTATAAGGGAGAGAAAGTGGGACGGCCTGAGAGAATAGTCCCGGCTGTGAAGCTGCTGGAGCCGCAGGATTACATTTTCATCTGTGTGAAAAACTATTCCCTGAAGGAAGTGTGCTGTGATCTGGCCGGCGCCGTGACCGATGATACGGTGATTGTTCCGGTCATGAATGGGGTGGACGCCGGAGACCGGGTGCGGAAACTTCTGAATCTGAATGAGGCGGGGCGAGGAGCTGTGGTGGTGGATTCCCTCATCTATATCGTGTCGTTTGCCCGGCCTGATTATTCCATCGAGCAGCAGGGTCAGTTTGCCAATCTGCGGATCGGGATTCAGAATGCCGATGAGAGACAGCAGGAAAAGGTGGAGGAGGTGTCGCGGATTTTCTCTGCAGCCGACATCGATCATAAGACAGCTGTGGATATACGTTGTGAGATCTGGAAGAAATATATCCTGAACTGCGCCTACAATGTGGCGACAGCCTATTTTGACAATACCATCGGTCAGTTGAGGAATGACCCGGAGAAGGCAAAGCTGTATGAGCAGCTGATTCGTGAAGCCTATGAGGTGGCGCGGGCGAAGGGAATCGGCATTCCGGAATCGCATATTGATACGGTTATACGTAAGTTTTATAATGACTATGGGGATGACGCCACCAGTTCTCTGCAGAGAGATATCCGTGACGGAAGGCAGTCGGAGCTGGAAACCTTCAGCGGATATCTGGTAAAGGAGGCAGAACGGCTGGGGATCCGGATTCCGGCTTCGGAACGAATGTATGAGGGACTTAAGGAAAGACCGTCAATTAAAGAAAAATCTTGCATTTTTAATGGTTTTCTTATATACTGTTATTTGCTGTGAAAATCCCGGCCGCCATGTATGGGGCGGCGTATGCCGGACGTACTGCCGGCACTGTGAGGAGCCGAGACAGCGCCTCAGGCGAGGAGCGATCGGTATTCACGGCAGAATGATACCGCGCGAAGGGGCGCATGGAAGTTTGCAGCGGCATTCGGTCCGATTGTGAAGACTGCCGCAAATTAAGGAGGAATCATACATGGTAAGAGCAATCGTAGGCGCTAACTGGGGCGACGAGGGAAAAGGCAAGATCACGGATATGCTTGCCAGAGAATCCGATATTATTATTCGCTTCCAGGGAGGAAGCAACGCCGGCCATACCATTATCAATAATTATGGGAAATTTGCCCTTCACCTGCTGCCCAGCGGTGTGTTTTACAGCCATACTACCAGCATTATCGGCAATGGGGTAGCCTTAAACATTCCGTATCTGTTTAATGAGATCCAGGCATTGGTGGACAGAGGCGTGCCCAAACCCAGGATTCTGGTATCTGACCGGGCCCAGATTCTGATGCCTTATCATGTTCTTTTTGATACTTACGAGGAGGCACGTCTGGCTGGTAAGTCTTTTGGCTCTACCAAGTCCGGCATTGCGCCTTTCTATTCTGACAAATATGCAAAAATAGGTTTCCAGGTCAGCGAACTGTTTGATGAGGAGACTCTCAGTGAGAAGGTGGAACGTGTCTGCACTCTGAAGAACGTGATGTTGGAGCATCTGTACCATAAGCCGCCCATTGATCCGGCGGAGCTTCTGGAAACTCTTCACCAGTACCGTGATATGGTAGCGCCTTATGTGTGCGACGTATCGGCCTATCTCCATGAAGCTCTGAAGGAAGGCAAGACAATCCTTTTGGAAGGCCAGCTGGGTTCCCTGAAAGACC
>CANQBN010000066.1 GCA_947588855.1 uncultured Lachnospiraceae bacterium
CAGACCAAGTACGAGGGCGAGCTGGCGGTGGAGCAGCTGGAGAAATATTTTATCGTGCGCATCGCCTGGGTCTTCGGCGTCAACGGAAAGAATTTCATTAAAACTATGCTGAATCTGGGAAAGACCAGGGATACCTTGACTGTGGTCTGCGATCAGATTGGTTCGCCTACCTATACCTATGATCTGGCGCGGCTCTTGGTGGATATGATCGAAACGGACCGTTACGGCCGCTACCACGCCACTAACGAGGGCCTGTGCAGCTGGCACGAATTTGCCGTGGAGATCTTCCGCCAGGCCGGCATGAAGGTAAACGTGATCCCGGTCACCAGCGACCAGTATCCGGCCAAAGCCAAGCGGCCGGCCAACAGCCGTATGGACAAGTCCAAACTGGACGCGGCCGGATTTCAGCGGCTGCCTGCGTGGCAGGACGCCCTGGGAAGGTATCTGAGGGAGCTGGGATAAAATGACAGATTTCGAGGGAGAAATTAGTAAGAAAGAACACCTTTAGGAATAAATTCCGCAGATGTTCTTTCTTTGTCTGTTTTCTTCCTTGGTTAAAAGCGTCCAATTAAGGATTTATGTTTTCCAGGAGTTTTAAGAATAAGATAAACTCAAGTCGTTTGTTTATAATAATGGCGCAGGAAAACAAGGGGCTGTGATTTGAGGGTATTAGCGATAATAACGCCATCTTTTGCTGCTTTCATGCTTACAAAATACTCATCATAAGTTGTCTGCCCATAACGAATCAGGGTAGGTGTTTCTAATGGCTGGTTGTTGATTGTTCCAACACCTTGCAGGAGAATCATACCATAGGCGTAGGAGGATGTCAGTTTGACAGAAGAACCAGGTGCCAAGGAGATACGTTCAGCTCCAAGTACGGAAGAACGATAGGCTAGATCTTCAATAGTCAGGCCGTCTTGACAGAAAGTTTGCTTAGGGGATAATACGTGATTTTCATAAAAGTAGGGATCAGTATTGGCTTCCCAATCAATAACTTCAACCAGGAAATTAAAATCTCCTTTCTTTTCTTCCGGCACATCCTTCCACAGGAGACTTTCAGAAACGGTATGTTCTCCCGCCAGCATGGACTGACACATGACAAGTACATCAGAGGATAATTGAGGCTCATAGGTGCATAAACTCCCGGGAGCATGGAGAATTCCGGTCGGAACGTCAAAACCGGAATCAAGAGCTAAACGGTAAGCTCTGGAAAATTCGGTCAGTTTATTGTCTCCCATGGAAAATCCTTGGAAGCATTTTAGGATGTCCTCTTTTTTGGTATCAGGATTGAATCCGAAAAAGGTGTATGGAAATTCTCCGCCATGGTTGTTCAATTGTGAGGGAAAGAAATATAACTCGGGCTTTGCTTTTCTTCCCACCATTGATGCGTATTTCTGACTCAAATGTATGTGGTGGGGAAGAGGGCCGAGATTGTCAAACAATTTTGCGAACATGGGCAGAGTATGGAAAGACTCATATAGTTCCTTTCCTATCAGATCATCTTTTAACTCTTCAACAGCTTCTGCTAAAAGGAAGGCTTTTTTATGTTCAGGACCAGACACAACATAGCTTAGGCCCTCATCATCAGCAGTGTCCGGCCCGTTATCAGCATGTACCGTAGACGAAAGCCATCTTTCGCAGATTCCGCCTCTGGAAATGCCAAGGGGATAGTAATCATCCGGGTGAAGACGGAGACGTTTGCCGGGGCGAGCAAAATTGCGTGGAACCCAGGCTGGGGCTAGACATAAAACGCCGTTTCCCTGCTCGTATGCTTCTTGGATTTGTTGATGCAGACTCATTGTGATTCCTCCTTATCTTGACTATTTTTTTTACAATATATGATACAGGGCATTTGCCCGATCAATTGGAGAGTGCGGTAGTTATTGCCCTATCGGCTTGGGGCGGCTGCAGCGCCCTTAGAGGAGAATGAATGTCGAAGAGGAAATTTGACAGTGACTTCCTGTGTGTAAGGGCTTATAACTACCGCCTGGAATCCAAGATTGTCCCATAGGATAGATACTTGAATCTGACAGGCGCAAAAAACATTTTTGATTTGTCCGTTGTGCCATTCAGGAGGTTTCGCAGGGAGAAGAGAAATGAATCGTTCCCGCGATTGGATCAAAGATTCCAGGATGGCGGCGGTTGTTCCCACGTTTGCACAGATATGAGGCGGTACAGGAACACCAGGACCCCAGTAGGAGGATATGCCCTGACCTCGCCAGTCGTTATGGTATATGAATAAATTATTGCCTGTACATGAGCGAAATACGGCGTTAAGACAAGACAGGAATTTTGTGGCGTTTCCAATTCTTGCGTATGCGGCGGCCATATGAATAAAGGACCAGCCGGTTTGAGAATCATTTCCTATCTCGCTGCGAAGGTTTAATGCTGTCTCGGCAGCTTTAAAGAGCCTGGGTGATGATTCCTGGCAGATTTCATCCCCGGGAAAAACAGGGTATAGATGGGACAGATGACGATGTTGGTACTGGTCGTTGAGGTCGGGCCAGCACCATTCGCTGAGGGCGCCGTCAGAATTTATCTGATACTCAGGCATGTTGGCTATCATATTTTCCCATTTTGAAATATTTTCCTGTTCGATATCTAGAATTGAGCAGGCCTGTATCAGATTTTTAAAAACCTGTTTAGCAACAGCAATGTCCATGGTCGCGTTGACGGCCATCATTGTCCGATTGTTTCCAGAAGGAATGTTTTCTGGTGATAAGGACGGTATAAAGCATAGTTTGCCTGATTGGTCCGGCATTAGAAAATCCTCATAAAAGTCTGCAATATTTTTTAAAAATGGAACAACTCTTGATTGCAGGAATTCTTTATCGCCGGTATAGCTGTAGTAATGATAAAACAGAGAAGCAATCCATCCGGCACCTGCTGTCCAGGCAGCCCAATATCCGGCGTTTTGATGACGCCCGAGATAGACGATTCCATGGAGAGCCTGGCAGATAGGAATTAGAATCCCTTTTGTGCCATAAATTTTCTGAGCATTTTCTGTGTAATCATCACATAGATTTTCGTAAAATTCAAAATATGGCATAGCTAATTCGAACAATCCGCATGAACAGAGCGGCCAGTAACTCATGGGTAATTCTTCGTCATTGTGATAGTCACTTTCCCAGGAGGGGGCGTAATCACCGTTCCATAAACCCCTCATAGTAAAGGGTAGTCCATAAGTGTTTGTTCCGCAGATTAACAAGTATTTGCCATATTGGAACATTTTTTCAACAAGGCTTTCGGTAATTATTCCATTGGCAGCCTGCTGGAGAAGCATTTCATTAGTTTGTTCATGATTTCCCGTATTTAATGACAGGGTAGTTCTGCTGTAAAGATCTTCATGGAGATTTCTGTGACAGCGTAAACATTCCTGATAATCCACATGTTTCGGCCAACTATGAGGATTCCTGGGAGGAGCGTTAACGGAAATGTCGAACAAAATTAGTATTTCCGCAGCATTTTTTACAGATATTCCTTGTTCTGTCGATACGATTTCTCCTTCCGGTGCCAGGACTTTTGCAGAGGCGTAAAAGGAAGTGCCTGCCTGGTAGTGTCCTGCTAAGATCAGTTCATCTTTTTGGCAGGAAAGATTCCAGGTGTATGGAATGTCTGGATATATGTTTTTCTGCTCCCAGGTTTTCAGAAAATGTCTCCGCAGACCATGGGGGAACAGCTGGATATCCGCTGTTAATTTTGAATCAGAAGATGTAATCCTTAAATAGCCCAGGCCATCATGTCTGGAAATAAATAAAGTTTTGGCATAATCTCCATCTGGCTGTTTCCAGCATGTGAAAAGTTCTCCAGTACGAAAGTTGATGCCGCGTTTGTAATCAGTAAAATCCGGACAAGTTTGGAGGTCAATGCAAAGATCAGGTCCTGGTTGGTATGCATCAACAGTGCTTTTTCCTGAATGAGCATGCTGTAGCTGGCTATCAAATAATGACTGCGCATCCGTGTATTTGCCCTGAAGGAGCAGGGATCTTATTTCAGGTATAAAGTTGGAAATAGACGCAAGCGTTGGTTTCTGATGCCTGTCCCACAGCAGTTCATGATTAAGAAGGATTGTATCATGGCGGATATTGCCATACATCATTGCACCCATAGTACCATTGCCGCATGGAAGAGCATCCTCCCAGCGGCAGGCAGGTGATTGAAGCAGCATACCTTCAAATGAGTTATCCATGAAGTACCTCCTTAAGGTAAATTATGGTGGTATACAGAGCTGCCTAAATAGTTACCAAAGGCTTCTGCCAGAACATCAGCATAGTTGCCGCGGGTCATTGCGACATGATGTTCAAACCCGTTTTTGCAGATATACTGCATCAGCATTTGCAGGTTATCAATATGACATAATGCAAGTCCGCCCTTTGTATGGATTGGACGGTTTTCAAATGTGCCGGTTCCGGTATAGAGCTTTAAAGATCCTGTAATGTCATCAGTGGTTAATTTCGCGAAAGTAAAAGGACCTGCGGCTACTTGTTGTTTGCATGCGCCAAAGCACTTTTCTGATCCCAGAGTGGTGGCTAAGACATCAAGATTTCCGATTTCAAGATTATCTTTGCCAAAGAAACTTTTGGGAAAGTTTGAACAGTGGAGGCATATACATCTGTCAGGGTCTTCATCAACATTGTTGTTCCAATCCATGTATGCTGAAGCAGACTGACTGGCTAACTGCAGAGCATACATAGTAATTGCGCCGGTTACATCCATCTCGCATGCACTGGGAAGTCCTTTTTCACCCATCATACTCATTCCAAGACATGTGGCGCATCCGTAATGGTTTTGTACAGAATCCCAACATTCAATAGCGCTTGCGACGCAGTGGTTTTCTGTGACGATATTCTCTAAAGAGATACAAAGTTTAGCCTGTTTTAATAGTATTTCCTCAGAAATTCCACTGCATACTGTTCCGTAGCGTATGATCTCATCCCGCTTTTTTTGTACTTCCGGGTCATGGTCTTTAAGTGATTTTGCTTTTTCAATAACATCGGTCATGCTGAGTGTACATACGGTGATACCTGACTGCTGCAAAAGTCTTTCACTAAATCGTACCGTGTTAAACGCGTTGGGACGAGTACCGACAGCTGCAATTCTGGCACCACGCAGTCCATGGACAATGCGGCATATGGCGGCGAATTTTTCTACATCCTTTTTAAATGCCTCGCTATGAAGACTGCAGGTATGCAGTGAAGTTGTGGTGTAATGTATGTTACGGTAATATAAATTGTTGCATACACTGATTTTACCGCAGAAGGCATCGCGGCGATTAGCCATATTTAGATTATCAAAATTGTCGTTGCAGGCTTGGATTAATACAGGAACATTCAAACCTGCTTGGGAAATAGCTTCTGCCACTCCGGTTTCTTCGCCGAAGTTAGGAAGAATAACAATAATTCCGCTGATTTCTTTTTCATAAGATTTAAATAACTGAGCGCAGATACAAGCTTCCTGATAAGAAACAATGGCACCGAACCGAGTATCATTTTCGCCTACGGTTATGATATGATATCCCAAAGAGGTTAATACCTCGATGGCTTCCCTGCGTGCCTGTACGGCCAGGTGAGAAGGGAAGAAATCGCGTGTGGTAACAATAAGTCCAAAAGTTTGTTTTTTCATGATGTGACTCCTTTGCATTTGATTATTTTGGTGTATTGTATAAAGCCATTTTTATTGCTTTTTGCCATCCAGCATACAAATTCTGACTTTGCGCGGTTGATATAGTAGGATAGTAAATATGGCCCTTATAGAGAGGGGATAGTACTTTTTTAGAGTAAAAACCGCATGCGAGACCGGCAAGAAAGGCGACTCCCGCTCCTGAAAGTTCTTCGGTCTGACTGACAATGAGGGGAATCTGCAGCATATCAGCTTGGAATTGCATTAGAAAGCTGTCATGTGTCGAACCTCCGTCAGCATGCAGGTTTTTTAATGAAATTCCGCTTTGAATGGCAGCCTGCATAATATCGGTAATTTGATAGGCGATACTTTCTTCTGCAGATCGCACGATATGAGCTTTTTTTGTGCTGCGATTCATGCCGCAAAGAACTGCCCGGGCATTGCTTTTCCAGTAAGGGGCGCCCAGACCACTGAAAGCAGGTACCAGATATACTCCGCCGGAGCCATCTACACTGCGGGCTAAGGGTTCAATTTCATGAGCGGAAGATATTAGCTCCATATCATGGATAAGCCATGTAAAAATAGCTCCGGTATAATTGATATTACCTTCCAGGACGTATTGTATTTTCTTATTTATTCCCCATGCCAATGACGTAGTAAGTTCAGAAGAATGAATAGGCGTACAGCCAGTGTTGATCATGACTGAGGAACCGGTGCCGTAAGTTGCTTTTCCAGTTCCGGAATCCAGACATCCCTGTGCAAAAAGAGCAGCATGTGAATCGCCAAGAATGCTGTAAATAGGAATAGCACGTTTGAAGATTCCGCCGAAATCAGATGAACCAAAAAAACTATCGCTGAAGCGAACCTCCGGCAGAGCATTCATTGGAATTTCAAAAATACTGCATAGTTTAGAATCCCATTCTAAGGAGTGAATATTAAATAGTTGTGTTCGAGACGCATTAGAGTAATCTGTAGCATGGTTTCCAGTTAATCGATACAGAAGGTAGCTATCCATGGTTCCTATTTTCAGATTTCCCTCTGATGCTGCTCTTGAAGCTTCGGGAATGTTCCGTATAATCCAACTAAATTTAGCGGCAGAGAAATATGGAGAAAGATGGAGCCCGGTTTTTTCTTTTATATAAGAAGTATAACCAAGTTTTTCTATTTGCTCACAAATCTGCAATCCTCTTGCGCAGTGCCAGACTACCGCATTAGAAAATGGTTTTCCCGCATTATCCCATGCAAGGGCAGTTTCCCGTTGATTACTGATACCCGCGGCGACAATCTGTTCTGGAAGAATGTTGGCCTTGTTTATCACATTTTTTATGACATGTAGAAGATTGTCATAGATTTCATCAGGATCATGTTCAATCCAGCCTTGTTGAGTAACGATTTGTCGATGGGGCAGATCTGCCCGATAAGAAAGAACGCCCAATTGATCAAAAAGCATTGCTTTGGTATTGGATGTACTTTGATCAATTGCAAGGACATATTTTTTGAGCCCCATATAAATACCCCTTTCTTAAATAGTTAAAACAGCAACTCAAATGATTTATTAAAATTGTTAAAATATTTTAATAAAATATTATCACTAAATACTATAGAAAGTCAATATAAAAATTATTAAAAATAATCAAAGAGGTCGATATTTTAAACATTTTACATGTTGCGTTAAATTGAAATTCCTGATATGATTTTTATAATTATAAATGTCAAATCGAAAGAAGGATGAATATGGCGGGAATTAAAGAGGTAGCGACAGCAGCTGGCGTGTCGGTATCTACGGTTTCATTGGTGGTAAATAATAAACCTGGTATCAGCGAGGCAACGCGGAAAAAAGTCTTTCAGGCAATGCAGGAGGTGGGATACCAGATGCCATACAGTTTGCTGGGAAATGGAAAACGAAAAAATTCATTGAGAAGTATTCAGCTGATTTTATATAAGAAGCATGGAAATGTCGTATCAGACACTCCCTTTTTCGCGAAGCTCCTGGAGGGTGTGGAGATGGAGGCTAAAAAAAGAGGATTTGGTCTTCTGATATCATATATTAATGAAGGTGAAATTATAGAGCAGTTGCAGAATTGCCTTTCTTCAGGAAGCGAGGGGATCATTCTGTTAGCTACAGAGATGTCTGATAAAGATTTGGCTCCATTTGTGCATGCGGGCGTTCCGTGTGTCATTCTGGACAGTTATTTCCAGGAAATATCTATGGATACGATTGTGATTAACAATACTCAGGGAGCATATCTGGCGACACGTTATTTGGGACAAAAGGGTCATAAAAAGATAGGATATCTGCAAAGTAATGTGTTTATTAATAATTTTGAAGAGAGAAAACACGGGTATCTGACTGCATTAAGGGATATGGAAATTTCCTATGATGAGAGGTTGATATTTCCGATAGGTTCATCAGTGGAAACGGCTTATGCAGACATGAAGAAGCTGCTGAATCAGAATCCGATTCTTCCAACAGCCTTTTTCGCAGATAATGATATCATTGCGATAGGAGCAATAAAGGCGCTGAAGGAATTGGGAATTTCTATCCCGGAAGATGTGTCTGTAGTTGGGTTTGACGATATGCCGATGTGTGAAGTGTTTGATCCGCCGTTAACGACAGTCTATGTACCTAAGCAGTACATGGGAATGATGGCGGTAGAACGATTGATGTCACGTATGGAGGGAATGACAGATATGACGGTTAAGGTGGAAATAAATACAAAACTGATTGTACGGCAGAGTGTCAAAGAACTTTATTGAGTATAAATAAATACATTGCAGAGCATAAAGGGTCGGATTCCAAAGGGCTGATTGGAATCCGGCTTTTGTATTGTCCATTATTGATTTTGTGAAAATAAAAATTTTAATAAAAATATGTCGAAAATTTTATTAAAACACTTGAAATATTTGTAAACAAATGATAGAATAATATCTAAGTTCAAAGATAACTCTAATAAAACAGTTTTCTTTGAAATGCCATGGCAAGCTATTAACCCAATATATCAAAACAAAGGAGTAGAGAAGAATGAAAAAAGGTTTATCAGTGATTTGCGCGTTGTCAATGTTCTGTACCGTTTTGTCAGCATGTGGTTCGTCCTCATCGTCAACATCCCCCTCTACTGAGGCTTCAACAACGGTCTCTGCCGAAACATCAGCTCCGGAAGAGACGGAAAAGGATACAGCGGGTGAGGTGACGACGATTACCGCGTATATTTCTGACGCAGAATATAATCATAATATAATTGCCGGTTTTGAGGCGGAGAATCCCGATATTAAAGTGGATATTGTACCGGTTGACTTTGATAACGCGGAACAGGTAATCAAAACTGGAATTGCCTCTGGAAATCCCGTAGATGTCAGTTTCTTTTGGGGGACACAGATTGAGGCATTTTCCCGTGATGGCATGGCCCTGGATTTAACACCATATCTGGAAGAGAATAATAATGAATGGAAGGATACGATTGTGCCTGCCAGTTTGGAGGGTTCAAAATTTGATGGAAAATACTGGGCAGTACCATATCAGCAAGTAATAGAAACTATTTTTTATAATAAGGATTTGTTCGAGGAATATAATCTGGAAGTCCCGACAACCTGGGATGAATATATGGAAGTTTGTGAGGTATTTAAGCAGAACGGCATTTATGGAATTGGTAACTATAAGAATATTAATAATCAGATGATTTGGACAGCACTTCATGAGATGGCGAACAATGGTACTTTGGAGTTGTATACGTCAGGACAAGGTGATTTTACAAAGTGTACGGAACTGAAGGAGTGTCTGGAGCGGTTAAAGGATATGTATGATAAGGGCTATTGGTATCCCGGAGAAGGTGCTTTGGTGGCGACTCAGGATCAGGTACAGGCTGCCTGGTATCAGGGGCAGATTGCTACCTTTGTTGATGCCGGCTCAAATGCAGGTACTTATGACAGCGAATGTGATTTTGAAGTGGGAGTTATGCGGCTTCCGGTTGTTCGTGAAGGTGGTAAATATGCATTTGGTGTAATAACCAATGCCCTGTTTATTCCGGTAAATGCCAAACATCCGGAAGAGGCGGTACGTTTTATGAAATATTACACCAGTGATGCTGGAATCGCGGAGATCATTAAGAGCGGCCGTCTACCTGCAACGGTTTCTATGTTGGATAAAGTGGACAGTCCAATTATGCAGGATTTAATTAATACAACTCTTGGCGATGACGCAGTAGGATACTCGCTGCTTCAGTATATTTCTTCGGAGATTTATGCATATATCGAGGATGACATGGTGGGCGCAGCATGTTCTGGGCAGCCTATTGATGAGATTCTGCAAGAACTGGAGGATATGCGCCTGAGGGCAGTTTCTTAAAAGCTGTCTATAATGATACGAAACACGAAAAATGGTGGGCGATTCCGAGGGGATTGCCCACCTTCCAACTAGGGAAGGCGGCGTAATTGATGAGATTTTTATCGCAGAAAAAACAGCGTTCAAGGCAGAAAATGGGAAAGTTGGATAGAAAATATGTAACAGTCGGTATTCTGTTTTTGATGCCTGCTGTTACAATCTATCTGATTTTTGCAGTAATTCCGTTTTTTGATTCGTTTTTTCTATCATTTCATGAGTGGAATGGTTTTAGCAATCGCGTGTTTATTGGATGCAGGAATTATATTGATGCTTTTCAGGATAGGAATTTTCAGTTGGCGATTCGAAATAGCGTTTATTTGGGCGTGGTATCATCTGTTATTAGTGTAACATTAGGAGTACTGACGGCGTGGTTTTTGCTATATGTAGGCAGACGGTGGGGTACCTTTTTTCGTACGGTTTTATTTTCTCCAAGTATGATACCGGCTGTAGTCACAGCTCTGATTTTTGTTTTTGTATATGAGCCCAATATTGGTATTTTAAATAATCTGTTTAGAATCATTGGGTTGGAAAATCTGGAGCATGCTTGGTTGACTGATCAAAAAACTGCCTTAAATTGTATCTTGTTTGTATCTGCATGGAAACAGGTGGGTTTGACAATGGTATTATGCTTTGCAGGATTGCAGTCCGTGGATATTTCTCTTGTGGAGTCCGCACGGCTTGATGGAGCTGGTGATTTTCAGATTTTTAAGGATATCCTGCTTCCGCTTATTCTTCCCTTTGTTCAGTTGAGTGCAATTTTTGCATTGATGAGCGGCTTGAAGATATATGATACAGTAGTAGCGTTGACTGGCGGAGGTCCGGCAAAGAGAACAACAGTTATGCCTCTCTGGATTATGCAATGTTCTTTTTCTTTTAATAAGTTTGGATATGGCGCAGCGATGAGTATGATTTTCGTTTTGATTGTGCTGGCGGGTATGATATTGGTAAAAAAGATTGTGAAGGGGGAGGGATATGAACAGTAGAGTATTTGACTTTAATAAGAAGATAAAGGCAGTTGCTTATGCGGTATTGATTTTATATACCATTATAGTAGCCTATCCGCTGCTGTTTGTGCTTTTGACTTCTCTGAAAACAAATCAGGAGTTTTTTGTTAATATTTTTGGATTACCTGAACATATGGAATGGGTAAATTATGTGAATGCTTGGAATGTAGGAAAGTTGGGAAAATATTTTGGAAACAGCATGTTCGTTGCAATTGCATCTGTATCACTTACCTGTGTGGTTTCCATGTTAGGGGGATATGCGTTGGCTAAATTACGTATACCGAAGGCCCAGCTGATCATTGACGCGTTTATGACCTTCAACTTTATTCCAAGTATTGCGATTTATATTTCTTTATTTACGATGATGGGACGAATGAATCTGACTGGCAGTTATTTTTCTTTGATTTTGCCGTACACAGCATGGCAGATTCCTTTTGCTATGTATATCATGAAGCAGTATTTTGAGACAATTCCGCAGGAATTGGTTGAAAGTGCCAGAGTAGATGGCTGCGCAGAGGTTCAGACCTTTCTTTATGTGATGCTTCCGCTGGTGACTCCTGCGATTGCGACTATCATTGTATTTACGTTTATTCAAAACTGGGGAGAAATGATGTGGGCGAATATTGTAACGGCCGCTAATGTCGCGATTCGAACTTTGCCTGTTGGATTGTTGAATTTTAAAACAGAGATGGGAGTTCAATGGGGACAGTATACAGCAGGAATATGTTTGGTGACCATTCCCCTTATGATTGTGTTTGCGTATTTTCAAAAGTATTTTGTAGCAGGTCTGACTAATGGCGCTGTGAAAGGATAAAGAAGATGAATAATCATTTATATAATTTTCAGATTCCGGAAGAAAAACAGATAAGGGTAATAGTGGATACAGACGCTAAAAATGAAGCGGATGATCCATTTGCGATTGTACATGCCTTATTGAGTCCCGGTTTTGACTATGTTGGTTTGATTGCTGCTCATTATGGAGTTGACCGAGATATTGATAGTATGGAACGTAGTTACGCAGAGATTAAAAAAATTTTGAATATTATGGATATACCTGCTGACGGGATACTGTTTCACGGAGCGGACGCTCCCATGACAAAGCAGGACAAGTATATAATGAGTGAAGGGGCAGAGTTGATTGTCCGTGAAGCCATGAAGGAAGATTCGCGGAGATTGTTTGTTATTTTTTTAGGGCCTTTGACAGATTTGGCAAGTGCTATATTGTTAGAACCTCGTATTGTCCGAAGAATGACGGCAATCTGGATAGGTGGAGGTGCTTATCCGAATGGGGGTCAGGAGTTCAATCTGAAAAATGATATAATTGCAGCGAATGCAGTTTTTTCCAGTCAGGTAGAGCTTTGGCAGGTACCTAAAAATGTGTATGAAAAAATGGCAGTGTCATTATCTGAACTTCAGGTTCGCGTACAGCCTTATGGAGAATTGGGAAACTATTTGTTTGATCAGTTAATACGGCATACATGGGATGAGATTCCAAGAAAAAGTTCCTTCAGAACCGGGGAAAGCTGGGTGTTGGGTGATAATCCTGCAGTTGGATTAATATTGTATGAACATCGTTTTGAATTTGAATGGAAGGAAGCTCCTTTTATTACAGGAGAACAAGCCTATGTACATACAAAAACTAATCGTCCTATCCGTGTGTATCAGACAATTGACAGTCGTTTGATTTTGGAAGATTTTTATGCAAAACTTAAAATCTTTGCGCGGAATGAGGAGGAAGCTCATGAATGATGATTTGAATATAAAAAGATATGATTTAAGAGAAGATATATTAAATATGATTTTTAGGGCGCAGGCAGGTCATATCGGAGGAGATTTCAGTGTGTGTGATATCCTGGCAGTGCTTTATTTTCGCCATATGAACATTAGACCTGAGCATATGAACGACGTGAACAGAGATCATTTTATAATGAGTAAGGGTCATTCTGTGGAGGCTTTGTATAGTGTTTTAGCGGCAAGAGGATTTTTCCACAAAGAAGATTTGGAAACGTTTTCTGAATTTGGTACGCGTTTAATCGGTCATCCCAATAATCAGATTAATGGTATAGAAATGAACAGCGGTTCTCTGGGGCATGGACTTCCCGTGGCAGTAGGAATGGCTTTGGCAGGCAAACTGGATTGTGCTTCTTATCATGTGTTTGTGGTTATGGGTGACGGGGAACTGGCAGAAGGAAGTGTCTGGGAAGGATTTATGAGTGCAGGCCATTATCAGTTGGATCATTTAATCGCGATTATTGACCGTAACCATTTGCAGATCAGCGGAAACACAGAAGATATTATGCGTCTGGAAAATCTGGAAAGGCGAATAGAGGAATTTGGATGGTATGTTATACAGACGGATGGAAATGATTTGGCCGCTTTGGATAATGCGATTACCCAAGCGAAGAGAAACAATGGAAAGCCATCTTGTATTATTGCGAATACCGTGAAGGGTTGGGGAGTTTCTTTTATGGAAAACCGGACAGAATGGCATCACAAGGTTCCGACTAGAGAAGAATATGAGAGGGCTATGCGCGAATTAGAAGAAAAGAAAAATATAGGAGAGTGCTGAAATGAGAAATATGATTGCAAATCGAAAGGTGATCTGCGATGTGCTTTTGGAGCATGCAGCGGTTGATCGTGATATAATTGTGCTTTGCAGCGATTCTCGTGGTTCTGCATCTATGACGGCATTTGCGGAGGCTTATCCTGAACAGTTTTTTGATGTAGGAATTGCGGAACAGAACCTTGTATCAGTCAGCGCTGGGCTGGCAGCCTGCGGAAAGCGTCCGTTTGCGTTTTCCCCGGCCAGCTTTCTTTCTACCAGAAGTATGGAACAGATTAGAATTGATGTGGCATATTCAAATATGAATGTAAAGCTGATTGGCATATCAGGTGGTATCAGTTATGGAGCCCTGGGTATGACTCACCATTCCAATCAGGATATTGCTGTTATGGGAAGTATCCCTAACATGCGTGTCTATTTGCCCAGCGACAGGTTTCAGACTAAAAAACTGATGGAGACATTGATAAATGATGCTATGCCGGCTTATGTGCGTGTGGGGAGAAATGCGGTAGAAGATATTTATCAGGAGGAAATGCCCTTTGTGATGAATGAGGCTGTCGTGTTGAAAAAAGGTACTGATTTGACGATTATTGCCTGTGGCGAGATGGTAAAAATTGCGAAAAACGCAGCGGAAATTCTGGAAAAAGAACAAATTTCCTGCAGGGTGTTAGATATGTACTGTATTAAACCGCTAGATACGATAAGTATTATTTCGGCAGCTTTAGAAACGAAGGCGATTCTTACTTTGGAAGAGCATTCTCATATTGGCGGCCTTGGTAGTTTGGTCTGCCAGGTGGTATCAGAGCATGCTCCCTGTCCTGTGCATTGCATGGCATTGCCGGATCAGCCGGTAATTGCCGGCAAATCGGAAGAAGTACTTGCTTACTATGGACTGGATGCAGCTGGAGTTGCCAAAGCTGGACGAAAAATGCTATAATTTCTAAGTGGTGATTTACCGCTTGATTCAGTTAAATTTATTAGACATACGAGAGAGGATATTAGAAGGCGAAGAAAGCATGTACTGCGGAAGAGGTTATTCAGCGTTTGAAGGAAAGTCTTGAAATCCAACAGGAGGAAGAACATTTACGTGAAGTGAAAAGTTAACTTCCACTTCTAAAGACTCCGGCAAAAAAGTTGCCGTTAGTGTTGCAGGAAAGGATATT
>CANQBN010000067.1 GCA_947588855.1 uncultured Lachnospiraceae bacterium
TATCCTTTCCTGCAACACTAACGGCAACTTTTTTGCCGGAGTCTTTAGAAGTGGAAGTTAACTTTTCACTTCACGCTCACTTCACCTCGCCGCTTTCGGCCTTCTCCCATTTCACTTTCAATTCTCCGTTTTCATCCTTCTCCCATTCCACGTCTACGTAACCTTTCGGCGTACAGACTCTTCCTTTCGCCCAGGTTAAATATCCGGGTACCGGTTTCACCACCATCTTCTCATATCCGGGAGCCGCCGGTCGGACACCCAAAACGATAGTGGGAAGCTCATAGAGAATCAGGGAACCCCAGGCATGGCATTCGCTGCGGCCGTAGGCTTCCGCCTCGGTGCAGGTGGTACAATGATTGTCGATCATCTTCCGCCACACGTTCCAGTAATGGTCGGTATATTCATAAAGATCGGTTTTTTCCAGGGCACGGAACAGGTAATAGGACATGGCCACCGTACACTGGGCGTACTGCTCCCGGCGGATGATGGTCTCCTTAAGCGCTTCCCTGGCGGTCTCTCCTGTCAGGGTATCCGTCAGAATCCCAAAGACCTGGCAGTGCTGGGAGTATACATCCATTCCCGGGCCGTCCTGAATCATGCCGTTTTTCCCGATACAGTAAGTTCTGACAGCCTGACGGACCTTCGCCGCCCTGTCCCGGAAATCTCCGGCCACATCTTCCCGGCCTATATAATCCGCCAGCTCCGCTGCCGCCTGAAGACCCATAATATACTGAAGGCTCTCCATAGTGATAGGCCCTCTTCTGGTTACAGAAGGCACTCCCTCCGTATCGTCCCACTCCGGCGTCCAATCCACGAATGACCAATTGGTCTGCTCATGATTTACGCCGCCGATTTTACGGACATAGTTCTGGGCCGCCAGATTCCGCTCAAAATAATCCAGAATCCGCTCCACCGCCGGCATATGCCTTCGGACCAGAGCCTTATCTCCGAAATACATCATATGATCGTGAATCATCAGAATATAGTAAATGGAAAATCCGGGGATCACATTTACCTCATAATTGGGATAGGAGCAGTTAATCAGCCCGTCACACCGCTGGCTTCGCAGAAAATCATCCATACACTGGCGCGCCAGACGGTCATCCCCTGATACGGCGTAAGTGTATAAAATCTGCAGGCGGGAATCCTGGGCGTACTGAAGCTGCTCATAATAAGGCGTATCTTCGTATGTCTCATGCATACAGCGGCGGAGAGTCCTTTCGCTGATCTCCCAGATCTTTTCATGGGTCGGATCGGAAGTCCGGACAAATGTTTTCACTTCCAGCGGATACCCGACTTCCTCATAGTCCAGCCGTCCTATTGTCAGAGGCTGCTTTCCGGTCCGGATCTGCAGCCGGATAAAACGGAAGGTACGAAACCAGAATGGGGAATACTTCTCCGGACTCTCATCCGTGCCGCAGCCGCAAACCTTATAGGAATCTGTGTAACCTGCCAGTATACCATGCTCCACATCCAAACGGTCTGTTTTAAGGGGCAGATTCTGAGCCCCTACCATCTGCCGCTGAACATAGGCCTCCGAATAGAGAAGTTCTATCTCCGCTCCGGCGCCGCCAGACATTTCCAGGTTCAAGAATCCGGTCATTTCCTCCCCGGCGTTCAGTTCTATGACTTCCTGAGTATAGGCGGGAATCGTAAGTGCGCCCTTGCGAATCGACGCCGGCTTTGTCCCTTCTGACGGCCCTGCTGCCGGTTTCGCGGCCGCCGGCCCTGCTGTTTCCGGTTTCGCTGACTCCGGCCCTACTGCTGCCGGTTTCGCGGTCGCTGACCCTGCTGCCTGCTCTGCTTCCGCTGGTTTTGCCGCCTGCCCTGCTTCCGCCGTTTTATCCAAAATCGAACCTGCAACCACCCCCAGCAGCCGCTTCCAGGCGTCCGCGCCAACCACCGATTCTTTATCGCTGATCACGCCGGCAAACCTTCCTGGCACGCGTCTCATAAAAGGTATGGTTCTCTCACGCAGGTTTTCTTCTCTCAGAACATCCGTAAGTTCATCACTGTCATACGGCTTCGCAGGAGCCCAGTCAAAATCATCATAATCCGTCCTCTGCCACCCCAGCAGTTCTGCGTTCCCGCACGCATTCTCATAAAACATCAGCGGGGAAAAGGCAGCGGCCTCCCGCACCATACGGATTTCTTCTGCCTTCCGGCATTTCCAGGTTTCATCTGCCGAGACATCATGTCTCCTGCCGGTGCTGTCCTCCACGTACCCTTTCAGGAACAATCCGGGAGTCCCGGTACGGAAGGTGCTGTGGTTTCCCCGGTCATGGTCCACCGGAAAAGCCAGCACCACGACAGCGATCACGTTGCTGCCGGGCCGCAGAAAATCTTTCAGATCAATGGTGTCCGCGAAACGGATCTGGTCATCCCCTTTCATGGGGCCAACCTCAACCAGCCTTTCACTGACATACAATTTGTATCTGGAATCTGCCGTAACCTTAATCTGTCCCTTCCGGGCAGGCCCTTCCAGCCACAGGCTTTTCCGAAACAAAACAAGCCCGGTCTCGGCCCTGTCCGCCGCCTGCCAGTCTTCTATCCATATCCAGTTTGTTTTTCTCACATTTTCCATCGCTCGCCATATTCCTTTCCCTGCTGCCGGTTCATCCTGCCGGCTGTCGGTTTCAAAATCATCTGTCTTCTTTTCCATAGTCTGAAGGATTTGCATTCATTATCTCATAACTTCCACCCATTTTCAAAGAGTATTCTCATGATTCTTCATAGCCTGCCGGATTAGGATCATACACCGTTATCCATCCAGCGCCTCTGCGGAGCGGTATCTGTCCCGGTAGTTTTTCGGCGTCATATTCCGAAATCGACGGAAAATTTTGCTGAAATAGCTCTGATTAGGAAATCCCACGTAGGCCGCGATCTCGGGCAGGGAGAAATCGGAATATACCAACAGATTGGAGGCGCGGTAAACCCGCTCTTCATTGATAAAATCCTGCAGGCACTGGCCGCTTTCTTTTTTGAAAAGCCGCGAGAGATAACTGGGACTGATACCCAGGTTTTCAGCAATGTCCTCCAGATAAATCTTTTCACGGTAATGCTTGCGCACATAGTCCCTGGCACGCTCCAGATAATTGGAGCCGTGAGCGCGGCCAAGCCTCTCCGCCACACGCGCGCTGAAATCTTCGACAGCGCGGTTACGATAGAGAAGCATATGAGCAGAATCCTGGGCTTCATCGCATTTGCGGATGTAGTAGCCACTGAGACGATAAGCCGTCTCAGGCGGAACACCTCCTTCAATAGCGGCGCGGGAACAAAGAGTGATGCCGACGATAGCCAGATTCCTGTGGTGCGCCGTGGTCTGTCCCGCCAGGCGCCCGCTGTCCCGGTCCATACTCTCGGACAGACGGACAGCATCCTGAGTACGGCCCTCCCGTACCGCCTGCAGAAGCAGCTGCTCCTCATGATAGCTGTGGCGATAAGAGAAATCGTCATTTTCCTCTTCCTCTTTCAGAAGGAAGCGGGTCTGCTCCTGCCTGTCCTGCGTTTCGCTGAGACCGATAATACGGTTAAGCCGCAACAGGTCTTCATTTTCAAGATCCGTATTGCCGAGTACCGTGTTCGTCAGCAGAATCATATCCCGAATCTCAGGCAAAGTGAATACCGGAAGCACCTTAAGACCGTCTGTCTCAATGCCGTAGGCACGGTACATCTGTCTCCGGCGCACAGCGCTTAAACGCTCATGAGGCATCGGGCCCATATAGAAAAAGCCATCCCCGGCACGCAAACCGGCAAAATAACAATCATAACTGCTGCGGCGCAGAAACGGCTCCGTCTGACCGGCAGTGCCCTTACGCATGATATCCCGCAGCTGCTGGGACTGCATCAGCGGGCTTTCTGCAACAGTGTCAAAAAACGGAATCAGAGCGCCGTCCGGTCCTTCATAGACTATCTCGACCTTGATCACTCTGCACAAAATTTGAATACTGCCTTCTTGCATAGCGGTTTATCCTCCATTTTCTTTGCCCTTGCCCGTACATTATACCATTATACTATGTCTTGCTTCAAAATGGAACAAAATAAGAATAAATTAGTCAAAATAAAGACATACCATCCGCTCACTTTTTCCTATAATAAAAACAAAGCAAAGGCAATGCATGAGACAAAATTCAGTCAAAGGAGGCAGTTATGGACAAAACACCGATTCTGGATATTAAAATCGAGGCAAACGGACCGGCGGTACATATGCAGGGCGAAAACGCCGAAGTACTGATGGTTCCTTTCAAAGGTTCTGTAAACTGTGATATTTTCCGCGGGATCGTGGAGCCATGCGGGGTAGACACGCAAATCGTCAACGCCGCGGGAGTTCGGCATATGTCCGCAAGATATCTGATGACCGGCACTGATGCCGAAGGGCAGCCCTGCCACATCTATGTGGAGAACAACGGATGGTTCGACGACGCGACGAAAACCATGCCCTTCCGCACGGTGCCGACCTTCTATACCGACAGTAAAGTCCTGGCGAGTTATCTGCACTGCAATCAGTTTGTGGGAGAAGGACATGACATGGCGGATGGACTTCATATCTTCTTCTATGAAAAGAGAGACAGAGCGCAGGCCACCATGGACGCCCCAGCCCATGGCAAGGCGCCAGACGGAAAGGGGGCGCAGCCATGAACGAGCGATTCTACGGCGTGGGAGAACCGCTGATCCAGAGGCAGCGGGACCAGGGCATTGACGCCGCCGCGTATCTTGATCTGGCAGCGGGACTGGGCTGCCGGGCTTACCGCTCCTGGATGCATCTGACCGAGCTGCTTTTGGATCCGGTCACGCCCAATATGAAAGAAGTGGAAATGCACCGCCGTCTTCTTGACCGGGCGAAGGAACTGGACATCGAAGTCACCGCTATGAGCCACGAATGGTTCCTTCCGGATGGCTGCAGACAGCGCATGGGACACGCGATGCCTCCCCGCGACCTGACCCCGGGCAGTCTCTACATGCAGGCCCTTGAAATGCTGGAGCAGTCCTGGTATACGATGGTTTCCCTTTTCCCCCAGGTGGATATCTGGGAGGTGGGAAATGAATGGAACCTGAACGCGTTTCTGCATCCGGACGGTTTCCTGGACGGTGATATGAGCCATCCCTTCACAGCGGATGAGAAAGCGGATATCGCTGTGGATATGATGTATTTCGCGGCCCGCGGCATCCGCCGGGCCAATCCGAAAGCGAAGGTGGCAAGCTTCTCGCCGGCGCTTTCCACGCCGGGGCTTGGCGGCGATATGCCTGATTTCCTGCCGGTCATGTACGGAGTAGCCTGGACGCTGGATAAAATCTACCGGCGCATTAAGAGCGGGGAATTCTGGTCTGACAATACAGATGATTATTTTGACCTGGCAGCCTGGCACCCGTATGTATTTACCAACCGGGAAGTATCAAGCGACGCGGATCTGTTCTTAAATGTGCAGGAGCCGGATGAACTCTGGCGCAGTTTTAACGATTCAGCCTATAAAGTGATGAAGAAATACGGCGACGGTCATAAACAGGTGCTTCTCACGGAAACCGGTTTTACCGACTGCGGGGACTCCGAGCTGGAAGAACGCTACGCAAGCTACAATCAGAAACTGCTGCAGATCGCGTCGGAGCTGCCCTATGTACGTACCCTGCACAATTTCCGCCTTCTCAATGAAAACGCCATGCTCCGCCGCGCCGGTATCGAAGACAACCAGATTGGCGGACTAACTGAAGTCTATTTCGGACTTTTCACAGATCCGGAAGACGGCTGCCAGCCGCGCAAAAGAGCTCTGGCCATTCAAAAAATGACCGGCAGCAAGGCGGATCTGGCAGAGATAGGAAGGCGGCTGAGCCAGCAAAATCATAAAACCAGAATATAACATGAAGGAGGAAACACATATGACAGAACACATTGTCACCACCACATCCGGAGCCGTCCGCGGTTATGAGCGGGACGGACGCATCGATTACCTGGGCATCCCCTACGCGGAGCCGCCTATCGGACCGCTGCGCTTCAAACGTTCGGTTCCCAAAACACCATGGGAGGGCGTTTTTGACGCGAAAGACTACGGCCCGGCCCCCATCCAGTACAACAACGGCAGGATCATGGGCGATGAGGACTGCCTGACCGTGAACGTCCAGCGGCCGCTGACAGGAGAAAAATTGCCTGTCTTCATCTGGATCTACGGAGGCGGCTATAACACCGGTTATTCCTCAGACGAAATGTATCGGGGCGAAGCATTTGCGAGGGACGGCGTTTTGTTCTTCTCCTTTAATTACCGCACCAATCTGCTGGGCTTCTACGATTTCGGAACCTACGAAGGCTGCGAAGATTTTGACTCGAACCGGGGACTGTCCGATCAGATCCTGGCTCTCAATTGGATCCGCCAGAATGTGGAAGCTTTCGGCGGCGATCCGGAGCGCATTACCATCGGCGGCGAGTCGGCAGGCGGCGCGTCCGTGGTCAATATGCTGGTCTGCCCCGGCGTGAAAGGCTGCTTTAATCAGGCTATCGTTGAAAGCGGGCTTCCCAACTGCGTGATGACCCGTCAGACGGCCCGCGAAAATATCGATCTGTTCATGGAAGGCATGGGCTGGACTGTAAAGGATCTGCAGCGCCTGCGCACCGAGGACATCCGTCTGTTCCTGATCGGCCACGAATATGTGCAGGCAAAGCACCAGTACAAGAATCCGGGAATCTTCCTGCCGGGACCGGTCATCGACGACCTGCTTCCCACGCGCCCCATCGACGCGCTGCGGGCCGGGGCGGCCGAGGGCATTAAGCTGATCATCGGTACCAATATGCACGAGGGCACCATGTTCGTCCATCCGGAGAACACGGGCTTCCCCAACAACTGGACCATGGTGGCGGAAATGCTTGAGAAGAACGGCAATGTGGACGCGCTTCCCAAGATCATGGGATTTTATCATCAGAAGGGCCGGGATTATTTCACACTGTTTAAGGACGCGGCCGTGAGCATGGCTTCCTCGATTCCTCCGATGACCGGCGATGTCCGCCAGATCGGCGGCGACGCCTTTATCCGCTATGCTACGGACTACGCTTTTGAGATGCCGGCAGTGAAGGTGGCCATGGCTCAGCGGCAGTACAGCCGCGATGTATGGATGTACCGCTACGAGCTGGTGACCAAATCCGGCCTTGCTACCGGCTGGAAGGCCAGCCACGCCTATGAGCTGCCGGCGGTCTTCGAGAAACCCGACCACGAGTTCAGCCGTTTCGAGTTCGACGGCGAGGCGCCGGAGGTCTATGAAAACATCGTGAAGGATATCCACGGCGACTGGGTGCGCTTCATCGCCACCGGCGAGCCCAATCCGGACTGGCAGCGCTTCGAGGGGGCCAAGTCACCGGTACGCATTTATGACCGCCAGACCCGCACGGAGGTGCTTGATCGCCGCCACCTGATGGAGATCTGGGGGGACATGCGATTCTACGAATCCTGACCGGAGCGGGCAGGCAGAAGGAAACGATTCCTGTCATGCAGGGACGCCGGAATTCGGCCAGAATATTGGAACAAAATAAGGTCAAAAATAACAAAATAAGAATATAGATTCAAACACAACAAGAGTATAGTTAAATACAGAAAAGAAAAATACTTCACCATGAAGGAGGAAATCTTATGATCAATTTAGCTACGAAAAGCAATGATCCCGATACCAGTCTTGGCTGGGGCGAACGTCTCGGATACGGCGCCGGCGCCTGCGGCTGGAACATGATCAACGGTATCATCGGCACATTCATGACGGTCTATTTTACCAATGTGGCGCTTCTTGACGCGGCCATCATTTCCACTCTGATCGCCGCATCCAAAATCTTTGACGGCGTTTCCGACCTGATCGTCGGCAACATCGTTGACCGCACCAAGTCGAAGATGGGCAAAGCCCGCGTATGGCTGCTTCGTATGTGCGTTCCCTTTGCCATCTGCATGCTGCTTCTGTTCTGGGTGCCCAGCGGATTTCCGCAGGCTCTTAAATATGTATACGTGTTTATCATGTACAACATGGTCAACACCGTGTGCCTGACCTTCATCCAGGTGCCGTACTACTCGCTGATTTCTCTTACCACCCGCAATGGTCAGGAACGCGGTATGCTGGGCAATATCCAGCAGATTTTCCAGACCTTGGGCAATATCATCATCAACAGTGTATTTGTTACCTTACTGGCAACATTCTCCAGCAGCATGGAAACAGAGAATACTCAGGCAGGTTACACCGGCGCTCTTCTGATAGTCTGCGTGGTAATGGTAGTGCTGGTCCTGATCACTGTCTTCTCCACCAAGGAACGCGTAAACGACAGTCCGGAAGAAGCAACGCAGGCCAAGAGCGAAGAAGTGAAACCTCTGGTGGCAGTCAAGTCCCTTCTGCAGAACAAATACTGGGTCACCATGTTCTTCGCCATGCTGTGCATTTTCTTCGTGATTATTTTCTACTCCATTGGCGGCGTGTACTACGCGCTGTACATATTTAATGACATGAGCCAGGTCAGCTGGATGAACAACGCCATATCGGTCGCCCAGTTCGCCATCATGTTCGCCACTCCGTTCTTCATGAAGAAGTTCGGCAAGCGCTGGATCTATACCGCGGGTATGGCGGTTCTGACCATTGGTTTTCTGGGATTCGGCCTCTTTGGCACCAGCAAGCCGATCATGATTTTCTGTAACGTACTGAAGGGCTGCGGCCTGGGAATGTCCGGCGGCATGGCCATGGGACTTGTAGCCGACGCCATCACCTACGGCCAGCTGAAGACCGGCGTCAACGCGGTCGGCATGGGCAACGCCGGAACCTCCGCGGCACAGAAGCTTGGCCTTGGCCTCGGAACGGCCGTCTTCGGATGGGTGATGTCCGGCGCAGGCTTTGACGGAGCGCTGGATCTGCAGGGCCTGCCCCAGCCGGCGACAGTCATCACAGCCATCCGCTTCATGTACAACTGGGTACCGATGATCATGTGCGCGGTAATCTGCGTGATCATGGCAGTCTCCTTCAACCTTGACCGCGATCTGGAAAAGCTCCGCAAGGAAAAAGGGTTGGCATAATCAGGAGGAAATCATTATGACAAGACAGTACCCTCATCTGAGCGCCCCTATTACCCTGGGGCGCACCACCTTCCGAAACAGGATGTTTTCCGCCCCTATGGGCGGCACGGACATCTCCAATGACGGCTGCATTGGCCCCAAATCCACCGCCTTCTATGAGCTTCGCGCCAAAGGCGGCGCGGCTGCGGTAACCGTCAGCGAGTGCATGGTCCACCCCGCCACCGACGGTTCCCACGCCTATCATCTGGATGAGAGCATTTTAAATTCTCTGGCGTGCGCCACCTACACGGCGGATGCCATCCGCAGGCACGGGGCCATACCCAGCCTGGAACTGTCCCATTCCGGGATGTTCGCCGGCACTTATATGACGGACAAGACCAAACAAAAAACCATGAACCAGTGGGGTCCCAGCGACACGGTCCGCGCCGACGGCGTACCGGTCCGGGCGCTGACCAAAGAAATGATTGGCGAGATCGTCGCGGCCTACGGTCATGTGGCCGGGCTTGCCAAGCGGGCCGGTTTCGAGCTTCTGATGGTCCACGGCGGTCACGGCTGGCTGATCAATCAGTTCCTCTCGCCGCTTTTCAACCACCGCGCTGACGAGTACGGCGGAAGCCTGGAAAACCGCTGCCGGTTCGCCATTGAAGTCCTGAAATCCGTTCGCCAGGCGGTAGGTCCATTCTTCCCCATCGAGTTCCGCTTATCCGGCGCCGAGTTCGTAGATGGCGGCTATGACCTGGACGAGAGCGTGCGCATCGCGCAGCAGATCGAGCCCTACATTGATCTCCTGCACGTTTCCGCAGGCACTTACCAGAAAACCTTCGGCATTACCCATCCGTCTATGTTCACCGACCACGGGCGCAATGTATTTCTGGCGGCGGAAATCAAAAAACATGTATCCGTTCCGGTAGCCACCATCGGCGGCCTGAACAGCCCGGAGCAGATGGAGGAGATCATCGCAAGCGACAAGGCAGATGTGGTCTATATGGCCCGGGCGCTCCTGGCAGATCCGTTCCTGCCCCGCAAGGTAGTGGAGAATCGTCCGGAGGAAATCGTCAAATGTCTCCGCTGTTTCACCTGTATGGCGGAGCGGGCGGCCACTTCCACGAGACGCTGTACGGTCAACCCGCTGATCGGCCGCGAGATGGAAGGCGATCAGGTATTTCCGGCGAAGGTAAAGAAGAAGGTTCTGGTAGCCGGCGGCGGTCCGGGAGGCCTGTACGCGGCCTATACGGCGGCACGCAGAGGGCATGAAGTAATCCTCTGCGAGAAGGAAAGCGAGCTGGGAGGTATCTTAAAAAGTGAACAGGCCCTGCCGTTCAAACATGAAATGTATGAGCTGACCGGCACCTATGAACGGCTGGCCCGGAAGGCCGGCGTAGACATCCGGCTGAATACGGAGGTAACGAAGGAGTATGCGGAGGCGATGAAACCGGACGCCCTGATCATCGCAGTGGGTTCAAAACCGTTGATCCCGCCGATCAGGGGGCTGGACAGCGGCAATGTGATCGTCGTCAACAATTACTACCTGGAGAAGGACAAAGTCACTGATGATGTGGTGGTCTTCGGAGGCGGTCTGGCTGGCTGCGAATGCGCGATTCATCTGGGTATGGACGGCAAGCGTGTCCATCTGGTAGAAATGCGAGATATGCTGGCTCCTGACGCCAATGTACGCCACAGGCCGCTTCTTCTGGCAGAAATCGATAAGTATGTAACTGTACATACAGGTTATAAAGGATTAGAGGTTACGAAAGAAGGCATCGTCTGCGAGGACCAAAACGGCGAGAAGCAGCTGGTGCCCGGCACTACCGTGATCTGCGCTCTGGGACAGCGTTCCCGCACCGATGTTGTAGAAGAACTTCAGGACTGCGCGCCATACGTTCGGGTGATCGGCGATGCGGCGAAGGTATCGACCATCACCAACGCAGTGTATTGGGGATATCACGCGGCGCTGGATATCTAAGTGAAATCCGATTCACATGAAAGTTTTTATTTGCTTTTTTATGCAGACGCTGTATAATAAAGCGAATACAAAACAAGGAGGTTTATTGCCGTCGCAGACTGCACATTTTCTCTGCGGTATCCCTTGTGGCATGTGGACGGCTTTTCTTTCACTGATTCAAATATGGATGAACTGACACGCGCCGCCATCTGGTACAGCCATCATGGAAAGATTGCAAACAGCCGCCTTCACGGAATCAAGGCCATGCGGGAATGCTCCGATATCAACATTGAGGATTCCGATGGAAAATATTCTTTCCAGTATGTAGACGGCCTGGAAATCAACGATTCCGACCTGGACACCAAGGATGCCTTCTGACACAGCAAAAATGTCACGGTACGCGGCAGTGTGGTAAAGGGCGAATATCTCGGATGGTTTTCTGACGGCCTGACCCTGATCGACTGCAAGATCATCGGCACGCAGCCCCTCTGCTACTGCAAGAACCTCACTCTCATCAACTGCGAGATGGCGGACAGCGTGGGCCAGATTATCACGGACGATCCGGTGATGGAATACACCGGAGAAATCATTCTCCGCTAAACAAAGCAACACATCATGTCCACATTCGGGGGATAATGGGAAGTTTGGCTATAGCCTAAAATCCCATGATTCCCCCTCTTATTTTTTCTCATAGGCCTGCACCCTTTTTCCTACATTCTCCTGGAGGTTCCTAAAAAAGAACTGATAATCATAAAGATGATAGACGCCTTCCCCGAAAATATCAAGCCCCGGCGGGTATTCTTCCGGCGTTACATCCGTCACCTTCAGAGTCCCCCGTTTCGGATCGACATAGGCACCGGTCAGATAAGGAACCTCACGGGTTATGGCTCCGGAATAGTCCGTAAAAGCAGCCCCCAGGTTCAGGGATTTGTCCGCAGGAGTACTGTCTGTTTTCCAGTTAAGGGGATTGATGGCATAGGTTCTTTCATTTTCCCCGACTATCAATGATTCCGTCACGCTCTCCGCCTCCGAATTAAAAGAAATAATCACGCCGGTGTCCGTTTCGTTCTGGGCAGGCTTCAGCTGAGGATACTGCCGGACGTCATCCTCCGTATAAGACCAGCCGATTGGATAGGCGGCGATAAAATTCTCCGTATAAGTCTCATCGTCAAACAGATCCTTCATCAGCCGCAGAACCATGTCCGCTCCCTGGGAAAACCCTGCCAGCAGATAGGGACGGCCGGCATTTTCATGCTCAAAATAATAGAGGAAGGCAGCTTTAACATCCTCATAGGCCTCATCAATATACAGGTCGCGCTCTTCAGGGCTAAGTTTATACACATTCAGCCCAACCTGACGGTAAAAGGGAGCATACATCCTGGTACTGTCTTCATAAATCCCCCGCTCCATGTTGAGGGCGCCCACGAAGCTTTCCTTCGTTCCGTCGTCGTCAAGGCTCATATAGTACGTATTTTCATCGCCGGAATAAACCGTAGGCGCAATGAGAAACAAATCGGCTTCTTTGTTTTCACCTATAGAAAAATAGGCCCACGCCGCTGCCTCGCTGTAATCCGGTGCAGCCTCGCCCTGGGGCAGAACCGCCGCAGCCTGCATGCTTTCCTGCGGATTTCCGCTGGGATTTACATTCCGCCATTCACACGCCGTAAGCACACAGATGACCGCCAGCATCGCGGCAAAGAAAAATTTATACTTTCTAAATTCGGATTGTTTCATACATATTCTCCTCGATTCCTCTGGTTTCGGCATCCGGTCCGCCTTTCCTTATCCTACCACACCTTTCCGTTCCTTTCAAGACCACTTCCCGGCCGAACCAGCGTCATCTGCGCCCTGGGCCAGCGATCCAGAACCGATATGGTGACGGAACTTTCCGGCAGTGCCCCCTTCGTCCGGGTCATCGGCGATGCCGCCAAGGTGTCCACCATCACCAACGCCTCCGCAGGCAGGCTTTCCCGATGATGAAGAGCGTAAGCGAGAGCCTGGCCGGACGCGTGGGGATTGCAAATCTCCTTGGCCTGGCCGACGCGGAAATCTACGGATATGCCAATGAACCCTACACTACAGATTCCGGACGGCTGACGCGCCGGATATCCGCTGTCCGCCCCCGCAGTCTGAAGGAAATCTTTGTCAGGATTTTCCGCGAATCCATGCCTGAATTGCACGCGGAACCGGAAATCGACTGGGAGACGTATTACCGCTCCTATGTGAATACTTATCTGCAGCGGGATATCCGCGATTTGACGCAAGTAGGCGATGAAATGGATTTCTACCGTTTTCTGACGGTCGCCGCCGCCCACATTTCCAAACCAGTCATTTACGAAGAACTGGCACAGGCCGCAGGCATTACGTCCCCTACCGCCAAGCGCTGGCTTTCCATTCTGGTTTCCTCCCACGTTGTAGCGCTGGTTCAGCCGTACTATAATAATGTTCTGAAGCATGTCGTAAAAATGCCGCTGCTCCATTTCCTGGATACCGGTCTGGCCGCCGGGCTGCTTAAATAGAATACGCCGGAGGTGCTGGAACAGGGCGCCATGGCAGGGGCATTTTTTGAAAGCTTCGTATTCTCGGAGATTTATAAAAGTTATCTAAACGCAGGCAAAGAGCCCCCTATCTACTATTATCGGGACAAAGACCAGAAAGAGATCGATCTTCTGATCTACCAGGACGGCGCCCTATGTCCGATTGAAATAAAAAATTGACCATCAATCCTGAGGTTTTCTTCCAGTACAGCAGCAGCGGCATTGCCGCCGTGGTGATCTACTGGATTAAGCAGAATATGCAGATTCCGGAGGCCACCATCGCCAGAGAGCTTTATCTGATGATGGAAGAACCCCTGGGCATCGTGCGGGACTATCGCCTGTAAACTATCCTGCCTGCAAAATGACCGAAATCCAGAGCCCTTGCCATCTTCACTCTACCCTCTGGCGGAAGGCCTGGGGCGATTCGTCGAACTGTTTTTTGAAGGCCCGCTTAAAGCTGGTGTAATTGTAATATCCCACCTGATAAGCCATCTCCGCGATGGGAAGATCCGTGGATTCCCTTCTTCCCTCTGTGGAAATCATACTAACTTTTTATCTTTAATCGGTTTCAGATAATTCTTTTTTATCACACGATCATTTCCAAAAAAATTCTTTTCTGATTTTGATAACGTATGAGAATCCATTTTCAGTTCAGTCAATTTTAAAGTACATACCAAATCAGCAACCTGAAATAATCTGTAATCAGATGATACTACCTTTTTAAATTCCACATTATCTAAAAGGACATGGAATACCGCTGAAAGAATTTTATTAACCTCGACTTGTCCATTATCATAATATATTTTGATTATATCAAAGCCAGTAAAGAATTCATAATGCTTCTTAACAAATTGTGAGATCTCTTTGCTGAGTTTGCCAGCGACTTCAACTCGGTCTGCAATATGCTTCTTCTCTATACAAAAGCTTTCACACCTTATATCAACATGTCTTACAAAAGCAACCAGCCGTTTTAAAAACTTTATTCTCTTCTCGGGCTCTATATAACGGTATTCTTCTTCCTGGCGAATAATAGGGCCTGCATGAATACAATGATTGCTCAATCCCATACGAAAAAGCGACAAATCAAATTTTCTTAATTCGTCAGCCAAAATAAAATGGCGGGTGTCTTACCCGCCATTTCAGACTGTAGACAAAGTTGGTGCCAGAGACAAGCCCTGGCACCATTTTTCTATCTGTTGTCCGATTTTTATCCA
>CANQBN010000068.1 GCA_947588855.1 uncultured Lachnospiraceae bacterium
AGGTGTAATATCCGTTGTTGGCAATGGTACTGACCGCATCACAGCCGTTGTTTGCGCAGCCGCAGGAATTGGTGGTTGCCCCGGCGGTACCCGTGTTGGCAGAATTGTTTCCGCAGGTGCAGTAGCATCTGCATACGCAGTTATTGTTGGTAGTGGAATCTCCGCCTACTCCGCTGTTGTTTCCGCCGCAGCAGGGTCTGCAGGGACGGCAGCAAGGTCTGCAGCACGGACGGCAGCAGCCGTTGTTATTGGTAGTGGAATCTCCGCCTACTCCGCTATTGTTCCCATTATTACATCCACAGCTGTGATGGCAGCCACAGCAATTACATCCAAAAAAGCAGCTCATATTGAAATCTCCTTGTTTTTTCAGGTTTGTACTATATCTTATGTATGAGTTGGACATTGTGTGAATACCCTGGTCCACGAGGCTAAATCAACAAAAAAGAACTGCTGCAAAATATACAGGTGAAGCGCAGAGCAATCAAAGCTTCACTGTTATATTCTACAGCAGTCCCGTAGCTTACCCATCCGGCGGCAATGACTGCCGCCGGACAAATCAAAAACCGGTCCCGGGCGTGAGCAATCAGGCCTGAGTCTGCGCCGGATTATCAAAAGCCGGGTTCAAAGCGTAAAAATTACGGCTGTCCAGATTCTCCTGAACAGTCCGAAGCGCTTCACCGAATCTCTGGAAATGAACCACTTCACGTTCCCTGAGGAACTTAATCGGATCGCAGACCTCAGGGTCCGTAACTACCCGAAGGATGTTATCGTAGGTAGTGCGGGCCTTCTGTTCTGCAGCAAGATCTTCATAAAGATCCGTGATCGGATCTCCCTTGGACTGAAACTCGCAGGCATTGAAGGGAACTCCGCCCGCTGCCTGAGGCCAGACGCCTGTCGTATGGTCGATATAATAGGGTCCCAATCCGGAGGCCGCAATCTGCTCCGCCGTAAGCCCCTTAGTCAGCTGATGGATGATGGCGGCGATAATTTCCATATGAGCCAGCTCCTCCGTTCCCACATCGGTCAGAACAGCCTTGCCGATATCATAAGGCATAGCATACCGCTGGGACAGATACCGCATGGAAGCGGCAATTTCACCGTCCGGCCCGCCGTACTGGCTGGCAATAAACTGCGCCATCTGGGGATTGGGATTTGTAATGTTTACCGGATACTGCAGCCGTTTCTCATATCTCCACATAGTCTAACGGCCTCCTTCCCAGGGCCACGGCCCCTGTACCCACAGCCAGCAGCTGCCAGCTGAGCTGACGCCGTCCGCCATAAGCGGACCGCAGTTCTGCTGATATGCATCCACTGCCTGCTTGCGCATTCCGGCAACCGACTGATAATAAGCCATAGCCGACTGATCGCAGGGATGAGTGTCCAGATACAACAGAACGTCATCCATGGCGAAACTGGTCTGGTCGATCATAGTTAAAAGCTGCATACAATTATCATTCATGAGCAGTACCTCCCCATGACAAAGGGCAAATCCAGTTCCGGGAAAATAGTTCCCCGGCTGAGGGCCTGCTCCATAGAGTAAGTCTGCTGCCACTGCTGCCAGGGTACATATCCCATGGCTAAAGGATACCGGCCAACGGCATTGGCCGCGCTGCTGGGACAGCTGATTGCGGAATAAGGCTGCGCCTGACTGCTGCATCCACAATTCATAAAACCGAAAACTCCTTTCGTTCGAAACGCGTTGATACTAATAGTCTATGTATGAAAAATGGACTTGTGAGAAAAAAACGCGCAGCCACGCCGTCATAACCCCTTCCGTTATGCCTCATCCGCTTCCCCTACAGGCACTTCCTGTCAGATCCCTTTACAGACGCTTCCCGCGCGCCTCAGACTCTCTCTTGTGATAATACAGAATGATATCCTTCCTGCGAATAATTCCGATAAAATTCTTCTGGTCATCGACCACAGGCACAAAATTCTGATTCAGCGCCTTCTCAATCAGACTCTCCATGTTCGCATTGGCGTAAACCGGCTGGTAGTCCATCTTGCGCCGGATACTGGAAATACTCACATGCTCCGCATTCTTCAGATTCAGGTTAAACTGATTCTTAATTCCCCACAGCAGATCTCCCTCCGTGATGGTTCCTACGTACTGGCCGTTTCTGGAGATGACAGGCACCGCGGAATAGGTGTGGTTCTCCATCTTCTCAAGCACCTGTCTCAAGCTGTCGTCATCATAGATAAAGGCCACGTCGCTCTTAGGCGTCAGAAAAAATAATACGTTCATATGTACTCCTTACTGTCATCAAAATTACATTCCCTGGAAGCAAACCATCCGAAAGTCATGCAATCATAGTATAACAGATATCTCTAAAGAATCTGTGAATAATTTATAAGACTTTTCTAAATTTTTTGTGACCTGTCCAGAACAGACGCAGTCCGGGCATCGGGGAAACCTCCCCGATGTCCGGACCAAAACATGATCGTCCGTACATTATTCCAAATAATCCAAAGGATCTACAGGGATCCCTTCATGACTTAACTGGAAGTATACGTTGCTTCCCTCGATGGAATAATATTTGGTGGGCTCGGCTACATATCCAAGGATCTGCCCGACCTCCAGATATTCATCTTCCACCGCCTGAATCTCTTTCAGCTGGCCGCAGGTGACCACATAATCATTTCCCAGATCCAGCTGCACGTAATTTCCCAGTTCTTCATTGGTCCCCAAAGCCATAACCCTGGCATTTGCCGGAGCCGCCACCGGCTGACTTACCTCCGCCTGAATGACCAGTCCCGGATTCACCTGGTACTGAGCCAGAGTCGGGAAATAGATGGTAGAATCCATACTGTAATCCAGCAGAACATTTCCCATAACAGGCCAGATCATCTTATCCGCATCCGTAAAATTGAGAACCAGAGGGACAACCTCCACAGCGCCTGTTCCCACCGCTTCCGCCTCTTCCTCAGTCTCCTGCTCTATTACCGCTTTTGTCTCCGGAACGGCCTTTACTTTTTCCGTATCTCCAGCAGGAAGCACAGGCTCGATTTTCGTGGCATTGGCAGGACCTTCCGTCTGAATCCTCTCCTGACTTCCGCTTTCTTCCTCCGCAATCAACGCCCCCGAATCCTGCAGCTGCATATAGGGATTTTCCTCATCAGGCACAGTTCCTCTCTGAATCGTAACCACTCCTGCTGCCGCAACAATAGTCAGCAGGCCTAACACCAACATGACAAGGAACAACTTGTCCTTGAACAATTGATTGATTTTTTCTTTCACCTTAATCACCTCGGTACTATTCTTACCAAAGGACACCGGCTTATTCACGATTCAGATAAAATAATCTCGACATTTTTATAATAATATTTAAGAATCTCACTGACATCTTTCCCGTCTTCAGCCATCCGGCTGGCCCCGTACTGACTCAGCCCAAGACCGTGGCCGATTCCGCGGCTCGTGATCTGTATTTTCCCCTCATGATCCCTTATGGAAAATGCAGAAGATGGGAGTCCAAGGGCCTCCCTCACCTGCTCGCCTGAAAAAATATGAGAACCGACTTGAATCTCCTCCACATATCCGGATCCATCTTTTTTTACAATCTGTACGGTATCTGTCACATCCGCGGCATTTACCTGCGCGCTCTCATCAACGGCATTTATCCTTTGAACAAATTCATCAGGTTCCCAGTCAGTAACGCTTATATACCCTTCTGCCTCCAGATCAAAGCTGCTGTCCGCTGCCTGAAGATACGGATGAAGCTCATCTCCTGTTCTGGTGAAGCCCGCGCTCACGCGGTGAAACAGCGGTTCAATGCACTGATCCTCATAGACAAGTATCATCCCTTTCGTTTCCTCTACAGCCCTTTTAATCTTCTTATAGTACTCCGGAAAATGCTCCTCACCCCACACCTTCATAAGCTCCGGTTCTTCCATATGTTCCAGATTCAGATCGCTTTCATCAATCTGATCGGCGTCTCCCATGTTCCGGTATATATAGGTCCGGGCAATGATCGCCTGCGCCTTAATCGCTTCCAGCTCATATTCTGCCGGAATCTGCCTGGCTACCAGCCCGGGAAGATAGTCTTCCAAATCATAATATCCCTTTCCGTCTGACAGATTAATTCTTCTCCGCCCGGTATTTTCCTGCCTGTCAGGGTCTGTCCTGAATCTTCCCCTGTCTGTTACGGAAGAAAGACCGGACAAACCGTCAAGTCCGTTTATCGCTCCGGACCATGACAGTGTCACTATATAGGGAAATAAAAAGATTACCAGAAATCCCAACACAAAACGCCGCAAAAAAAGGACCTCCCCTCACAGACTGCTTTTGACAGTCTATGAAAGAAAGGTCCCTTTCATTCCTCAGATTCGCAAAGTTCCGGGCCGCAAGACCGCTTCGAATCCATTTCCTCTCCCGGACGCCGGATTGCCGGGCTCTGTCCGGTTCCGGCACCTCAGTGCGTTCTACAGTTCCACGTTCACCTTATCCAGATGCCAGATGTCGCTTACATACTCCTCGATAGTACGGTCGGAAGAGAACTTTCCGCAGTGAGCCACATTCAGGATCGCGGCCCTGGTCCACCACTCCCGGTTCCGGTATGCCTGATCCACCCGCTGCTGAGCGTCGGCGTAGGACCAGAAATCCTTCAGGATAAAGTAGGTGTCCGCCCTGTCGCTGGAGTTGGTGTTCAGAAGGGAATTGTAAATATCCCGGAACAGCTCCGGATCCTGGGGAGCGAAATACCCGTTGATCAGCTGCATCAGTACCCGGCGGATCATCCAGTCGTTATTGAAGATATCCATGGGGTTGTAACCGCCGTTCTTCTCGTAATTGATGACCTCGTCGGCGGACATGCCGAAGATAAAGGCATTCTCAATGCCTACCTCCTCCACAATCTCCACATTGGCGCCGTCCATGGTTCCCAGGGTCAGGGCTCCGTTCAGCATGAACTTCATGTTGCCGGTACCGGAGGCCTCCTTGCTGGCGGTGGAAATCTGTTCGCTGACATCGGAAGCCGCAAAGATAATCTCTGCGTTGCTGACCCGGTAATCCTCAATAAATACCACCTTCAGCTTATCCTTGATCGTCGGGTCGGAGTTCACCACCGTAGCCACAGCGTTAATCAGCTTGATAGTCAGTTTGGCCCTCTTGTATCCGGCAGCAGCCTTGGCGCCGAAGATGAAGGTTCTGGGCACCATATCCAGGTTGGGATCGTCCTTCAGCCTGGTATACAGATACATGACATGAAGGATATTGAGAAGCTGCCTCTTGTACTCGTGAAGCCTCTTCACCTGTACGTCAAAGATGGAGTTGGGATCCACATCGATGCCGTTGTTCTCTTTAATGTATTTTGCCAGACGCAGCTTGTTCTGATACTTGATCTCATTAAATTCTCTCTGAGCCTGAGGATCCTCCGCGTACCTTGCCAGCCCCTCAATCAGCGGAAGGTTGGTGGTCCACTCATCGGTCCCCAGCTTTTCTGTCACCCACTTGGCAAGAAGGGGATTGCCGTGAAGGAGGAAACGCCTCTGGGTGATGCCGTTGGTCTTGTTGTTGAACTTCCACGGGGTCATCTCATAGAAATCTCTCAGCTCCTGCTTCTCAAGGATCTCGGTGTGGAGCTTCGCCACACCGTTGACAGAAAAGCTGCCAGCGATGGCCAGATAAGCCATGCGCACCTGACCGTTGTAGAGAATCGCCATATGGGCTATCTTGCTCTCATCGCCGGGATACATCTGGCGAATCTGCTCCACAAAGCGGCGGTTAATCTCGTCTACGATCTGATACACTCTGGGCAGCAGCCTTTTGAACAGATCGATGGGCCATTTCTCAAGAGCCTCTGACATGATGGTATGGTTGGTGTAGGCGCAGGTTCTGGTCGTTACATTCCAAGCCTCGTCCCAGGTCAGCCCCTCCTCGTCCAGCAGGATTCGCATCAGTTCCGGAACCGCCACCGTCGGATGGGTATCGTTTAACTGGAACACGTTCTTCTCATGGAAATGACGCATATCCGCGTGATGGACTTTGTATTTCTTTACGGCGCGCTGTACGCTGGCGGAAATGAAGAAATACTGCTGTTTCAGGCGCAGCTCCTTGCCTGCCGTGTGATTGTCGTTGGGGTACAGAACCTCACAAATATTCTTGGCCAGGTTCTCCTGCTCCACCGCCTTCTGATAATCCCCCTTATCAAAAGAGTCCAGATTGAACATGTTGATAGGCTGGGCATCCCAGATCCGCAGGGTGTTGACCACGTTGTTGTTGTAGCCTACGATAGGAAGATCATAGGGGATAGCCATAACAGATTGGTAGCCTTCCTGGATAAAACGCTGCCGGCCGCCTTCCCATACCTGCTTTACATAACCGCCGAATTTTACTTCCTGGGCATACTCGGAGCGGCGTACCTCGAAAGGATTGCCGTCCCGCAGCCATTCGTCGGGAACCTCTACCTGGAAACCATTCTCAATTTTCTGTTTAAACATGCCGTAATGATAGCGGATGCCACAGCCGTAGGCCGGATATCCCAGGGTAGCCAGGGAATCCAAAAAGCATGCTGCCAGGCGGCCAAGGCCGCCGTTTCCCAAAGCCGCGTCCGGCTCCTGGTCTTCCAGGTCTGTCAGGTCGTAACCCATCTCTTCCAGGGTCTCACGGACCTGGTCGTAGGCCATCAGGTTGATGATGTTGTTGCCCAAGGCACGGCCCATCAAAAATTCCATGGACAGATAGTAAACGGTTCTCACATCCTGCTTCTCATACTGCTTGTGGGTCGCGATCCATTTGTCGACGATCATCTCTTTCACCGCGAAAGCCACCGCCTGGAACATCTCCTGCTTGCTGGCGTCCTCGATTTTTTTACGGTATTTGCTCTTCAACGTATAGATAATAGACCGCTTAAACTCCTCTTTGTCGAATTGGGGTTCCATTTTTAAAAATCACTCCTCTGATTGTTCACTTTTCCATGTTGTTATGTCCTTCCGGCAGAAATCCGCCGGGGATTCTTTTATAATTTTTTTACCTCCAGTGTAACGTTCTCTCCGTTGATGCTCCAGTCCTTGCTGTAGCCGTCAGACGAACCTTCGGAAATCTCTTCCGCCAGGACTTCCGATTTGATCTGGCCGCCGTACCGCTCAAAAATTCCGGCAATCTTTTCATTGCCCCGCTGGAATACCGCAATATGGTCCATAACCTCAAAGCCCGCTTCTTTTCGCATGGTCTGTATCTTGCTGATCAGTTCCCGGACAAAGCCTTCCTCGATCAGCTCAGGCGTCAGGTTGGAATCAAGAACCACAGTAACTAAATTGTCCGCTTCCGACACATAACCGGCCTTCTGGCTCATATCGATGAGCAGATCCTCCTCTTTCAGAACGACTTCCGTTCCGTCAAAGCAGAAGGTCAGGGCGCCTTCCGCCTTCAGAGTATCCATGGCTTCATTGCCGTCGATCTCTGAGAGGGCTTTCCGGATGTTGCCCAGCTGCTTTCCGTACCTGGGACCTACGGTCTTAAGCTGAGGCTTGAAGGTGTATGACGTAAATGCCCGCACGTCGTCTGTAAAGGACGCCTTCTTCACATTCAGCTCATCCTCGATGATTTCCACATAAAAATCAGAAAGAGTATGATCGGCTTTGATAAACATCTGTGCCAGAGGCTGGCGGTTCTTTAAGTTCGCCGTGTTTCTTGCGGCGCGGCCCAGAACTACCACCTTAAGCACCTCGTCCATGTCCTCCTCCAGCTTCTTGTCAATATATCTTTCGTCAGCCACAGGGAAATCACACAGATGAATGCTCTCCGGCGCTGTCTTGTCAATGCTGCATACCAGATTTTGGTAGATCGCCTCGGTCATAAACGGGATCATGGGCGCCGTCGCTTTGCAGACGGTCACTAGGGCAGTATAAAGGGTCATGTAAGCGTTGATCTTATCCTGCTCCATGCCCTTGGCCCAGAAACGTTCACGGCTTCTGCGGACATACCAGTTGCTCATATCATCCACGAATTCCTCCAGCACTCTGGCGGCCTCCGGAATCCGGTACTGATCCAGGTTCTCATCTACCTCTTTTACCAGTGTATTCATCTTGGACAGAAGCCATTTATCCATAACGGAAATTTTTTCATAATCCAGCGTGTACTTTGTGGCGTCAAACTCGTCAATGTTGGCGTACAGCACAAAGAAAGCATAGGTATTCCACAGAGTGCCCATAAACTTCCGCTGTCCTTCCGTCACGGCTTTGCCGGAAAAACGCTTGGGCAGCCAGGGCGCGCCGTTGGTGTAGAAATACCACCGGATAGCGTCGGCGCCGTAAGTAGCCAAAGCTTCAAAGGGGTCAACGGCATTGCCTTTGGATTTGCTCATCTTCTGTCCGTTCTCGTCCTGCACATGGCCCAGGACGATCACGTTCTCATAGGGGGATCTGTTAAACAACAGGGTGGACTCGGCCATCAGGGAGTGGAACCACCCTCTGGTCTGGTCTACAGCCTCGGAAATAAACTGGGCCGGGAACTGCTGCTCAAACAGCTCTTTATTCTCAAAGGGATAATGGTGCTGGGCAAAGGGCATGGCGCCGGAATCGAACCAGCAGTCAATAACCTCCGGCACGCGATGCATGGTCTTCCCGCACTTGGGACAGGGGAACGTTACCTCGTCGATGTAGGGACGGTGAAGCTCCACCTTAGCCGCCTCCGGATCGCCGCTTAAATCAGCAAGCTCCTGCCTGCTTCCCACGCTGTGCTGATAACCGCACTCGCACTCCCAGATATTTAAAGGAGTTCCCCAGTAACGGTTCCTGGAAATGGCCCAGTCCTGAATGTTCTCCAGCCAGTTGCCGAACCGTCCCGTACCGATAGATTCCGGAATCCAGTTTACCGTATTGTTGTTGCGGATCAAATCGTCCCGGACAGCCGTCTCTTTGATGTACCAGGACTCCCTCGCATAGTAGATCAGCGGGGTGTCGCATCTCCAGCAGTGGGGATAGCTGTGCTCGAATTTGGGCGCGTCAAAGAGCAGGCCCTTGGCGTCCAGATCCCGCAGGACCATGGGATCGGCCTTTTTGACAAACACGCCTGCGTAAGGGGTCTCCGCCGTCATCTCGCCCTTGGCGTCCACCAGCTGGACAAAAGGCAGATCGTAGACGCGGCCTACCTTGGCGTCGTCCTCACCGAAAGCCGGGGCGATATGGACCACGCCGGTACCGTCGGTCAGAGTGACGTAAGAATCACAGACCACATAGAAGGCCTTCTTGTTCTGCTTCGCGCAGGTCTCCACCGCGCAGTCAAAGAGAGGCTCATATTCTTTGTATTCCAGATCTTTTCCAGTGTAGGTTTCCAGGATCTCATAGGCAGGCGCGTCAGTATGTGATCCGGCTGCGGAATCATCGCCTGCCCTGCCGTCAGCGGCCTTACCGGCCAGCTTCCCCAGGACCGTATCCAGAAGGGCCTGGGCCATATAATAGGTATAACCATCGGCAGCCTTCACCTTGGCGTAAGTCTCGACCGGGTTCACGCACAGAGCCACGTTGCTGGGCAGGGTCCAGGGGGTGGTAGTCCATGCCAGGATATAGGCGTCCTCGCCTTTCACCTTAAAGCGGGCAATGGCGGAGCGCTCCTTGATGTCCTTGTATCCCTGGGCCACCTCTGCTGTCGACAAGGGGGTGCCGCACCGGGGGCAATAAGGCACAATCTTAAAACCTTTGTACAGAAGGCCTTTGTCCCAGATGGTCTTAAGGGCCCACCATTCGGACTCGATATAATCGTCATGGTAAGTCACGTAAGGATCGTCCATATCCGCCCAGAAACCGACGGTGCCGGAGAAATCTTCCCACATGCCCTTATACTTCCAGACGCTTTCCTTACATTTGTCAATAAACGGCTCCAGGCCGTATTCCTCGATCTGGTCTTTTCCGTTCAGTCCCAGAAGCTTCTCCACTTCAATCTCCACAGGAAGTCCGTGGGTATCCCATCCGGCTTTCCTGGGAACCATGCAGCCTTTCATGGTCCGGTATCTGGGAATCATATCCTTGATCACACGGGTCTCCACATGCCCAATATGTGGCTTCCCGTTGGCCGTCGGCGGCCCGTCATAGAAGGTGTAGGTAGGGCAGCCTTCCCGCTGCTTCATGCTCTTTTCAAAAATCTTATGATCCTTCCAGAACTTCTCTACTTCCTTCTCCCGCTCCACAAACTTAAGGTCCGTGGAGACTTTCGCGTACTTCGGCATTTCGTAAACCTCCATTTCAACTTCCATCAGGTGAGATTTGGGTACGCGCGGAGCGTTTCGTCTCACAGGACACATTCCTATGAGATAAAAAACCTCCGTCCCCGTAATGAGGACGAAGGTTATGATACTTCGTTGTACCACCTGATTACCATACTAACATATGACTTCCAGTTAACGGCGGAATAACCGGCGGGGCCTACCCAAAGAGATACACTGCATCCGCTTCTTCGGCCTGCGACTCGGGAGTGATTTTCGATTCCTGCGCTACTGATGCCGGCCTCTCACCTTCACCGGCTCGCTGGGACGTTCCCGCAGGGCTACTGTCTCCGTCTTTGTCTTTAGGTCTTTTTAACATGTCCTACCTATTATAGATAGAGAACTCGGCATTGTCAAGAAATATTTTCCTATCTCTTTCTCGTATCCGGCATTCCATACGCCCGCAGTTTCGCATGAAAAGAAGAATGCCTGGGGAATTCTGCCTTATAATCCAGAAGAATTCTGCTTTTCGCAAACAATTCCCCTCTCGATTCCCTCACCTCTCCCAATGCCGCGGCCAGCGCCGCAACATTGCCGTAATGTCCCCGATGCTGCCCGGATACGATTGCCTCCACTCTCATATGAATCAACCGATTCAACTGAGCAAGATACTTTTCTGCCTGATCCGCTGATACGACCTGACGCGCCTTCCATTTTGAAAAAGCCTTTTCCAAGCTATCCAAATTCTCATAACCGTCGGATTTTTCCTGTGATTCGGATTCTTTATAAAGCCCTCTCTCATAGTCTTTCTTCTGAAATCCCATTTCAGAAACCAACGTCCTTAACTGTTCTCTGCATCCGGCCGGCAGCGTACCGCTTTGAAGCAGCAGCAAGAGAAACAGCGGAATCCCACACTTGACCACATGGCCCGTCCAGCCCAGACCTTCCCGCACATCCGCGCATTTTTCCATTGCAGCGTCAAAATCTCCGCTCAGGAAGCACAGGAGAAACCGTTCTTCGTCATCCATAAAGTTTCTGCTTATCTCCCCATAAGATTCAAACCGGTTCCCATAATCTCTGTTCTCACGATCGCTATCGCTTCTGAAAGCCTGGCAGCTATGTATCGCCTGCAACAGTTCATCCCGATACCGTTCGGGCTCGTCGCACTCCGCGGCGATCCGAAGATAATTCACCGCGGTGGTGTCCGATCGGAAAGCCTCCAGCCAGTATTGCTCCGCCATCTTCCTATCGCCCTTTTTCAGCGCCGCGTCCGCCGCCATCAAGGCTATGCTCCCACGTATTTTATACTTTACATTAATCTCTCTCAGAGCAGTTCTTCCGGTATCCAGGGCGCAGGCCCCATCATTTTCCACAAGTTTTTTTACAACGGCCAGATACAGGCCGGGATGCAGGGACACAGCCTTATGCGCAGCCTCGATCATCTCCTCCTCTGTACAGTGGAACAAGACAGCCTCCTCCAAATACTTTCCCACTGTATCTCCGGGTTTATCTGTCAGCAGCTGAATCCAGGATTTCCAGAACATTTCCTGTCCTTCCAGCTCTTCCTGTCCGACGCTCAGTATAGCCTCCACCTGTGTACCTCTAAAAAAAGTACAGTTCAGGTAATCGTACAGCTTCTGAGCTCTCTGATCGGGTTCCGTATTCTGATATACCGCATAAAGTCCGTTCGCTATAAGCCTTTCACAGTCTACAGACGCTAAATGCTCACCCACCATGTCCTTGAGACTGAGAAATACCCCATCGCCGCCGTTATCGGCATACACTTCTGTCCCCACTGCAAGGTCGAAGAGTTTTACCGCTTCCTCATAGAACCCATCGTTCACGCAATGCTGTATCAAGTTGTCCGCCTTTTCAAATATTTCTCCGATCCCTTCCGGATCCTCGTATTCATAAACCCAGTCCGAGTCCCAGTACCCAGACGAATAGTCCTCATATCCTTCCGCCTGAAGCGCAAGGGTACTTTCCTCGATCTCATGAAACTGTTCTTCCAGACGGGTAAGCAGTTCATGGATATCCCTTTTGTCCCTCTCTCTTGCCAGGACGTTCATATCATAGGCTTGCTTACTATCCGTTTCTTTTTTCCGCGTGCGCCTGATCAGATCCAGAAATTCTTCTCTCGCCTCCTCCGGCATCTTACGCACAAGACTGTGAACCAAGAGCCACAGTTCCTCCCTGCTCATCTCTTTTGTTTCCCTGTCCACCGCTTCTGTGAATTCCCTGAGATTCATCCGCATCGTCCTCATCTCCTAGCTATTTTATCTAATAAACGTTTTCGTGAATTTGAGTGTATTCCTATCCGCATTGACCACGGTTCGCCTCCCCGCAACCTCCTCCTGCAGAGCGTTTTGCCATAGTAGACACGTACATTCACCGCTTTAAGACCTTGACTCCGTCTGCACGGCAATAAGCCATCTCACCACCGGTAATAATTATAAGCAAATCCGATTCTCTAAGCGGAACCTGCTTTTCCTTTTCATTATATTTTCTAACCAAATTTAAAATTGCCAATAAATGTCTTGCGCCCTCCTCAATTTCACGGCTTCCCAGTTTGAATTCAATCAGCGCATATCTGCCGTCATTTAAATGAAGTACGGCATCAGCTTCCAGACCGTAACGATCATGATAGTATGATAACTTTCCACCTAATGCCTGAGAATAAACTCGCAAATCCCGTATACAAAGATTTTCAAAAATAAAACCGACAGACCACGTCAACATTCATTTTGTGTATTTGTAAATTTTTTATTTTCTTCTTGCATAATCTAAAAAAGCAGAATATACTTTTATTAAGAAAGTTGGATTTTCTCACTTTCTATCTTGAAGCAAAGGAGATGATTGTATGTTAGCCGAATTACGTCAAAAGTCGCAGATCACCATTCCAAAGGAAATTATTATTAAATTGGGGCTTTCCGAGGGCGACAAGCTGGATGTTTTTGAAAAAGACGGAACCATTTGTATGTTGCCGGTTGTCGTTTACCCAAAGAAATATCTCGACGAACTCCGCAATGAGTTGGGAGAAGTAAAGGCAAAAATTGCCTCCGGTGAACAGCCTGTCTTTGACAGCGTAGACGCTTTGTTTGCAAAATTGGAGGCGGATTGATGGCGTATCAGATTACCTTTACCAAACGGTTTGAAAAGCATTTTAAGAATCTGAATGCACAGGAGAAGAAACAGCTTCAAAGCAAGCTTCGTCTCCTTGCTGAAAATCCCATGCATCCATCCCTCCGCACGAAACGCATCCAGGGCACAAAGGATCTGTTCGAGTGCAGCGTTAACATGGACGTTCGCATCATCTGGTACTATGAGGGGGACACGTTGATTATCCTGGTCGATGTGGGGCATCACGACATATTAAACCAATACTGAACACAACACGGTGCCCGCTTTGCGGCGGACTGGTATTGAATAATGTATCTCTTACTGGCGCCATCCATATATTCCATCATTTTGACTTTTGTGCCCTTTATACAGCAACTCGTCTACAAAGTGTCTCCATTATAATTAATGAAACAATAAACATCTAATTAACGTATCAGTTTTTTGTTTTTCTTCAAAAACTAACACGTTAAATATGAACTTTTGTTCCAAAAGAGATTAACAAAGTCTTGTATTTGCAACGAATTTTATATGCTTTTCGCTGCATTTCCCTTTCAAAAGAATAATGCGCTTAAGACTTCCCCGATATCCGCGTTGATCACGATACTCCGCTCCGCGATCTCCTTCGCTGTATTTGCCTCTTCATAATTTATGCAGGCATATACAGTCCGCGGATTTTCCGCCGTCATCTGCTAGAAGGGGTTCTTGAAGCAAAGGGGATAATTACAAAACGCTTATTAAATCAGCCAAACGGGTACATACCAGCTTTTTTCGTCCACAGGCAACAAATCGTTTGCCATACAGACCACGCTTCCGGTTCCAATCTCGACCTTCAAAGACTCTAAACCTCCGAAAGCCAATTCCCTGGTAACGGGTTCCAATACATGAAAGTTTTTAACGGCAGTCTTACCCGGCGACGCCGATTTTTTAATCTCTATCGGAGAAAGCACACCATTCTGATAAAGCAGCAGGTCTATTTCTTTCTGGTCTTTATCTCTGTAATAGAAAATAGGAGGCTCTTTTCCTGCGTTCAGATAACTCTTATAAATCTCTGAAAAAACATAGCTTTCAAAGAACGCTCCGGACATGGCGCCTCTTTCCAGCGCTTCAGGATTACCCCA
>CANQBN010000069.1 GCA_947588855.1 uncultured Lachnospiraceae bacterium
GCCTACCACCGTGACCATAGCGGTTCTGGACGCCCTGTGGGCCTGGAACGATTTCAACGCGTCCCTGATCGTACTGCAGAAAAACGCGGTGAAAACAGTTCCCATGCAGCAGTATGTGTTCTTCGGCGAACACTCGGCGGATTACAATATGGCTTTTGCCGCCGCGGTTATCACTATGATACCGGTTGTACTGTTCTTCCTGGTGATGCAGAAGCATATTGAAGGCGGTATGACGGCAGGCGCGGTGAAAGGCTGATATAGAAGACAGGCACCTAAAGCGGATATAAAAAATGAGCGCAAGAGGCAGACAGAGAAAAGCTATCCCTGCTTGCTACATGAAGTTTTATATGGTACAGTATAAAGGTAGTGTTGCAAAATAACGAGAATCCGATTTGTTTTGCGGCGCTGCCTTTTTTGCGGAAAATAAGAGGAGATTGATAAATATGTGCGGAAAGGGCTGGATATGGTATCCGGGCGATTTTGAATTATATCACGGTATGCTTCAGAATTTTCAGCGGGAGGAACGGTCTTATGGCTGGCCCGCCTACTGGAAGATGGACGACTGGCGTAAAAATGTGCGGTTTTATAACAATTATCAGCTGAAAGAGGCAACTAGGATCTGTGTGACGGCCGCAGGCCAGGGATATGCGGCAGTGAATGGGAAGAAATTTCCTTTTGGCAGATGGATTGACTGTCAGGAGGGGGCCTGTACCATTGAGATTTTTGTGGGAAATATGTTTGGCCTTCCCTGCGCGTTTGTGGAGGGAGATGTGATTTACTCAGATTCCGGCTGGATGGCCGATGATTTCACGGAATGCCATCCGGTTGGCATGTCCTCCCTGTATCAGGATAAAGAGAAAGACCCAAACCATGTTTATTATGAGACGGAGGAAGTGCTTCCTGTGTCTGAGGAGGAGGTTCATGACGGCGTGCTCATGGATTTCGGAAGAATGGTAAACGGGACGGTCCGGGTGATGTTTGCGGATGTTTGGGCCAGCGGGCGGTCGGCAGGGGAGGTCACAGTTGCCTACGGGGAATCTGCCGCTGAGGCTACGGATCTGACCTGGTGCTATTATAAATCAGAGCATGTTATCTCCGGCGATGTGCTTAGACGCAGGGCTTTCCGTTATCTTTACATTCCCGGCTGCCGGGTGGGACAGGTATCCTGTGTCGCAACCCATCAGTGGGTTCCGATTCCGGTGAAGGCGTCCTTCTGGTGCGATGATGAGAAGATGAACCGTATTTGGGATGTGGCGAAGGAGACCTATCGCCTGTGCAGCGGCCTGTTCTTCATTGACGGGATTAAGAGGGACAGATGGATATGGTCCGGAGACGCTTACCAGAGTTATTTTGTCAATCCCTATCTGTTCATGGACGAAGAGATTGACAAGCGCACGATCCTGGCCCTTCGAGGGAATCAGGATATTGTGCAGCATATCAATACCATCGTGGATTATTCTATGCTTTGGCTTATCAGTATCGAAAAGGAATACTGGATGACCGGAGATAAAGGATTTGTACAGATGCTGTACTCTAAGATGGAGGGAATGATGGGTCTGTTGGAGAGCCAGCTGGATGAGCATGGATTTATCCGTGGGCGGGAGAGGGACTGGATCTTCATCGACTGGTCCGATATCGATAAGACAGGCGCGGTCTGCGCGGAGCAGGTATTGCTGCTGAAATGTTATGAGACTATGGCGTTCTGCGGAAAACTGCTTGCGGTAGATTACCAAAAATATGAGCAGGCGTATGAAAAATTAAAAGCCAATCTGTTCGCCTTTTTCTGGAATGAGGAAAAGGGGGCGTTTATCGACAGCTATGAATCCGGGAAAAACCACGTGACCAGACATGCGAATATCTTCGCGATTTTGTTTGATGTTACAGACAAGGTTCAGACCCGCTCGATCATAGACCGTGTTCTTTTGAACCCGGAGATTACGCAGATCACAACGCCGTATTTCAAATTTTTTGAACTGGATGTGTGGGGAAAAACCGGACATTTGGATAAGGTGTACGACGCGATCAGGGATTACTGGGGCGGCATGATCGACCGGGGAGCGGTGACGTTCTGGGAAGATTATGACGCCGCCCAGGGAGAGCCGGAGCAATACGGGATGTATGGAGACCCCTTCGGCAAGAGCCTGTGCCATGCCTGGGGCGCGAGCCCGATTTATCTGCTGGGCCGGTATTTTCTGGGAGTGCGGCCTCTGGAACCGGGGTATAAGACCTTTGAGGCAAAGCCTCAGTTATCTTATTTGGGGAAGCTTGACTGCGTAGTGCCTGTGAAGGGCGGCAGTGTGAGTATAAAATATGACGGAGAACATCTGGAAATCACTTCCGATAGGGATGGACTGACGGAATGAGAACACAGGTAAAACAGGCAGGGCCCGGATGGAACGGTGAGGCGCAGCCTCAAAAGATAAGGCACAGATAAAATGATGAACCGCAGATAAAACGGCAGAAAAGAGGGGGAGCGGAAATGCTGAAAGTAACGGAAATACGCGTAAACCATATTTGCGAGCCAAAGGGAATCGTATCAGATCTGACTTTTGGATGGAAAATGGAATCTGACCGCGGGAATGTGTACCAGAGCGGGTATCAGCTTCAGATCGGACAGGATCCGGCTTTTGAAAGCCTGATTTATGATTCAGGCATGACCGCGTCGGAGCAGTCCCAGAACCTTAAGCTGGATATGTCAGAGCTTTCTTTTGAGTCCGTGCGAAAATATTACGTCCGCGTCAGAGTATGGGATAATTATCAGGAAAACAGCCAGTGGCGCGAGACTTGCTTTCTGACAGGATTCCTGGGCGGCGATGCCTGGACGGCGCCCTTTATCACGGCGGAAAGACCGGAAGAAAAAAAGGATTCGCCGGCTTTTAGGGTGAGCAAGGAATTTCGGATTGAGAAACCGGTGAAAGAAGCCTGGCTTCTGACAACGGCCCACGGCCTGTACCAGACATTTGTTAACGGGCGTAAGGTCGGAGACGACGAGCTGACGCCGGGTTGGACCAGCTATGGAAAACGTCTTTTGTATCAGTCTTACGATGTGAAGGATCTGCTGGCCCGGGGCAAAAATGAGTGGTGCGCCCAGGTAGGGGCCGGATGGTATAAGGGCGATATTTCCTATCATAGACTCCACAACTTCTACGGAGACTTCGCGGCGTTTTCCGGAGATCTGATCCTGCGGTATGAGGACGGAAGCCAGGAGCGGATTTTCACGGACGATACCTGGGAAGGCAGCGATTCGCCGATTTTATTTGCCGACATTTATGACGGTGAAATATACGACGCCGGGCGGCGGCTTGGGAAGAGAACTGTGACAGTCGCGGATCCGGGCCGGGCGGAGATCATTCCTCAGTTAGGAAGCGCGGTCCGTGTGCAGCAGGTTCTTCCTGTCCGTCAGGTTTTGGTAACGCCGAAGGGCGAGAACGTACTGGATTTCGGACAGAATGCCAGCGGATGGGTCCGTTTTCAGGTAAACGCTGCGCCGGGGGATGTGGTGGAGCTGGTCTGCTTTGAGGCCCTGGACGCGGAGGGAAATGTATATACGGAAAACCTGCGCACGGCCAAACAGACCATACGTTATATCTGCCGGGGAAATGGGGCGGAGGAGTATCACCCTCATTTTACCTGCCAGGGCTTTCAGTATGTCTGGGTGAAGCAGTATCCGGGACAGGTAGACGGAAATCATTTTCAGATGATGGTCCTTCACTCGGATATGCGGCAGACGGGGACTTTCTCCTGTTCGGAGCCGCTGCTTAACCGGCTCCAGAGCAATATTTTGTGGGGACTGAAAGGAAATTCCGTGGATGTTCCCACGGACTGCCCACAGAGGGATGAAAGGCTTGGCTGGACGGGAGACGTGCAGGTATTCTGCAATACGGCCAGTTATCTTCTGGACATGTATGAATTTTACAGGAAATGGCTTGGCGATATGGCGGCGGACCAGCAGGAGGACGGAGCCATAACCCATGTAGTGCCGGATGTATTAAAGGCCGGTCAGCCGGACAATTTTGCCGGAGCCAGCGGGTGGGGCGACGCGGCAGTGGTCCTTCCCTGGATTTTGTACCAGGAGACCGGGGATTTGGCGATCGTCAGGCAGCAGTACGACAGCATGAAAGCGTGGCTCGATTATATCGATTCCCATTTCCGGGACGGTACGTTTACCCTGGGTCCTCAGTTCGGCGACTGGGTCGCTTTGGACGCGGAGGAAGGCAGCTATCTGGGGGCAACGCCGGCGGATCTGACCAGTATGGCATATCTGGCTTATGCGGCAGGGCTGTTTGCGAAGATGGCCCGCGGTCTGGGCAGGGCGGAAGATGAGGAAAAGTATTCTGTGATGCGCCAAAAGGCTGTAAGGTGCTTTCGGGAGAAATACTTTGATGAAAATGGCGTTATGACGGTTCAGACCCAGACGGCCCACGCATTGGCGCTGGCCTTCCATCTGGCGCCGGAAGAGTACCAGGAGAAAACGGCGGAAGGACTTTTGGCCCTTCTTAGCCAGAGAAATATGCACCTGAGCACCGGATTTCTTGGAACGCCGTATATCATGCATGTGCTCAGCGAAAACGGATATCCTGAGGCAGCCTATGAACTGATGATGAAGAAAGATTTTCCTTCCTGGCTGTATCAGGTGGAACAGGGCGCGACAACGGTCTGGGAGCACTGGGACGGGCGGAAGCCGGACGGGACTATGTGGAGCGCGGATATGAATTCCTTCAACCATTACGCTTACGGTTCTGTGGGAAAATGGCTGTATGAGGTGTGCGCCGGACTGAAACGGGATGAAAGCGCGCCGGGATATAAGCATTTCTTTGTGGAACCTCAGATCGGCGGCGGCCTTACCTATGCCGAGACGACCCATCTGTGCGAGTACGGACAGATTTCCGCCGGATGGAAAATGGAAGGGCATAAGGTTGTCCTGGAAGTGACGGTTCCGCCGAATACAAGCGCGGCGGTCCGCATCCCGAAAGGCACGGCCGTGACTGAAGTAGACGGTGAAGCAGCTGACAGAACAGTTGGCGGCGGGGTGACTGCTGAAGCAGCAGTTGGCAGTGCAGATGACGGCGAAATAGCCGGCGGTCAGAGCCGGGAAGAGGCGCTTCAGCTTGGTTCCGGGCAGCATGTTATTGTCTGTGAAAAAGTTTCTTCAGGAATCATTTGACAAAAACGGCTTATATCATCCAAATGGGAACAATCAGGTTATTGCTGTCAAAAGCGCCTAGTTTGTCCGCCATGCAGAGAACAGCGCCGGTTCCCAGCTGAAGGGGCGATTTGTTGATGATGCCAAAGACGCGGGTCAGGCGTTTGTCCGGCGTGGCCGTCTTTTTGATTTCCAGCGGGCACAGTTTGCCGTCGCCCTCTAAAATAAGGTCGATTTCCCTGGCGTCGCGGTCCCGGTAAAAATAGAGATATGGTGTCAGCCCTGCGTTTTGATAGCCTTTCATGATTTCTGACACAGTGAAATTTTCCAGCAGCGCGCCGTTCATAGCGCCGCGTTCGGCAACCTCCGGCGATGACCACCGGGTAAGATAGCAGACCAGGCCGGTATCGTAAAAGTATAGTTTGGGCGTTTTGACAGTGCGTTTCAGCACGTTATTGGAGTAAGGGTATAATAGGAAGATAATACCGAGAGTCTCCAAAATGTTGATCCATGCCTTTGAAGTCTGGATGTCAATATCCGTGTCGTCGGCCAGGGCTTTATAATTCAGAAGCTGGGAGCATCGGGCGGCAGCAGCAGTGACAAAGCGGTTAAATTTCAGCGCGTCTACGCTGCCGGAGAGATCCCGGACATCCCGCTCCACGTAGGTAGAAAGATAGGAGGAGTAGAAGATATCCCGATTAGGCGTCTGTCCGCTGACCAGGCCCGGCATGGATCCCTGCCACAGCCGGCTAAACAGCTCCGGCGCGGCAACAGGCCGGATATGTTCCCGGCCGGTAAGAAGGCGTGGGGCGTCAGGCATAAACGGCATACAGGGAGCTCCGGTGATTTCCCGCTGAGACAGCGGCGACATATGAAGCAGCGCCACTCGCCCGGCCAGGGATTCCTGAACGCCCCGCATAAGACGGAAAATCTGCGAGCCTGTCATCCAGAAATCGCCGGGGTTGTGATACTGATCGACATGGATTTTGATATAAGTGAACAACTCCGGGGCGTATTGTATCTCGTCAATCAGAACCGGAGGTTTGTGAAGCTGCATAAACATGGCCGGATCGTTTTTCGCCATGTCGCGTTCCATGTAATCGTCCAGCGTCACATACTGCCGTCCTATGTTTTCCTTTTCTGCCAGTTCCCGAAGCATGGTGGTCTTGCCTGCCTGGCGGGGACCTGTCAGAAGGATTGCGGAGTAAGAGCTGCTTAGCTCCATAATTTGTTTTTCTATATGTCGATGAATGTATTTCATAGCGCACCACCTGAAACATTTTTTCGGCTAATTTTTGTTATATTCTTATTATAGCCGAAATAAGACGGATGAGTCAAGAAAAATTCGGCAGATTTTGGGTTGAATGTTATATCTGCCGATATTGCCGCTTGGTTCACAGCCGGTTTTAGGGCGGAGAAGAAAGAGAGAAGGGAAGGAATTATAAATGGATACGATATCGGAAGAAAACAGAGAGAAGTTCAAAGAGAAGCTGAAAGCCGCCGATAAAGTTTTAGTGGGAATCGGGGCGGAATGGCAGAAGGATAAAAACCCGGAGATCATGAAAGCTTATGAGGCGCTGGCCAGTCTTTTGAAAGATAAAGATTATTTTATCGTCACCACCAACACAGACGCGGCGATTTTTGAAAGCGCTGCCGAAGCCGCCGGTTCGCAGGAAGAACCGGACGCAATCGGGAAGCCGCGGCTGGAGGCCTCCCGCATCACGGCACCCTGCGGCAACGAGACCTGGAGGCAGTGCTCCAAATCCTGTACCAAGGATATCTGGGAGCCGGGGGAGATTCCCGACGACATCTGTCCGCATTGCGGCGCGCCTCTTACCGGCAACACCATCCATGCGGACATTTACATCGAGGAAGGCTATCTGCCCCAGTGGCACAGGTATACGGCGTGGCTTGCGACTACCGTCAACCGGAATCTCCTGATGCTGGAATTGGGAGAGAGCTTCCAGACGCCTACCATCATCCGCTGGCCCTTCGAGAAGACCATCAAATACAACCAGAAAGCCTTTCTGTACCGGGTCAACGGAAGCTTCGCCCAACTGCCGGAAGGCGTTGGGGAAAGGGCCGTATCTGTACATGAAAATTCCGTAGAGTGGGTGCTTAAGGCCGCCTCTTTAATTTCCATGTAAGCAGAGCGCCGGCGACGTTTTTGTTTGTATTTCCATGTGAATTGAGCGCCGGCGACGCTGTGTTGGCATTTCTCATATTCTACAAATACCGCCCGGTGACGCTTTCCGGCGATGCCTGGATTTCTTCAGGCGTTCCGGCCGCCACGATCCGGCCGCCGTCTTTTCCGCCGCCGGGGCCCATATCCACTACATAGTCGGCGTTCCGGATGATATCCAGGTCGTGTTCGATGATAATGACGGTAGCGCCCTGGGAGATCAACGCCTGGAAGACCGTCATAAGGGATTTCACATCCAGGGGATGAAGACCGATGGTAGGTTCGTCAAAGACGAAAAGGGAATCATTCTGGCCTCTGCCCATCTCGCTGGCAAGCTTCAACCGCTGGGCCTCGCCGCCGGAAAGCCCCGGGGTCTGTTCGCCCAGGGTCAGATACCCCAGTCCTACGTCGTGAAGCACTGACAGACGGCTGTGTACCGTTTTCAGATCGCCGCAGGCAGTCAGAGCTTCGTCTACACTTTTTGCCATCAGAGCCGGAAGAGACAATCCGGCTCCTTCTTTTTTCTCACGGATAATCTCAAAGGCTACCCGGCTGTAACGGGAGCCGCCGCACTCCGGGCACGGAATATCCACATCAGGCAGAAACTGGACATCCAGGCTGATACTGCCGGTCCCGTCGCAGACCGGGCACCGTAAGCTGCCGGTGTTGTAGGAAAAATCGCCTGCCTTATAGCCGCGCGCTTTCGCGGCCGGAGTCCTGGCGTAGATCTTTCGCAGCTCGTCATGGACGTCCGCGTAAGTAGCCACGGTGGAACGGATATTGATACCGATAGGAGTAGCGTCAATCAGCTTTACATGCTGAATGCCGGGAGCGTCCACAGAAAGGACGTGCGCCGGAAGAGGCTGGCCGGCCGCCGCCGCGGCGAGAGCCGGAACCAGGCTTTCCAGGATCATGGTGGTCTTGCCGGAACCGGATACGCCGGTGACTACCGACAGCCTTCCCTTGGGAAATGTGACAGTAAGGGGTTTGACCGTATGAATCGGGCTGGTGGACATGGTAATCCGGCCCAGTTCAAACAGCTTGTCCGGATCCGTCCTCTGACGGAGCCTGATTTTGGTGTTAGGGGCGAGAAATGGGCCTATTTTCGATACCGGATTGGAAATCAGCTGGGAGACGGTCCCTTCCGCGATCACGGCGCCGCCATCCGCTCCGGCGTCCGGTCCCAGTTCGATGAGCCAGTCGGCGTGAGTCAGGACATTGGTATCATGATCAACCAGCACCACAGAGTTGCCGTCGGATACCAGATCGTCCATGACGCCGGTCAGCCCTTCCAGGTTGGAGGGGTGGAGACCAATGGAAGGCTCGTCCAGCACATACAGCACGCCGGTGGTCCGGTTGCGGACGGCCCGAGCCAGCTGGGTCCGCTGCCGCTCCCCGGTGGAGAGAGTGGAAGAGGCCCGGTCCAGAGTCAGATAGGAAAGGCCCAGATCTACCAGCCGCCTGGCCGTATTCTGGAAAGAATCGCAGATACTTTCCGCCATGGGGCGCATTTCCTCCGGAAGAGAGTCCGGCACGCCGTTTACCCACAGGATCAGTTCTGCCAGAGTCATTTGGCAGGCCTCTGCCAGGGAAATGCCTCTGAGACGTGGCGCACGGGCTTTTTCCGACAGCCGGGTGCCGCCGCAGTCCGGACAGACGTCCTGGCGGAGAAATTTTTCCACCCGCTTCATGCCTTTTTCATCCTTCACCTTGGCGAGGGCGTTTTCCACGGTGTAGACCGCGTTGAAATAAGTGAAATCCAGCTCCGCGGCGTCGTTGGAGTTTTTGGGGTGATAGAAAATATGTTTTTTCTCGGCAGGGCCGTGATAGACAATGTCTTTCTCCCTATCCGTCAGTTGGGAGAAGGGCACGTCGGTGCGCACGCCCATAGAGCGGCAGACGTCGGTCATTAAGGACCACATGAGGGAATTCCAGGGAGCCACCGCGCCCTGGTCGATGGTGAGAGATTCGTCGGGAACCAGGGAGGCCAGATCCACAGTCCGCACAATCCCGGTGCCTCCGCATGTAGGACAGGCTCCCTGGCTGTTGAAGGCCAGTTCTTCCGCCGATGGAGGAATGACCTGCTCCCCGCATACCGGGCAGAAAATATCCTGTTCCGCCGCCACCTTAAGGGTCGGCTCCACATAATGGCCGTTGGGGCAGCGGTGGCTGGCCAGGCGGGAGAACATAAGCCGCAGGCTGTTTAACAGTTCCGTGGAGGTGCCGAAGGTGCTTCGTATACCCGGCACCCCGGGCCGCTGGTGGAGGGCCAGGGCCGCGGGAATGTAGCGGACCAGGTCTACCTGGGCAACCGCCGCCTGGGTCATCCGCCTTCTGGTGTAGGTGGACAGGGCTTCCAGATAACGCCGGGAACCCTCGGCATACAGTACCCCCAGCGCCAGGGAAGACTTGCCTGAGCCGGACACTCCGGCAATCCCTACGATTTTCTGCAGGGGAATATCTACGTCAATATGTTTCAGATTATGAACGCTTGCCCCCCGGACCTGGATGGCCGAGGGTTCGTCTGCTTTTCGGTTCATGAAATGCCTCCGATTTTGTCATATTATTTTGCATTTCTGCTAAAAGAGATGTGTTAGGGTTAAAAGGTATTGCAATCTTAAAGTATATCAACAGACAGGCGGCGCTAGGGTTCCATCGCGAAGACCGTCCGGATTTCCTTTAAAAACTTCTCAGCGGCTCTGGAGAACACCTGATACCGCTTCCATGCAATACATAATCCGGCTTCCAGTGTCGGAGACAGCGGCCGGAAACACAGATGGCTGTCTTCGTCTGTATTGGTCAGTTTGTCTAAGGTTACAGCGTATCCGAGACCGGATTTTACAAATCTGGACGCGTTATAAATAAGGTCGTAAAACGCGACAATATTTAATTCTGATATGTTCCTGTGCAGCCAGGCGGCCATTTCAGCGCTGGAAACAGTCTGATGCGAAATAATAAGAGGTATGTCCCATAAATCTTCTGCGCGGATACTGTCTTTTCGCGCGAGAGGGCTGTCTGCAGGCATGAGAATACCCCAGGTGTCCTTTACCGGCAGGCGGATATAGTCATATTTTGTAACATCGAAAGGTTCCACTAAAAGGCCGAAGTCGATGAGACCTTTATCTAACCGTTCCGTAATGTGTCCGGCATCTCCGCTGTAAATATGATAACGGATCAGAGGATAGGAATGATGCAAATCTTTGGCAATATCCGCAATCATCGAAAAGGCGTCTGTTTCCGCGCTTCCAATATAAATATCGCCTCCGATGTTTTCGTCGGAAGAAGCCAACTCGTTTTTTGTTTTTTCCATTAAAGCTATGATTTCTTCTGCTCTTTTGCGGAGCAATATCCCATCTTCGGTCAGAGTGACTTTTTTGCCTCCCCGGATCAAAAGCGGTTTCCCTATTTCATCTTCTAAATCCTTTAATTGTCTCGATAATGGGGGTTGGGTCATGTGCAGGGCTTCAGCCGCCCTGGTGATGCTTTCTTCCCTTGCCACTGTGAGAAAGTATTGTAATACCCGGATATCCATCTGATCGCCTCCTAAATCATACTATAACAAAAGAATCAATACCTTTCAAGTATGTATTTGCATTTAATATATGTATTTGATATCTGTCTGAACCCTGTTTATAATGAAATTATCAGAAGCGGGAACCTTTAAAGCCGGCGGAAGGGGAGCCCGTCAATCGTGATTCACAGAAAAGCGATTTGCAGGAAAAGGAGAGGGTCATATGAAGAATGAACGTGTAGAAAAAATCATTTCAACAGTAAGGCATGACGTGTTTAAGGATATCCGGTTTGATTATCACAATAAGGTAGCCCTTGTCAGCGGGGCCAGGACGGGAATCGGTCTGGCGGCCGCGCAGAAATTCGCTGAGGCGGGCGCGTCGGTCGTTTTGGCGGGGCGGCATGAGCCGGTGGCGGAGGCCCAGGCGCTTCGGGAGAGAGGGTACCAGGCCATTTCGGTCCGTGCGGACGTGACCAGCGACGAGGATGTAAAGAACATGGTGGACACGGCGGTGAAGGAGTTCGGAAAACTGGATTTCGCTTTCAACAACGCCGGGATCATGACGGAAGCTCTGGAGATTGAGAAAACCGATATCGCTACCTTTGACAGTGTGGTCAATACCAATCTGAGAAGTGTGTGGCTCGCCATGCACTACGAGGTGGAGCAGATGAAAAAGCAGGGGCAGGGAGGCTCCATCGTCAACTGTGGTTCTACGGCCAGCGTGATCGCTATGGCCGGCCGTTCTCCCTATGTGGCTTCCAAGCATGGCATCGCAGGGCTGACGAAGGCGGTTGCCCTGGAAGCGGCGAAATACGATATCAATGTGAATGCCATCGGACCAGGCAATGTGTACTCCCAGATGGTACAGAAAATGTTTGACAATGAACCGGATCTGATGTGCGGATATGTGGAAGGTTCTGTCGCGGGACGGATTGGCTCCGCGGAGGAATGCGCCGCGCTGGTTCTGTACCTTTCTTCCTACGCCGCCCGGTATGTTACCGGCCAGATGATCTGCATTGACGGCGGATATACAGCGGCGTGACGGTCTCATTCCGACAGAGGAAAATCGATAAAAAAGGAGAAAATCATGATGAGAACAGATTTAGATAATTCCAATTATTATCCTGCTCTTCAGTACCGGCCCGGCGACCAGCTTTGCCCGATTCCGGCAAATGAGAGGGCCCTGCAGACTGTGACCGCGGAACTGTTTGTGGAGGCGGTGGATCATTTCGGCGACCTGGAGGGGCTTCACTTCAACCGCGACGAAGTATTCTCTATTTCTGCAACTGTCCGGAAGATAAGGTTATGGCCGTTGACATGGAAACAAAAGAAGTTTCTACGGTTCTGGAGGTAAACCGGTATATTCCCGACGGATATATCGGGGCGGTAAAGGTACATAAGGACGGCAGATTATTTGTGTCCTACCTGACTACCTCCTTTATGAGCGGCGGCGTTTTTTACTGCAATCCTGACGGCACCGGCTTCCATGATATTGAGATTGCCAAGGGAATCCGCGGGGACGATATGGTGTTTGATTCGGAGGGAAATATCTATGTCACGGATATGTGTGGGGCGCCCACTTCCAAAACCGGAACCATCGAATGGATCTCCGCTGACCTGACCCGGAGAGAGACGGTTTTGAAGAATCTTGCGTCTCCCAACGGGATTGCGCTGTCGACGGATGAGTCGATCCTGTGGCTTACAGATACGGGCTGCGGCCAGCTGATCCGCACGGAGCTGACGGAGGATAAGAAGGGTATGCGTCCTCTGGGACAGAGCGTGGTTTACCGCACCACCGGTTATATGGGCCCGGATTCCATCGTGGTGGATAATGATGACAATATTTACAACGCCCTGTATTTCCAGGGCCGGATCCTTGTTTACAATCCCTATGGATTTCCGATCGGTCAGATTTTCATGCCGGGAAGGGAAGAAGGACGGAATCTGCGGACCACCCACCCCTGTATTCGGCCGGGCACCAATGAGATCTACATCTGCACCAACGATGACATCAGTCAGAAAGCGTGTATTTTCAAGGCAGGGAGCTTCGCGGAAGCGAATACCCATTCTTTCTATTTGAAATAAACCGATTCTATCCGGGAAAGGAGAAATTATTATTATGCGATCATTTGAAAAATTCAGGATTCCCCATGTTGTATTCGGATACGGCGCGGCGGAGCAGACCGGGGAGAAAGTGAAATATCTGGGCGGAACAAAATGCCTGGTAGTTACCGACCCGGGCGTGATCAAAGCGGGCATCTACGAGCCCATCGTGAAAACCCTGGAGGAAGCCGGAATCGAGTACATAACTTATGATAAAACCCTGCCCAATCCGCCGGATTATATCTGCATGGAAGCGGCGGAAATCCTGAAAAAGGAAAAATGCGACTGCACCATCGCCATCGGCGGCGGCAGCAGCATTGATACGGCCAAGGCGGCCAACCTGATCGCCAACATCGATGAGGAGATCGTTTCTCTTCATGATTACAGCGGAACCGGGACGAAAATGAAGCCGTCTTTCAACCGGAGTGTGAAATTCCTCGCGATCCCCACGACCTCCGGTACCGGGGCAGAGGTGACGGTCAGCTCGGTGATTACGGACACCAGGCTGAACCTGAAATACAGCTTCATGAATGAAAATATGGTGGCGGATATGGTTATCATTGACCCGGCCCTTACCATGGGTATGCCGCCGAAACCCAGCGCCATCGTGGGTCTTGACGCGTTAAGCCACGCCCTGGAGGTGGTGATTTCCGTGAAGCAGAACGATTTCTCCTCCATGCTTGCCTTTGACTGCATTGAACGGATCTGGAAATGGCTTCCGGTGGTTTACCGGGATCCGAAGAACGTGGAAGCCAGGTCTCAGATGTCCTACGCGGCCAACATGGCAGAGAGTACCGGAGGCGGAGCCAACGCCCACTGTGTAGGTCATGCTATCGGCGCCAAGTATCATATCGTTCACGGCCACGCCTGCATTATGGCGGAGCCCACCCTGATCCGGCACCACGCAGACGCTTCCACGGAGAATATCCGGAAGTTGGCCTCTATCGTAGGCGTTCCCAATATCGGGACCAACAAAGAGGTGGCGGACTATGTGGCGGACGCGATCCTGAATTTTTATAAGAGCTTCGGCCTGGGAACCTTCCGGGAGACCATGGAAGCCAATGGGTTCCATGACGATAAGCAGACGTTTACAGAGAAGCTGATTCCCGCCATACTGGACGATTTTAAGTCCAGAGGATGGGTTCCCCCCATTGATAAACCGGAGGACCGGGACAATCTGGTAAGAGTGTGTGAAATGATCTATGACGAGGAGTAATCGGAGATTATGAAAAAGACTGGCCAACGCGCAGATCTCCCAGATTGTTTTCATCCGC
>CANQBN010000070.1 GCA_947588855.1 uncultured Lachnospiraceae bacterium
TTTATCGTCTGCACAGGGCCGAGCCTGACGTTGCAGGATGTGGAAGCGTTAAAGGGTGAATATACCTTTGGCCTGAACTCTATAACAAAGATCTTCCCTCAGACGGATTGGCGGCCAACTTACTATGCGATAGAGGATATGGATGCCTATCTCAGCTTGGAGGACGATCTGCTTGCAGCGGGGATGAAGCAATGTTTTGCCTCTGACCTGCTGATTCGTATGCTGAAGCCAAAGGTGGATTTTATCGCGTATCCATTCGACCGGCTGAACCATTCTACCATGCGATACTGCCCCTCAATGAAGCCCCGCTTGGCCTTTTCCGGCGACGCTTATATGATCGTATACGGCGCGTTTACTGTGGCCTGCTCCGCTATGCAGTTGGCGGTCTACATGGGGTTCAAAGAGATTTATCTTATCGGCTGTGACTGTGATTACAGCGGGGAGAAAAAACATTTTACCGATTTCAGAGATTCCACTCAGCGGACGATCCTGGATGAAGAGCAAAAGATGATTCTGACCTATGAGACAGCAAAGAAATACTGCGACGAGCATGGCATTATAATTCGCAACGCCACCCGGGGTGGAAAGTTGGAAGTGTTTGAACGGGTGGATTTTGACGAGCTGATGGAGAAAGAATAAGAGAAAAATGTGAGAAGAAAGAAAGGAGCTTGGTCATGAGAAAAACTGTCAGTCTTTTGCTGGTAATGGTACTTTTGGCGTCCCTGTTTCTTTCAAGTGGCATCTCCGCCTTTGCGGCGGATGGCGAAGAGCCGGAAGCAAGTACGGCCCCAGACGGCGAGACGGAGGAGCAGGAGCCGGTAGGAGACCCGCTGCCCCAGGATGTGGGCTTCAATTACCGCAATGTGTATATCTCAAGGATCCCAGATTCAGACAGCTTTACCGTCACGATCCTCCATACGAGGCTCGTCGATAAAACGGGGATGAAGCTCCAGTACGGGATCGCCTCGTACAACGTGGAGCATAACGCCGCGGAGGATATAGAGGGAACAGAATGGGAGGTTCCGGATGAGGAGAGCCGTATCGTCTTTAAAGGCATAAATGAGACGGCTATCGTTCTCACGGCCGCCCCTGTCGCTACTCCTATGACGCCGGCCATGTATTTCAACGCACACCCGACGGAAACAAGAGGCGTGGCATTTGCCATGCCAGAAAAGAATGTATACAACCTCATGGCACCGTCCGACCCCTCCGATGTGAGGAGGGAAAACAACGTTTTCTTCGTGAATAACACAAAGACCACCCGGGAATATGTGCTGTATGACACCCGGGAGGCGAAGTTGCTGACGAATTGGGAAAGGGGTGACGAAGGGCAGACGATCATCGCCGCTTCCACAGTCGTACCGGAGACGACTCTGGTGGAGTCGCGCCTGACGCCGGAGGCGCTGCCGTACATCGTGCCGGACATCCCGCCGGTGACGCCGGGTGCGGACCCGGCCTTTACGGAGACGGGGTTCGATGCTGTGACCGGGATGGCCACGTTGACTATTACGACGACGCCGGGCTTTGCCTATGCCCTCGCCTCTGGGGAGGACGGGCACATCCTGGGTATTGATGAGAGGCTCCCTTGGGGGATCGCAGCGCAGACGGAAGAAAAGCTGTATGTGACGGCGGATGAGACGAATTTTTACTCCACCCCGACAGAGGGAGGCACCATTCGATTCCGCGTTCCGCCTGGAGGCAGCTATTATGTGGTCACCCGTCTGCCCAACGGCGTGACTGCAAGGCCGGACAAGCCGTATCAGACGCTCTCGGTGGATAAGAACTGGTGGCACAACCTTTATTATGACACAACAAAAGGAGCCGACTATTGGCTTTATACAGTATTCCCGGCATCGATCTACTCGGAATACGCGCTTATAAATCCCATTTCGGGGTTTGCGTCCATCTATTACCCGGTCAAGAATAACACGGTGCAGATCAGGAGCTACGAACTTTCTTATGACGTCAAAGTCATAGCTCGGCCGATCCCGCTGCCGGTCACGCCGCCGGGGCAGAACAGCCCAAGTCAAGAGACGTTCCCGCCAGTGCTGGACAAGCATATGGGCGGCTTTGGCGCGACGATAGACAACAAAACGCTTAAAGTTGAGGACTTTGCCCCTTATGGGGACGGGAAAACCGCCGTGGAAGATGCGCTCAGGTCCGAAGCGGGCAAGACATTGGACCCGGCATCCTTCACCGGAGCGGTAGTGGGCCTGGTCACTGTCGGCGTGAAGGAAGATGTGTTCCACATGGTGGTGCTCTACGACGGAGAGGGCAAACCCAGCGCGGCGCTGTACTACTATGACGGCTCCTGGCGCCTGGCTGTATCCGTGGAGGTCGACGAGAAGGACTACTCGGTGTACTTTGAGGATGGCATTAACGGGGATGTGCTGATTTACAACTATAAGTTGAAACCTGACTAAGGACTCCAGTCCGATGGGTGAAAGAAAAAAGGGAGGATGATTGCATGATACCGGCACTGATTCTCGGGCGAGGTGGAAGTATAGGGTTTCCGGGAAAAAACACTTTTCCTGTATTGGGAAGACCGTTAATGGAATATGCACTGCTGGCTGCCTTACATACTCCGGAAATTGATGAAGTGTATGTTTCTACAGATTCCAATGAAATTAAGAGAATCGGACAAAAAAATGGAGCGCACATCATTGATCGGCCAGATTACCTCTGTACCAAAGAAGCAAAACATCAAGATGCTATGGTACATGGGTATGAATATGTTAAGGGACTTGGCAAAGAAATCGAGCTTGTCGTTTTATTGCAATGTAATGCTCCGTTTGTTTTGCCGAAGCAACTAAGCGAAGGAATACAGGCACTGCGCTGGGACGCGACATTTGATTCCGCGGCCACAGTTTCTGAATACAGCGCATTTACTCCTGCAAGAGCCAGATTTTTGGGAGAAGACAGACAGATCATCAATTATCTGACCCAGGAACAAATGGCTGGGGCAAATAGTGAACGAAACTCACAGGGGAAGATCTATTTTACCGACGGCACATTTATAGTAAGACCGGAGTGCCTTGAAGAGATCGAAAATGGTCCGCTTCCGTATCCTTGGATGGGAAAACGCGCTTATGCGATTCCTAATTGGGGAGGATTAGATGTTGATGTCTCATGGCAGATCCCCCAGGTGGAGTTTTGGTTGCGGGCAGAAGGATTCACAGAGACAACGTTGCCCTATGCGTAAAATAGGAGGACTTCCATGGAGGCAAATGAGTTCCGTAGGTTTTATTCTCTCAATATCGCCAGGTTCGCCTTTACGCTAATGATCGCGGTTTTCCACTATTGGGCCTTTTACAATGTGAATAGCCGTGGCGGATTCATCGCAGTCGAGTTCTTTTTTATCCTTTCCGGTTTTATGCTGATGGAACAGGCTGCCGGGCCACGAGGGGAAATGACGCCCGGGCAGTTTCTGCTTGCCAGAGTCAAGAAATACTATCCCCATTATATTTTCAGCTTCATGGTCATTTTCCTTGCGAGAACTATCATTGTTGACAGGGTGGCTTTCACGCAGTTGCCTTCTCTTCTTGCTGGGCAGGCTGCTGAGATTTTTATGCTGCACGGAACGATCCTCAGCGATGAGCACACCTTATTTTATAACCATGTGACTTGGTATCTTTCAATCCTGTTGGCAGTAGGCTATGTTCTATGGGCACTTCTCAAACGGCATAAGGAGGCGCTGATCACAGCCGCGCCTATAGTGAGCTTCTGGATATATGCCTATATGGCTTACACGCTGAAAACCACAAATAACTGGAGTACGCACGTTTTCTCCGTTTGCAACTATGCCCTCCTGCGCGGGGTAGCCGGTATGCTGCTGGGCGTGCTGACTTGGCATTGGCATAGCCTGCTGAATGAGCAGGCAATAGGAAAAACGATACGGGGGGGTATTATTCTCCTCGGTACAGCGGCGCTTGCTGTAGCCTTCGCGGCCAGCTACATATGGTACGGGATGAGCAGCTTTCTCTATGTTGTTCTATTTGCTGTGGGAATCGTTCTGCTCTCTTCCGGAGAGCGGCTTGGCGCCAGGCTGCCGGAACCGCTTCAAAGCGCTGTTGCCTGGATGTCCAAAATCTCCTGGAGCATTTATCTGAATCATCACCTTGTAGTGAATGCATTCAAATTTCTCATTCCCAGATACCGGACATGGGTTCTTCCGCTGTATCTTTTGAGTCTAATCGCTTATTCCGTGTTTACAACGGCGCTGGTTAACTATATCATGCAGCTTTTACACCGATTGAAAAGAGCGGATCTTTCAATTACAAACTGGCGGACTTAAAGCAATATCAAAGGAGATAAAATGAGCATACAGTTATTGGACTGCACGTTGCGGGATGGCGGATATGTAAATGACTGGCGTTTTGGGCAAAACACTGTCATTTGTGTTTTAGAACGGCTGATCGAGGCGAATATTGACGTGATCGAGGTAGGCTTTCTTGACGAGAGGCAGCCGTTTGATCTCAACAGAACGATTCAGCCCAGTACAGAATGTTATAACAGGATTCTTGCCGGAATTGACCGACGAGCTTCCATGCTGGTGGGGATGATAGACTATGGGACCTGTTCAATTAATCGTATCTGCCCCCGCTCTGAAAGCGTCCTGGATGGGATCCGCGTCATATTCAAACAGCCGAAGATGCGGGAGGCGGTGCAGTTTGGCCGGGAGTTGATGAAGCTCGGATATAAAGTGTTTCTTCAGATGGTATCCATTACGGCTTACTCAGACCGGGATATGTTGGATTTTATTGATCTTGTCAATGAGCAGCCGCCCTATGCCGTGTCCATGGTCGATACATACGGCTTGCTCCATAAAGAGGAATTGCTCCATTATTTCCATCTGCTGGACAGGAATCTGAAACCGGAAATCCGCATAGGATACCACTCCCACAACAATTTCCAGTTGGCCTATGCGAACACCTGCGAAATCGTCAAACGGCGGTCAACGCACGATATCCTTGTAGACGGAACGCTCTATGGTATGGGCAAAAGCGCGGGAAACGCTCCGGTCGAGCTCATCGCCATGTATCTCAATGAGAACTACGGTAAGAACTATGATATCAGTCAACTTTTGGAAGCGATAGATACCAATATACTCCGTATCTATCATCAGAAGTACTGGGGATACAACCTACTCTACTATTTGTCAGCCTCTAATGACTGCCACCCGAACTATATTGATTATCTGCTCAATAAAAAAACATTGTCTGTCAAAGCAGTCAATGAGATCGCAAAAGAGATACCGCCGGAACTAAAGCTCAATTACCGGCAGGAGTGTATAGAACGGCTGTATGTAGGTTACCAGAAGAAAACTATAGAGGCGGAGCGGCCAATCAGCGAGCTTGTGTCGGGAAAAGATCTGCTACTTCTGGGACCGGGGAAAACTCTACTGACAAAAAGGCAAGAGATAGAAGCCTTTATCCGTGAAAGAGACCCGCTGGTGATCTCGGTCAACTTTGTCCCCAACGGTTTTCCGGTCGGCGCTGTCTTTATCAGCAACGCCAAGAGATACAGTACGCTCTTGACAGAGTTCAAGAGGTTGGGGGAGAGCGTCGCCGTGATCGCGACCTCCAATATAACTTCCGCCGCAAGGCCCTTTGACTATGTGATGGACTATGCGAAGCTGCTGGACAGCGACAGGGTAATTGAGGACAATTCTCTGATCATGTTTCTGAATGCCCTGTCAGAATGTGATGTCAGATCTGTCACCTTGGCCGGCTTTGACGGTTTCGGCTCAAGTGTGAACGAGAGCTATTACGATGACGGACTGGAGCTTTCTACGAATTATAAGAGATTGGCATCTGTTAACAGGAAAATTGCCGGCAGGATCCCTCTGTATAGAGAAAGAATTGACTTGTCCTTCCTGACGCCTTCGCGGTATGAGAGTGAGGCGGGGAAATGAAATATCAGGCGGTTTTCTTTGATCTTGATGGTACGCTGCTGGACACATCCAAAGGGATCATCCTTGCCACCGACTATATCTTGGAAAAATTCGGACTTGCGCCGCTTACATTGAAAGAAAAGAAGATCTTTATTGGCCCTCCCATCCAGGATTCATTTCAGCAGCGTTACAACCTGCCAAAGAAGCAGGCGTGGGAGCTGGCAACAGCTTGGCGGGATGTCTATAAGGACAGGTTCCTTTTAGAGGCTGTACCATATGAGGGAATTTACGATATTTTGCGCCTTTGCCGTAAACACGGAATCAAAATAGGCGTTGCCACCAACAAGCGGGAGGATTACACAAAAAAGCTCCTCGAGCATTTCGGGTTCACTCCATTTTTTGACTGGATCGCTGGGACGGACTTTGAAGGAAAACTTAAAAAGGCAGACCTTATCCGGCTCTGCATGGAAAAGACCAGTGTTTCGGACGGAGAGAAATGTCTGATGGTTGGGGACACTGAGGGCGACCAGAAGGCGGCTTTGCAGGCAGGAGTACAGTTCTTAGGCGTAACCTATGGATTTGGGTTTTCAAATGATGTAGCGCAGACAGGGACCGGTTATCCGATACTTGTAAACGATTGCCAACAGCTTGCTAGCTGGCTCATACCATAAAAAAGAGGGCTTGAAATGAATCCGAAAATATCTGTTATCATCCCTGTATATAAGGTGGAATCCTATCTGCGGCAATGCTTGGACAGCGTGGTCAACCAGACGTACCACAATCTGCAAATACTCCTTGTGGATGACGGCTCCCCCGACAACAGCGGCGCGATTTGTGACGAATATGCGTCACGCGATGACAGGATCGTGGTTATTCATAAGAATAATGGCGGAGTATCTTCTGCACGTAATGCTGGTATAAACGCGGCGACAGGCGAATGGATCTATTTTGTCGATGCGGATGACCAGATAGAACCCGAGACGCTGGAAATATGTATTCAAAAGGCGATTAAAGCAAATGTGGATCTGGTATTGTTTGAACTCGATCAATTTGACAAAAAAAAACATTTTACGCCGCTTCTGCCAAAAGCCCCCAAAAGTGACCACGATATTCTGTACGATGATCTGAATGACTTGAATAGCTTTGCCCGGTTTATTTCATGGGGATCTATGTGTATTTGCCTTGAAAAAGCAAGTTCTGTTAAAGGAAGACTGTCTTTCAACGAGACAATAAGCGTCGCGGAAGATACGGAATTTAAATTGAAGTTATATCAATGTATCGATTCGTTTTTGTATACCCCCCTTGTGCTGTATCATTACCGAGTGACACCGAATTCGGCGTCCACAAACCGTGATGTGTTGAGCCTGTTCTACAGCCGAGCAGCTGCACATACAGCAATCAGAGAGGCGATTATCGCCGGAGAATATCCTGCAGATGTTTTAAAGTTAGAAGATAGAAGAGCCTTTGAGGCATTTGTCAGAGTGCTTACGGTGAATTTGTTTGGCAGTGCCAGTCTGGGGTATGCGCAAAAGCGGGAGATTATTTTCACAGTCATAAACACAGATGTGTTCAAGAGCGTTTCCTCTGAGCTTGATCAACACTTTCTGGACATACGCGCAAACATCTTTTTCAGACTGAAGCGCTGTCCAATTTTCGCAGTTTATTTTATTCACGCTTTGAAAGAGATGTTAGATGGAATACGCACAATACGAAGTAGGCTAAAGGGGAGATCTGCAAATGCAAAGACGAAAGATACGAAATCTAAATAACACGGTATTTTTGACTTTTTTGTTATTGCCCTTTTTTAAACCAAGCAGCCTGGAGTTTATTGCCCCAACAATGGAATCCCTCTTCGATTATTGGCGGGTGGCATCTTTTGCTGCGATCTTCCTATTGTATTTTCTTTCGGGAAAAGCGTCGAAGATGATTATAGCGATCTCCGCCTATGAGGTCATGCTGCTGGTCAGCACCTTTATAAATCACGGAGACTACTGGCGTCTAGTCGTCAATTGCGGCACAGTGATCGGTTTCTGTATGCTGACAGAGTTGTGCGTCGATCAAAACAGCAAGAAGTATTTCTCTACTGTTTTTGCGATTTATCTTGTGCTAATCACGATAAACTTTATTGTATTGTTGTTTTTCCCGAATGGAATTGCAGCCGATAGCTATTATGGGAACACATTCAATTTTTTGGGAAACGATAATTCTTTGGCTGTAGGAGTTTCACTGCCGCTTATGTCGGTAGCGTGCATATCCTCCGCGTTCAAAAACCGAAGGCTGACATTCGCGGCCTTCCTCATGATTGCAATGATTTCTGCCACTGTGCTTATCACCTGGTCTGCTACCGGAGTAGTAGCTTGGTTCGTGATGATCGCATACATTCTTTTGGCCTATAGAGGATGGCTGACAAAGTATCTTAACTCATATCTGTTGTTCACTACGTTTGCGGTGATGCAGGTTGCATTTGTGTTCCTGCGACTTCAGGAGTTTTTTGCATTTATCATTGAGGATATTCTAGGAAAATCGATCACCTTCACAGGCCGGACTGTGATGTGGGATTTGGCCTATTTGGTTATCTTGCGGTCTCCTATCATTGGGCATGGATTGTTGGAGGGACATGGCCTGATCAAAGTAGGTAGCATGTTCTATTATTCCCACAATGCGGTTCTGGAAGTGCTGATACAGAGCGGCGCGTTCGGCCTTATCCTGTTTATCATCCCCTTTGTTATGGCGGCTAAAAGGCTCTATCAGTACCGGGAGCATTTCCTGGCGGGCCTTGTATCCGTTACACTGTTTTCTTTTTTGATGACATTTTTGATGGAGGCACAGATTTCTTCTATTTGGATCTTTGGCTTTTTGGTTATTGCGGACCATATTCCAAATATCATTCGGCAATGTGAAGCCAATATGCAGAATCAGAGAATGGCGTTTCAGCGGCCACGCACAGGACACTTACGAATTCAAATTGGAAGATAGCTTATGTCACGCACAGAGAGTTCTATTAAGAATCTGATCACCGCCTTTGCTGGGCAGTTTCTGGGGATCATAATCAGCTTTGTTGCCCGGATCGTCTTTCTTCACTGCCTCAACGAGGAATATCTGGGCCTCAACGGCCTGTTCAGCAATATTCTGACGATCTTTTCTCTGGTAGAACTGGGCGTGGGTCCAGCCATGAATTTCGCACTCTACAAGCCCCTGGCGGAGCATGATACGGAACGGGTCAAAAGCCTGATGGCTCTGTACCGCAAGGCGTATATCCTCATTGGCTGCACAATCGCCGTCATCGGTCTCGCCTTCACGCCCTACTACACCTTGGTCATGGACCAGGTCCCGGATATCCCCAACTTGACCTTGATTTATTGGCTTTTTGCCGCCAATACGGTGATTTCCTACTTCTTCTCCTATAAACGCGCTCTGATCATATGCGATGAGAAGCGCTATATCGCCACGATCTACCGCTATGGGTTTTATTTCCTCCTGAACGTGGCGCAGATCGCGGCGCTTATCATGACTCGCGATTATATCTTGTTCCTGGTGCTGCAGGTGCTGTTCACTTTCGCAGAAAATGTTGGGGTCTCCCTGACAGCGGATAAGATGTACCCTTATCTCCGAGAGAAACAAGCAGAACCTCTTCCAAAGGAGACAGTAAAGGACATCAAAAAGAATATTGGGGCTATGGTCTTTCATAAGATCGGCAGCATGGTGGTCATGTCCACAGACAATCTGATCCTTTCCCGCTATGTGGGGCTGACTGCCGTGGGGATGTATGCAAATTACTATATGATCACCGATGCCCTGAATAAAATCATTGCTCAGGTATTTAATTCGGTCATTGCCAGTGTGGGCAATTTAAACGCTTCTGAGCCGGGAAATGACAGGGTGAGGCTGGAAAAGACTTTTGACCGGGTTTTCTTCCTAACTGCCTGGATATACGGTTTTTGCGCGTGTTGCCTTTGGGAACTGCTCGACCCCTTCATCAGCCTGTGGCTGGGGGACAGTTTGACTTTTGATAAATTCACCGTTTTGATCATAGTGATCAATTTCTACCTGACCGGAATGAGAAACGCTGTCATCACTTTTCGGTCGGCAACTGGCGCGTTTTATTTTGACAGATACAGGCCACTTGCTGAATCCGCAATCAATATCGTCGCTTCGATCATCCTGGCAAAGCGAATGGGCACGGCCGGCGTTTTTTGGGGCACATTCATCAGTACGGTGACAACCTGTATTTGGGTGGAGCCCTATGTATTATATAAGCATGTGTTCCATAAAAAAGCCGGTCACTATGCGGTTGCCTTTTTGACCTATACGGCTGTGGCCGTTTTTTCGTGCCTAGTGACAATGCTACTGGGCGGGATGGTCCGGATTGAAAATGTATACGCAGCTTTTGTGGCTAAGCTGGCAGTTTGCCTTGCCATGCCGAATTTGATTTACCTGGCCTCCTTTTGGCGTGCAGACGAATTTCAGTATTTCATAGGACTGGCGCGGAAGATACTGTATAGGCTTCAAGCCAGGACCTGAAATCGGCCTAAACACCTAAACATATTTAACTCATATAAATGGATTAAACAACGCAATGACACAGAGGAGGAAAACGGAGAATGCGGAGTGAGAGATTCAGAAATACGATGCTGACGGTGCTAATCCTGGTTCTGGCGGTGGGGCTGGTTGCCATGATGCTGTATGTGAAGGCCCGGGAGGACATGCGGGAGGAGGCCCTGAAGGAGCTCAGCACCCAGATGCAGGCCCAGTGGGACGAGGAAGGACTCTCCGAAGAGCTTCAGTCCCCGGTACGGAGCGCGGAGATCATGGCCAATGATTCCTTCTATCAGAAGCTGGCCGACGGCTTTGACGTTCATATCCTGATCGTGGGCGACTCCATCGGCGCCGGGACCGGGGCAGAGACGGTCAATCTGAACTGGATCTCCCGTTTGCAGATCGAGTTGATGAAGCAATATCAGGTCAACGTGGAGATCACCAATCTCTCCATGGGCGGCGGCAACACCAGCTATGCCGGCTATGCTCAGATCATGCTCTTGGATGACGGGATAGATTACGACTTGGCGATCCTCTGTTATGGGGAACCGGACCCAGCAGAGGGCTTCTCCCTCGCCTATGAATCTATGGTACAGGCGGTCATAAACAAATATCCCAACTGTGCGATCCTGTCGATCCTGGAGAGCTCCCAGCAGGGAAACAGCGAAAAGATCCAGGCGATCCGAAACCTGGCGTATCGCTACAATTATCCGGTGGTGGACACTATCACGCCTTTTGCGCTGAACTATGCCGCCCTGACGTCAGACGGGATCCATCCCAACGACGAGGGGCAGAGGATCTATTATGAAGAAATCCTCCGAACCATCACGGAGGCTGTACAGGCGGACAAAGGAAAAGATCTGAATACTACCGCCGCGCCTATCAACCCAGGTGTCACCGCTTTTCATACTTTTAAGTATATCTCGGCAGGCGAATTCCAGCGGCTGGATGATTTGAGCTACAGTATTCCCGTGAATATCTCCGGATGCATGGGAGTCGATTATGACCCTGGCCGCGGTGATCATAAGCATGTGGATATTTATGCGGACGAGTCGTTTCTTGCAACGCTGGACAGCGACGCCAATCAGCGGCAGATCGTAAAGGTCTCGGACAACTGCCAGGTGATGGCCGTACTCCGGATCGCTTTTCGGACGAAGGAGGCCGCGGACGGTTTCAACGGAGTTTGTTTCAGCAGCGCATCGTAAAGAATGACCCAAGGCGAGAAGATGGAGAAGCGGGAAAAGACGTGGACATACAGTTTGTGGACTGTTACGCTGCTGTGGATGGGCCTATGCCTGTACTTGTCCTGGCAGCCGGGAGAAGATACAACCGCTTTGAGCGGGGAAATTGCCCAGGCTGTGAAGCGGGTGATCCGGTTATTCGGCGTTGAAGTCGATATAACGAATCTCCATACCGCTCTGAGGAAGCTGGCGCATCCGGCGGTGTTTTGTGTGGCAGGCATATTGTTGTGCTGCTCTGCAAAGAGAAGCATATTCCGGGACCCGCACAGGGATGCTGCGGCTTGCGCCATCTCGGTACTCGCAATCTCTATACTGGCGGTGGTGGCCGAAGTGGGAAAACTCTGGATACCGGGGAGGCATTTGCAGTGGGACGAGACGCTACTGGATGTGGCTGGCGCTGTGTGCGGCTCTGTAGTTGCGTGGGTAATAAGCAAGCTGAGGAAAGATTAAGCGTCATATGTCATATTTAGGAGATAAATCCCTTCGAACAGATTTGAAAGGACCTTCGTAAAATGGGCTTCAGAAATGAGATGTTTGCTACGCAGAAAAACGCTTTGGCTCGTCTTTGCAATCTAATCAACGACCGATTATATGAGTAGATAGTCAGTTATTACAGGCCAGGGTATAAGATACAAAATACAATAATACAGAGCCGATGACTCTGTGGGTAAGCTCACAAGCCGTCGGCTTTTTTTGCGAGATTGGTTACAAAATAGAAACGAATAGGGGCAAATAATTACACCTTGCTCGTGCTGATATTCACCCGCGTTTTTTGCCGCGTTAGGCTCTTTCAGATTTTGGCGCCCTTTTTAAACTGAAAAAGATATAAGGATCTGCCCAAATAATAGGGGGACAGATTGTTGAGTTTAAGATGGTCAAATTGTTCATTTATTTGAAAAATTGTGGCTACAGAGTGAGAGTTGTTAGTTACCCGTTCCATAGAAAGCCATGAAGAATAGCTGGTAAATCCATAAAAAAATTTATATAGCTGCGCTGTGGAGCCGTTGATAGGCGAGTCTTACCAAAGCCGCATGAACAGATCACTTTTTTAGTTATCTGTCTGTCCGGTAAGGTATGTTCACCGTCATGCGGCTCTCTTTTCTTGTCCTTTCCGCTGTTCCATATCAGTGGAAAGGACAAATTATGAGACCCCCTAAAACCCCGACAGACTTTGACTATGTTCTATGGACGACTGAAGACGGCAGATATATGGTCAGAGTAAAGAGTACCGGCGAAGAAACTGAGGTAGATAAGGAAACAATACGTTTCCTACGAGCAGAGGAGCATAGAGCAAGGGATTATGCTACCAAGTCTGATTCAGACAAGTTGCAGGACGCAGTTTCTCTGTCGGGCCTTTACACTGACGATCCTTCTAAAGAAATGGACACATCAAAGATGATAGCTGACCCTACCGACTTTACTCAGGACATTATAACTGCGGCTGTTGAACAAGAGTTCCTTACTTCTCTTACACTCGCACAAAGGAAAATCTATATTGAGGTAATAAAAAAAGGTGTCACGCAAAAAGATTACTCGAAAACGTATAGTATCTGTGAATCAGTTGTTTCCCGGCATATTCAAGCTATCCGCAAGAAAGCAAAAAATTTTTTCAAAAAAATTTGAGGGGATAGGCAATTTTTTGCTCAAAAAAGCGCGTATAGAAGTAGGGGGATAAATTTCTCCCTCTGGATGACCTGGACAACCGAATAAGCAGCACCTCAGTTACTTTCCGTTCAGGATGGAGCGACAGACTTCCCGACGCCATGACTCCCGCGGGGCGAGCGATCACCGGAGAAGTCAGACGGGCCGTGTGGTGCGGCCCGTTCGCAAAGAAAGCTGAACGGTACAATGATACTCCTGCCCAGCCACAGCCCTTCACAAAAGAAGGATCACGCAATGGGGGCAGCCCGGCGAGAACCGCGGGGAGGCAAAAGGACCTGTGACACATCAACCAGATGTGGGCTGAGATGTTCCCCTCCGATCAGGGCGCGAGCGGCAAATATGATCGGATTACGAGACAATTCAAAATGAACGAACCAAGCAGAGAAAGACGAAAGAAAAATTTTTATGGGTACTTAAAAAACGGTGAAAATTTGTCCGTTGTAAAGTGGGGGGACACATTTTCTCTCACATAGCGGCAGATTTCTTGAGGGGGATACTTAAAAAACAGCTCAAAAAAGCGCGTTATAGATATAGGGGGATAAATCATTTCCCTCAACAGCAGAAAATTTTTTAAGGGGATAGTCAATTTTCGGCTCAAAAATGTCCGTTGTAAAGTAGGGGGATAAATTTCTCCTACTCAAAGAAAAAATTTTTTTGAAGGGATAGTTAATTTTCTGCCCAAAAAAGCGCGTATAGAAGTAGGAGGATAAATTTCTCCCCTTCATAACCCCCTGACAACTGAATATTCAGCATCTCAATTACTTTCTGTTCAGGATGGAGCGGCAGACTTCCCGACGCCATGACCCCCACAGGGCGAGCGACCACCGGAGAAGTCAGACGGGTCGTGTGGTGCGG